>JBMOHR010000047.1:0-18226 GCA_049317745.1 Ignavibacteria bacterium
TTTTCTACAAATTTAATGATTTAATTTGTCCAATTCCATCTGAAGCATAACACTTGCGTTTATCATCTTGTTTGATAAAACCCAAATTGCAAAACTTATAAACAGAAACAATAATAACGTAAAAATCTGTATCGTTAAAAAGAAATACGAACTGAATACTAATAACGAAACCCATCTATAATTTCTTGGTAGTAAATAATTTACAAAAACTATAATTGGCAGGAATAATAAATATTGAAGTGATGTAAATGTCATTTATTCTTCAGTGTTTTCAATACTTCAAGTAATTTTAAAAGTGCAATATTAATGCCGTTTTGATTCCAATGTGTATCAGTTGGATAATATAATAATTTTTCAGATTCCCGAAAATCATCATATAAATTTATTGATTGAATTCCGTTTTCAGTTAGTTTATGACAAAATTCAGGGATTATGTTATTGTATTTATCAGTATTTATTTTCTCATTATATATTGTATATTTGTTAGGTATAGGCATTATAATCAGTTCTAAATTGTATTTTTCTATAAGCTCTTTTTGCAACTTCTTTGCATTCATTACTAATATTTCTAATTCTGTCTGTGTAAATTTGTAATAAAAACTTGTTTTACTCTGATTGACATCCTCATAATAGAATAACCAGGGAGGTTCCGCTTTATAGATTGGGGTTATTTGAGTTAATATTTTCAAATGGTCAAATTTTGCTGAGGCTAAATATTTATATGCTTCATATGTGATTAAACTTCTCTGCAACAATTGGTTTAACCTTTTTTCAATATTACCTACCTTTAACGTCATTAAGAAATTATAAATTTTTATAAGTGACCGGTCATCTTCGTTTGAAAGTACTTCAAAATTCTTAAAAATTCCTCTTTCCACAAATTGATAAATAAGAACTTTCTTCTTCTGTTGTTTTGCAAATTTTAAATTATTTAGATCATTTAGAATCTTACTTGACTTAATTACAAAAATCTTTTTATTAGTAGAGTCTTTTAGCAAATATGGTAATTGAACATCTCTAGATTCCATTGCAGTAAAACTATCGCCAAAGAGTAAAATATCCGCTTCGTTAATTTCTGATTGATAATTAGTAGTTGAAAAGGAAGGTATTTTTTTAGTTTCATATTCAACTTTAAAATAATCTACTAAATTTAAAAAATATAAATCCCCATATCTGCCACTTTCATAATCTTTTTGAAAACTTTTACTCCATATTTGCTCAGGAATGAAATCAAAAGTTACTAATAGACTAATTATTAAACAAATTAGTCCAACAAGGTTTACAATTGTTTTAGTTATCTTGTTGCTGTAATCTCTCTTATTTTCAATATTATTGCTATTCAATATAAATTTATCAAAACTCATTTATGGTTTTAACTATGTATTTAACTTCGTGAATCTTCAGGAATGGGTCAATTGGCAAACTTAAAACTTCTTTGTGTATCTTTTCCGAAATTGGAAATGCTAATTTATTCATTTCTTTGTAAGCCCCTTGTTTATTGGGTGGTATTGGATAATGAATCATAGTTTCAATTCCATTATCAGTCAAATATTTTTGTAATTTATCTCTGTCTTTACTTCTTATTACAAATTGGTGAAATACATGCCCGTCCCAGTTCTTTATATCTGGCAAAATAATCTTTGAATTTTTAATGTTCTCTGTATAATACTTTGCAATATTTCTGCGTTTCTGATTATCTTTATCAAGCCTCTTTAATTTAACTCTCAAAACTGCTGCCTGAATCTCATCCATTCTGTTGTTGTACCCAATTTCAATATTATGATATTTCTTTTCAGAGCCGTAATTTCTTAATACTTTAATTTTTTTGCATAATATTTCATCATTTGTCGTAATTGCACCTGCATCTCCCAAAGCTCCAAGATTTTTCCCTGGATAAAAACTTATTGCTGCTGCATCACCTATACATCCTGTTCTTCTCCCCTTATAAAAGGCTCCTTGTGCTTGTGCATTATCCTCTAAAACCTTCAAATTATACTTTTTAGCTATTTTAGTAATTTTATCCATTTCGCATACTTGCCCATAAAGATGCACCGCAATTATGCATTTAGATCTCTTTGTTATCGCTTTTTCAATAAGTGAGGGGTTTAAATTATATGTTTTAATATCTGGCTCTACTGGCACAATCTTAGCCCCGACCATTGTTATAGCAATCCAGGTTGCTATAAATGTGTTAGATGGAACAATTACTTCATCACCTTTTCCTATCCCCCATGCTTTTAGCACCAAATGCAAAGCATCTAATCCATTGCTAACCCCGGTACAATATTTTGTCCCGCAATATTTTGCAAACTCTTTTTCAAATTCTTTCAATTCATTCCCAAGCAAATACCATCCTGAGTTTATCACTCTATTAACAGATTTTGTTAGTGCAGGTTGAAAACTTTTTGTCAGTTTCTTTAATTCAAAAAATCTAATCACAATATATTCATTTTCTAAAACTTTTTAAAAGCATATTTACTCTATTTTTATACACCTTAAAATCTTTTTCAAATAACGACATGATAATTAAATCCTGATAATTATTTTTAATATAAACATGTTTCTCTAAATACCCTTCTTGTTTCATTCCAAGAAACTTCTGCAATTTAATCATATTATCGTTTAAGCCAAGAATATCACCCGTTATTTTTCGAAATTTCATTTTATTAAAAACAATATCGTAGGCTAAAAGTAATGACTCCAATCCATAAGGATTTGACTTTTTCAAATTATCATCTGAAAGGAATAATCTTCCTACATTTGCAATTTTATCAATTCTATTTATATCATAAATTCCTATCATACCAACTTTGTTATTATGATCTTTGGAATAAATAATATAATTAATTTCACTTTCGGTAATGTTTTTAATCCATTCCTTCTGTGTTTTTAATGTATAATTCTCAGGATGTCTTAAATATTTTCCTGATTCGCTCTTCCTCCAGCTGTAAACATCTTCTGCATCGCTTATTGTTATTTTTCTTAAATCCACAAAATCGCCCACAATTTTATTTTCAAACTTATACTCCATTTATCCTGTTTTTCTTAAATCTATCGTTTTCAAATGTCTTATCTGTTAATTCAATTTTTACAGGTACTTTAAAATTCTGTAACTTTAATCGGCAATGGGTTTTGATTTTTCTAATGATTTCCTGCTTCTCTTCATTTCCTGTATAAAAAACTTTTGCACAAACTATTTTCCCCGTTAACCTGAAATCTTCGCCATAAACAATTACATCATTCACAAACGACAATTCTGATATAGTATTTTCGACTTCCTGTGGAAAAACTTTCTCGCCTCCAACATTAATAATTTCTGATTTCCTTCCAAAAATCTTCAAATAATCCCCCTTTTCTTCAACTATGTCGCCTGTAATAAACCAGCCGTCTTCTGTAAATGGACTTTCCGCATTCAAATAACCAATCATTGCTGAATCTGATTTAATTTGGAGTATTCCATCAACTATCCTTGTTTCATAACCATCACCTCCAATCTTAACCCATAATGAACCGTTATCTTCTGATTTAGACCTTAATACACCAAGTTCGATTAAGCCGTATGTTTGTTGCAACTTAATATTTGGGAATATTCTATTTAAATGATTTAATAAATTTTCAGGCATTGGTTCTGCACCGTAACTTATTATTTCCAGACTTTTCAGATTGTATTTTTCATATACCTTACTTAGTATTAACATATTAAGAAATGTTGGTGATGCAGGTAAGAGTTCGACATTGTACTTTTCAATTAATTCACAAACATAATCAGGTGCTCTGTTCTTGAGAATAACTACTGTACCTCCATTGGACAAGATATGAAATAATGTATTTAACCCGCCCCAATGATCAAATAGTAAAAAGTTTATCGTCTTTAGTGCTTTTCTTCTTGAATCATATTTTTTTAATAATTTTGTAAAATCGTGAACTGCACCTTTTGGCTTTCCCGATGAACCCGACGTAAATAATACTAATCCTGATACATTCCTTTTAATAATTTCGTCATACATCTCGCTTCTTTTTCCAACGCTTTTCAAATCAAGAATTTCTATTTGCTCATCACTCTTTACCCTAATTAGTAATTGTAATTGTGCAATTTTATATTTTTCTTCATTCTTGTTCGAGTGATTAATATCTAGCGGAACAACTATAACTTTCAGATCTATCAAAGAAAACAAGATTGAAATTGTTTCCGGGGAAAAATCTCCCTCAATCCCTACAACTGTCCCTGCTTTTATATCACTTAATTTCTCTCTCCAGTAATCAATTCTTTTTACCAAATGAGTGTACGAATATTCAGAATTATTGTATATCAATGCAATACTTTCATCATACTCCTGGAATTTAACTATAAAATTTTCTATTTCACTTTTTGCATTCATTGACTACTAATTCAATAAGTCTAAAATTTATTAAATTTCCTACTTCTTCATCGGGTATACTTATTTCAAATTCTTCTTCCAGTGCAAGAATTAAGTTTAAGTGCTTTAATGATTCCCAGCTCTGTATATTGTCAATCGATGAATTTTCATTAATTTCTTCTGCAGGAATTTCAAATACAGCACTCATGACTTTTATTATGCTCTTCTTTATATCTTTCATCTATGTTTGTAAAATTTATTAAAATATATTTAATAGGTTAACTTTATATAGTCTGTATTTCTGCTTTTGAATTCTTTTAATCTCAGCATATATTCTTTCCTTTCGTTATCTTCTTTAATTAATTCAAAACCCAAGTCGTCGTAAAATTTCTCAACCTGAATATTCTTCTTGGTTGGTATGTATTCTGAATTAATATTTGATACATTATTATTCTTTAACCAGTCAACAAGGAATTCAAAAAATTTATATTCGATGTTTCTTCCTATGATTCTGCAGCTCATTAATAATGTATCTATGCTAACAGTTTTTTTGTCGTCAGTTATATTCTTAAGTATACATAATGTGGTTATTCCGTTTTCTCCGAATTTGTCTGAAACTGATGCACAAAATACATAATAATTATCGCTTTTAATAAATTGATTTATTTGATTTTCTGTGTACCTTCTTGTTGTTAGATTAAACTGGTTTGTTTTCTGTGTAAGTTGTGATATTCTTGGTATAAAATCTTTGTTGTCCTTATAAGCATTTATACATATTTTCAGTGTTCTCAAATAATCTTCTATATTTTCAAAATTCTCCTTTTCCTTTTCACGTTGATATTGTTGCTTATATATTTGGGTTTTTTGAGTGTCATCATCATTTAATTTCAGGTTAAAATATTTGTAAACATTTTTCAACATAAAATCAGGATATTCATAAAGTGTCTTTGGTACTTGCAATGTAAGAATTTCGGGTAATTGCTCATTTATCAGACTAATTTCGAAAGGTGAATCATCAACAAAAACAATACTGTCTAATCCTATATTGAGTTCTTTGGCAATGCTTTTAAGGTTTGTTGCTTTATCCACCCAGTTTATCTTTTGTATGACAATATGTTCTTCTTTCAGCACCAAATCCTTATGATGTAAAAGAACTTCCCTGACATCTTCTTCGTTGTTCTTGCTGCAAAGTCCAACTATTATACCCTTTTTGCTTAAATACAAAGCAATTTTCTGTACAGTATTAAAATATTTTCCATTCGCTGATACTGAGGACATATCAATTTTTTCCATCCCATCTTCACCCAATATTCCTTTCCAAAGCGTATTATCACAATCAAATACAATTGCTTTCTTAAGCTTACCGGTATTTCCAAGAATTATTGGTTCAATTGCAGAAACATAGTTTTTTAGAAAAGATATTGTATATAATGTTTTAGTTAAATTATATAATTTTAAATCTACAGATTTATCCTTTCCAATCTGAGTAATTATTTTGCCAATATCAATTGTTGTAACATTAGGTATTATATTTTGAATCAAATATCTATTCAATTCATCTGCAAATATATCTTTTCTTGATTTTTGAGTATAATTTGATGTAAAATAACTTGAAGTAAAAGTGTTGAATACTACAGCAGGACAGTCTCTCAAGTTATTAATAATTAATTCAATTTCATTAGTAACACTTCTGTTCAATTCTTCATATCTTTCGTCAGTTAAATCTTCGAAGAATGTCTGGAAACTTTCAACAATTTTATATAAATCTAAAAATACTATAACTAAATTCGCATTTTTGTAATTTATACTGTCCTGAATAATATTATCATAATTACCAATTTCTATATCAGGTTTAATTTGATTATTCCGCAGTAAAAGTTCCAGCATTTCCTTAATCGGATTTACAGTTACATTAGCTAAAACAGATATTTTATAAGATATCTCTGTTTTAATCCCCATAAGTGATTTGTTTTGCAAAAGAATATCAGAATATTTTAAATTTTCAATGTTCATCTGTTAAATCATGATTTGTCCGCCGTTAACACGAATATTTTCACCTGTTATGAAATCAGATTTTTCTGAAGCAAGAAAACTTACAGCATATGCTACATCCTGAACATTCGATAGTCTTCTTAAAGGTGTTTGTGCAGCTGTAAGAAGTTTCACTTTTTCAGGTATATCAGATGTTAACTCTGTATTTAATAGACTTGGTGTTACTATATTTACCCGAATGCCTTTTGGCGCTAATTCTATAGCTAATGATTTAGTTAATCCAACTAAAGCAGATTTTGCGGTTATATAATGCACCCATTCAGTGTTTGGTTTGTCAACTGCCATACTTCCAACATTAATAACTTTCCCATAACCATTTTTTATCATATATGGCATAACTTCCTTAATTATCATAAAAGTAGATTTAATATTAATTTCAATTTGTTTTAAAAAATCATCCCATTCAAGATTCTGAATTCTAATATTAGGTATTGTTATAGCAGCACAATTTACTATTACATCAATGTCCCCGTATGCTCTTATCCCTTTTTCAATCAGACATTTAATATCATCTTCCTTTAATACGTCTGCTTTTTGAACAATAACTTTACTTTTGAATTTCTTTAATTCACTTTTTAACTTATTAACTTTATTTATATCATTATTATAATGAACAACTAAATCAAAACCATCTTCTGCTAACTGTTTGCAAACTGCACTGCCAATTCCACCGGTCCCCCCTACAACCAGTGCTACCTTCTTTCTCTTTAGTATCATATCTTTACTAATAACAGTATGCTTTTCTTCTTCGATAATTTTAATTTTAGAAAAACCTTTTGTTACGATTTGCTTGTTTTGATTGTATATATCAGTTTTAAGTTCTATAATCTTCTCTTTGTCGTTTTTTTTAATAACTTCTGCTACAATTGTAAGATTATCGCCTATCCTTACTGGAAGCAAAAAAACGAGTGATTGAGAAAACCACAACGCACCATCTCCTGGTAGTTTCGTGCCAATAATAGTTGATATAAAAGAAGCACCCAACATTCCGTGCACAACTGGTTTCTTGAAATGTGTTTTTCTTGCAAATTCTTCATCAACATGAAGTTTGTTATCATCTCCTGTCAATTCAACAAATTTCTCAATATCCTGTTTCGTTATCTTATGTTGTAGCTTTTCCTTTAATCCAATTTGGATTTCATTATATTTCATTTGCTTTTTAATTGTTAAAAGATATTCTTTTTAATTATTATATATTATGAGAGATTCTTTAATTTTTAGCTTCTGCAAAAAGATGTTTATTTCTTAATTTATCCGAATCCATCTTTAATAATGTTTTTCATTTTCCGAATGATATTTATTTTCTTTTTATTTAAATTGCTATCTATTCCTTTTCGACGACCATTAATATATTCGCAAGCAGCCTGGGTGGGATCTCTTCAGAAATATTGAATAATGCTTTTAATAAATCATCTGAATACTCTTTCATTAACCCCAAATGAACCGTTTTTAAAAACATACCCGATTCATTAATTATTTTATAACCACCCGCTTGTAAAACATGATCTCTAAGGGAATCAATATCGTAAACTCTAACATGCCCTACTTCTACATCCCTCGCACTCAAATCATATATACTTTTTTGAAGACCCATTTTAACGGCTAACTTCCTATGAATAGATTCAGCATTTGGCACAGTTATAATAATGCGACCTTTGTGGGCAAGCCAATTTCTAGCTTTTTTTAAAACATGTACAGTATCTTCAAAATGTTCAAATACGTGTGTCGCAAGTATTGCATTAAATTTTAAATTTTCGGGTGGGGTAAATTCTTCAAAAAAACTTTCAAAACATGTTATTGAATTTTAATATTTATTTTTTGCCTCACTTAATAATTTTGAAGATGCGTCAACAATGTATGAATGTCCGAAAGTTTTTATACATGCTTCTGTATAATACCCCGATCCAGCGCCCATTTCAAGCACTACGTCCCCTTTTACAAAGGTTAATGCCTTTTCTACATCTAGCTTAGCACAAAAGGCATCAATCCTGTCTACATCATAATTTGGATTAAGATGCTTCTCTGCATATTGCTCTAATTGCTTTTTTGTCATTCTCATTGTGTTTGTTCTATGTGTTTTATTAATTGTACTAAAAATAAATATTAATTTTATAAATTCTTGTTTAATATTTTTTACAAAATGCACCAATTAAGCAAGTAACTTTGTATTTCATTGCTATTTCCTCATTTACATCTTCTGAATACTCAGAATAATAATCAACAACTTTTAGTTTTGATTTATTAATTATATTAAACACATCGTCTTTAGTTCTGAATAAGTAAACATGATCCAAAGCCGGTGCATTAGTTGGTGTTGTAAGCCATAATACTCCGTCTTCAGTAAGTAATTCCGACAATTTATTAAGCATTTCACTCGGATTGTCTAAATGTTCAATTATTTCTCCTAAAACAATTAAATCATATTTATTTTCGGTTTCATATTTTATAATATCCACTTCAAAATAATTAACATTCTTATCAAATCCGAGAATTTTCTTTGTAAAATTAAGTGATGATTCACTAATATCTACAATATCAATTCTCTTGTGTCCTGTAACTGATTTTTGTATCATATGTGAGAAAAAGCCGTGACCTGGCCCAACATCTAAAATATTTATTCTGGATCTTGAGTTAAAGTAATTGTTTAAATTATCCTTGAAATACATGAACATATTAAAATGATGTTTCCATAATATCTGAGATATGAGTAATGCATTCATATAATATGACATTATTTCATTGTTCGAATAAACATTATTGTATGCATCGGCTTGATTCTTGCACGAGTATTCATCATTCTTATGGAAATATAATCCTTGCTTTCTCATATCATTAACCATTTTTAAATAATCGGTAGCAATTCTTTCAGGACTAAAATTTCCGGTTAGAAAATAGTAATATATTAATTCCAGCAAATCAAGAAACTCAGGTTCGTGATTTTGTGTTATTATGTTTAAATTCTTTTTAAGCTTTTTTGAATGCAGTGCATCAATATCCCGAATTGCAGCTAACAATTTTTCTAAAAATAAATGTGATTCTTTATTGCTCATTATTTATTCAAACCTCCAAAGACTTGCCCCAAAATTAAAACCTGCTCCCACACCAGCTAGTAAGACTGTACTATTTTTAGCGATAAGATTCTTTTTTGTTGCTTCGCTTAATGCAATCCCTATACTTGCTGATCCTGTATTTCCAATTTCTTCTACGTTAGTGTAAGTTTTATCTCTTGGAATTTTCAATTTCTTAAGTATATAATCTATTAAGAAGCCGTTTGCCTGATGAAAAACAATAAAATCAATTTCTTTAAGTTCTATTCCTGTTTCTATGGCTAATTCGTTAATTACTATTGGTAAATTTGTAATAGCTTGTTTCCATGTTGCAAGACCGTTCTGTTCGATATATTTTGCTTTCTCATCCTTTATATTTTCGTTAACAGGATACATTGATCCGCCTCCGCGCATTCTGACTGATTCATACGTTGATGAATCAGTTCTGAATTTCGAATTCATATAACCATATCCCTCATTTACTTTTCCCAAAAGAATACCTGATGCCCCGTCGCTAAAAAATATTGCAGTTTCCTTATCTGTAATGTTTGTATATTTAGATAAAACTTCAACACCAATTATTAATGAATATTTAATTTTATCGTTCAGTATCATTCTTTCTGTTGCAATTGTTAAAGCCGAAACCAAACCGACACAATTTGTATTTATATCTAATATCTGACAGTCCTTAGATGCTCCTATTTCCAGATGAACTTTTGCAGAAAGTGGCGGGAATAAATAATCCTGGCTGAATGAAGCTACAATAATTAATCCTATATCTTTTGGGTCAATCTTCTTTTCATTAATTATATTTTTTGCGGTTTCTATTGCCATTGATGAAGCTGATTCCCCATCTGATATATGAAATCTCCTTTTTATTCCCGTTTTATTAATAATCCAGTCAGGAGTTATTCCTTTAATATTCCTGCATAACTCATCATTTGTAATTTCCATCTTGGGTAAATAATGAGATACTACTAGAATCCCCACACCATAATTAGAAAATTTTTGCTGGTTCAATTTGCTAAGAAATTTATCAATTCTTTATTATTAGATTTTATATATTCAATACTTGCTTCTGAGCCATGACCGGGATAGCACATATCACTTGGTTTGTATTCTTCAAAAATCCTAGTTATAGATTCCTTTAACTTTTGAGTGTTTTCTCCAGGCAGTCTATTTATGTATAAACCTTTCTTGAAAACAGTATCACCTGTAAATAGATTATCTTTATACTTAATAACACAGCTGCCATCTGTATGTCCTTGAAAATTAATTATCTCTAATTCAAATTCTGATAATTCTAAACGGAATCTATTTTCGTTTATCAGACAATCTGGCTCGCCGATTTTTATAACCTTGTTAATTTTGCTCAACTTAAGGAAAAAATTAGATGACTTCATTAATTTATAATCATTTTGATGAAGGTAAAAAGGTATACTATATTTCTCTTTAAAATATGATACACCACCAATATGATCAAAGTGACCGTGTGTTGCTATAATTGCGATTGGTCTTAAATCTAAATCTATTAATCGCTTTTCAATGATTATTTCGTTTAAACCTGGATCAATTATAATACAATTATTATTAATTTCATTGCAAATAAAATATGTATTTGATGAATACAAATCATTTGTAACTCTTTTTATCACAACTAATTAATACCTCCTAAATAAACCGTTTGGGCTGTTATGTATGAACTTCTTTCTGAGGCAAAAAAATCTATTACATTTAATATATCATCAATTCCAGCATATCTTGGTATTGGCAGTTTTTTTATTATTTCATCAATTTTATGTCTTGGTAATTGTTTCAGCATTTCAGTTTCAAAAGCTGTAATTCCCAATGTATTGCACGTTATATTGTACGATGAATACTCTTTTGCCATAATATTGCTCATAGTAATCAAGCCTGATTTGCAAGCAGCGTAAATTGAATCTCCCGCAGGTTCTAAGCTTGCCGCCATCGAACCAATATTTATAATTCTTCCAATATTATTTTTTCTCATCAACTTGGCAGATTCTCTTGCCACTACAAATGCACCTATTAGATTTGTATTAACCATATCAACTGCATTCTTAACAGGCATAATCATTGAATATTGTGAAGTTAGAATTGCAGCATTATTAATTGCTATATCAATTTTCTTGTATTTATATGTTATTTCTTTGAAACACTTTACTACTTCTTCAGGTTTTGAAATATCAACATTGAAATGTCCATATTTTCCATTCTCAATTTTTGGATTATTTCTGCTTATCCCAATAACATATGAATTATTCTTCAAAAAATGATTTGCAATTTCAAATCCTGTTCCTTTGCTTGTTCCTGTTATTAAAACAATTTTATTAGTATACATAATTAATTACAATATTATTTATAATATATCTATTTTTCACTAATAATTTCGTATATGAAATCAGAAAGTGCAATCACATTATCAAATGGGCTTTTTTCTCTCATCATGGCTCTATCATCCGTTAATGAAATGTCAATTCCATACTCTTCTGATAATGATGTTTCTAAATCTACAATTATTGATACTAAGCTTAATGAATCAATATTAGAACCATTTCCAAACAATATCGTTTTCTCATCGACATCAAACTTCTGCTCAGTTGGTAATGTGCCAACTAATTTCCTAACATTTTCTATAACAAAATTAACAATTTGAGTTTTATCCATATTATTTTATAATTAATTATTGTGACACTGTTCTTTATCCTTAGTGTTTTCTTTTGTTTGCTTATTTATATTTAATAGTTTGGAATAATTCATATTTCCGTAAATAGTCACTTTCCTTAAATTTATCAGAAGCTATCACTAAACAAATAGCTCCTGAAGAAAAATTCATTAACTCTCTCCATATCCCCGGTACAATATGTAATGCATTGTATGGTCTGTTTAAATGAACAATTTTCCTGTTTTCACCATCGTCTAATAAGACATCAAAACTTCCGCTTGCCGCAACAATTATCTGCTGAAGTGTTTTATGTGCATGTCCTCCCCTGGATTCCCCGCCGGGTATATCGTATAAGTAATAAACTCTCTTAAATTCGAATGGTAAATTGACGTTGCTGTTTAACGCTGTCAGATTACCTGATGTTGTTTGGTCTTTTGGCAGTTCAATTACATTGCAGTCAAATACTTTGCTTTTTTTGAAGTTCATCTCTTAATCTGCTTTAAAAATGAATTATAATCCCAGATATAATCTTTCTTTGAATATTTTGTAGATGCAGCAATCAGGCATAATGAATTGGTTGAAAAATTCTCGAGATTCCTCCATACCATTTTAGGTACATATAGTCCGTAATACGATCTGTTTAAATGGAACGTCCTTTTCTCCTTCCCGTCATCAAGTATCACATCAAAACTCCCTGATAAAGCTACAATAAATTCCTGAGTGTTCTTAAATGCATGTGATCCTCTTATCTCTCCACCTGGTACGTCATATATCCAGTAAGTTCTTTCAATCTTAAACGGAATATGATTCTTCTCTTCAAAGAATGTTAAGTTCCCTCGAACATCTTTTATCTTTGGTAGATTAATTAATTTAATTGATCTGTTCAATATTCTTATACTCCTTATACCAATAGCAAAACTTATTTAATCCTTCTTCAATTTTAACTTTTGGTCTGTAATTTATATATTCGTATAAGTCGTTATTATCGGCATACGTTATCTCAACCTCACCCTTTTGCATTGGTTTATTTTCTAAAATTGCCTTATTGCCTAAATTTACTTCTAATAGATGTATAAAATATCTTAATTCAATCGGTTTACTATTCCCAATGTTAAATAACCTGAAATTAGCAACACAATCATTATTAATAATTTGTGGCTCTTTTTCAAGTAATATCTTAATGCTATGTACTATATCATCTATATAAGTGAAATCACGTTTCATGTTTCCGTTATTGAATAGGTTTATGTTTTTGCCTTCCATTATACTTTTGGAAAACGAATAATATGCCATATCTGGTCTTCCCCAGGGTCCGTAAACTGTAAAAAATCTTAATCCTGTCATCGGTATCCCGTACAATATGGAATATGCGTGTGCCATTACTTCATTTGATTTTTTTGTTGCCGCATAAAGCGAAACAGGATGATCAGTTCTGTGTTCAGTCGAAAAAGGTATTTCTTTGTTTTCGCCATAAACTGAAGATGATGAAGCAAATATCAAATGCTTTGGTGTATGAAGTGAACATGCTTCAAGTATATTAAAAAAACCTATAATATTGCTGTCTATATATGCCTGTGGGTTCGTAATAGAATATCTCACCCCCGCCTGCGCCGCCAGATGTATCACATAATCAAATTTCTCTATCTCAAACAATTTCAACAATCTCTCTTTCTCCATCAAATCCATCTTCACAAACCTGTAATTCTCATACTTCTCACTCTGTACAAACTCAATTTCTTCTTTGCTTTCTTTTGAATTTATTTTCTTCTCCTCTTTCAATTCTGAATTATGAATTATGAATTCTGAATTAAAAGAAATACCCGTTTCTCTCAGCCTGTCATACTTCAACCCCACATCGTAATAATCATTCACATTATCAATCCCTAATATATCGTATCCCTCTTTAACAAATTTTTCAACTAAATGAAAACCGATAAATCCTGCTGTGCCAGTTATCAATATTTTCATTTAATCTCCTTTTTGGGCTGAGAAGAAATATCCCAAAGGGCTGATTTTAAAAAAATCAATTTTATTAAATCGAATTCCAATTATGTACATATAGTAATAAATATACTCTGGTATTTTAAATATTATCAGATTTAAAATTCTGGCTGCAAACCCCAATTTTATTCGGTTTAATATTTTTAAAATAAAACCAAAATTTCTATTTGTAAGAAATATCAGCGAACCTATGCTGTCACCTACATATTGTATATTAATATTTTTGAAATTGCTTTCTTCTAGCATTTTTGTAAGCGAATAATTTGTGTACCTGAAATAATCATATGGCTGGTCATGTTCATTCATTTGAAAAGGTACAGTCCCTACTATTTTCCCACCTTTTTTTAAGATTCTGTAAATTTCTGCTAAAGAATTCACAGGTTTATATACATGCTCAAGTACTTCTGTTATTAATACTGTTTCAAAAAAACTGTCTGGACAATCAGTTTTTTCGTTTTCAAATATTGTATAATCCGATTTGTTATTGTATAGCTTTTCAGATGTTTTCGGAAATTCAGCAGTGTAATAGTTTTTATACTTTGTTAAAGCAAGATTCTTGTATGGTGTGTAACCGGAACCATAGTCCAGTATGTTGTCTCCGTTTTGTTCATTTTCAAAAAAATCTTTTAAATATAGATTTTTTAATGCACGGCTTAATGAATTGTTGAATATAGAAAGGTTATAATTGCTCAAATTATGAAATTTTTTTAAAAGTTTCGGATAATCCGTCTTTAAAAGTGACCAACGGTCTGAAACCTAATAAATCTTTTATAGTATCGATGCAGGCAAATGAATTTAAAATATCACCTTTCCTTTTCTCTTCATAAATTGGCTTAATGTCTTTTTGTGCAATTAAACTTATTGATTTTACTAATTCGTTAAGTGATATTTGCTCGCTGCATGCGCAATTAGCGACTAAGTGTTTTCCATTATTGTTTTTTAAAGATGCAAGAATGTTGGCTTCTACTACATTTGCAACATAAGTAAAGTCTCTTGTTTGTTCACCATCTCCGTATATAATTGGTCTTTGGTTATTGTTTATTGATTTAATAAACTTTGGTATGACAGCAGAATACTGTGAATTTGGATCTTGTCTTGGTCCAAAAACATTAAAATACCTTAAGCATACAGTTTCTAAATTATATAAACTTGAGAATACCCTGCAATAGTTCTCTCCTGCAAGTTTAGAAACAGCGTATGGTGATAATGGATTTGTTATCATTCTTTCATGCTTCGGCAGTTCAGGATTATCCCCGTAAACAGAAGATGATGAAGCAAAAACAAACCTTTTTACACCTTCCTTTACAGCTGCATCAAGCATGTTAAGAGTGCCACCAATGTTAACCTCATTTGTTGTAATTGGATCAATAATCGACCTTGGCACAGATGGTAATGCCGCTTGATGCAGAATAACATCTACTCCTTTTACTGATTGTTGAACAATGTGGTATGAACGAACATCTCCTTCTACAAGTTCAATATCACCTTCAAACTCATTTAAATTTTCTCTCTTGCCTGTTGAAAAATTATCAAGTACTCTTACACTCTCACCCCTTTTTATTAATTCTTCAACTATGTTGCTGCCAATAAAACCTGCACCACCTGTAACTAAATATTTCATTATCTGCTTAAATTTATTATGCTTATTATTAATGTTGCTATCCCCAATAATGGTAGTATTATAACACCAGTCCATCTGGAAGCTATATCCCAGAAATCTTTTTCCGGTCTTAATGGAAATACTAACATATCTCCTGCTTGTAAATTTGGATTATTTTTTCTAATCATTCCTTTTGATTCTGGGTCAAATAAATCCCGATAACTAAAGACATAAGCAGAGTCTGATTCTAATCTTCCTGTTTTATTCTTTGGTCTAATAAGTTTAAAGCTTTCATACATTCTGTCATCCGGCATACCCCCAGTTAATGTTATCAGCCTTATTAATTCCATATCTTTTGCTATCAAATATATACCTGGATTCTTCACTCCACCCCAGACATAAACCTCAATGTTTTCTCGAGTAGGATCTGCAAAATTATAATAATTTAGTCCAATTCTTTTAATTGCATCTCCATAAAGAGATGAATCTACTTGTGTGTATGCAAAATTAGAAAAGAAAACTAACAATGATAGGTATAGTACTATTTTTTTCATATTTAATTTTATTATCTTTTAATTCTTAAACGAAAATAATCTGTTTCTTCCTGTTTATCAAACTTCATAATCTAATATTTAATCAATAAATATTTATTGATTTTCTTTATAACAAGCTATCCCTTTTCAAATATATTATTCCTGTTTCATGAACTTCTCCAACTTTGCAATTTGCTCTGAATATTTTGGATTGATAACCTGAAAACTCTAACAATAATGGATAAGTATGTTCGCTCGTTCCCATACTTAAATCTTTTATAAAAAACATACCTGAATCAACTGTGTAAATTACCTGCGTAAATTCTGATGAAGTTATTTTTACACCAATAAGAGGTGTTTTTAATGAATCATCCTGTACATATCCTTTTATCGAACCAATATAATTTGTCTGCTGAACAGTGTCACAACCTGTCAGATAAATTCCGATTATCAATACTCCTGTTATAATCGGTAACACTATGCCAGCTAACGAACTTGCAAATTTCCTTCTTGAATCTTTCATATTCCTCTCCTTTTTGAAAATAGTGATAAAATATTTAAGTTAATAAGGATTAATTTAATTTGCTAATAGAACTATTAATACTTCAGATTTGGGTATAGCTCCGCTGTATAACTTACATAAAAACAATAGTGTTCTATCATATAAATGATGTAATGTAATATGTTTTTTTTGCTTTCGATTTTCAAGTTAAATATTTGGAGTATGGGCATTATTTTTCTTGTTATTATTTTGAATTGCTTTTGTTTTAAATAGTGCTTCAAGAAAATGAAGAGAAAATATTTTCCCGCGAAATTCACGAAACTCACTAAAGAATAAAGAGAAAAGAAAAGATGTCCGCTAATTAGACAAATTAGACTAATTTCACGAATTAAAGAGCAAGAGCTTTTTTCCCGCTAAATTCTCGAAACTCACTAAAGAATAAAGAGAAGAGAAAAGATTTTTTAGGGTTAGAGACGAGATTAGAGCAATTCAGAATGCAGAATTAAGAAATCAGAATTGAAATGAATAAAGACTTATTGGTAATGATGTTTGATTGGATTTTTTGTATTTTGTGCAATGAAAATTTTGCTCGTTGCTAATAACGGTGTTTGCTTTGGTATCGATGCTATGTTCCGCGTTCCTAATCTCGGGCTGTGCTCTGTTGCCGCTAATATTGATAGAAACAATAATGAGGTGAAGGTTGTGGACCTGGTGGCTGCAGGCAGAAATCCCGAAAAGTATTTTCTTAAAATCTTAAAAGATTACCGGCCTGATTTGATTGGCTTTTCTTCTATGCTGTTTCAGTTTGCAGGTACTTATAATTTTATTAAACTTGCAAAGTCTTTTAATAAAAATATTGTTACCGTGCTCGGCGGTTATGCCGCTACTGTTGACGGCTATACTATCGCTCAGAATGATAAAGAAAATCTGATTGACTATATAGTTAAAGGTGAAGGCGAACTTGCTTTCGATGAACTCGTGAAGTCTCTGCAAAACGGAAAAGATTTCTCTAAGGTTAATGGTTTGATTTATAAACAGGATGGCACCATTATCCGCAACCCTCAGAACTGTCTCGCTAATCTCGATGACCTGAAGCTGCCCGATAGAGGTGCCCGCCTTATTAAAAAAGGTTTCTATATTCTGAATCAGGAAGCCGATGCCGTTGAGACTTCTCGCGGCTGCGTTTATGAATGTAATTTCTGCAGTATTAACCATATGTATGGCAAAAGTTACAGGAAGTATAAGTTTGAAAGAGTGCTTGCCGATATCAGGGATGCCGCAGGCAGAGGTGCAAAATCTATTTTCTTCGTCGATGATAATATCACTCTCGACGGTAAACGGTTTAAGTCTTTGTGCGAAACTATTAAATCAGAAAAACTTAATCATATTAATTATCTCCTGCAGGCAAGCGTTAAAGGCATTAAGGATACTAAAGGTCTGCCCGAGG
>JBMOHR010000048.1:0-18212 GCA_049317745.1 Ignavibacteria bacterium
TGAGGCACCGATTACTGCAATCGATTTCGGATAGAAGAAATTCTTTAAGTCTGTAGACATATTATAATATATTATTGTTTGAACAAAATTAGTGTTTTAATGTTTTATAAGAAATGGTAAATCTATAACTGAAATTTACAAATAATCGGGATTTTGAATTTCTAATCAGCAATAATTAATTTAAATTCCGATTAAATAAAATTTAATGAGAACAAAATCTTTATCAATATATTCATGGAATGTGAACGGCATCAGGGCAGCGCTAAAGAAGGGTTTCCTTGACTGGATGGCTTCAGCAAAACCTGACATAGTTTGTCTACAAGAGACGAAGGCGCACTTCGAACAGCTTCCGGGTGAGCTGAAGGAAATCAAAGGATACAAATCCTACTTCCACTCTGCAAAAAAGAAAGGATACTCAGGTGTTGCGATTTATACGAAAGTAGATCCTGAGAATGTAATGCTTGGAATCGGGAACGATTTATTTGACGATGAAGGAAGGGCAATCATATTAGAATTTAAGGATTATGTGCTCGTTAACTGTTACTTCCCTAACGGCGGAAGAGGACCTGACAGAGTTAAATACAAACTCGATTTCTATGATGAACTTTTCTTTCTGCTTCAAAGAAAATACTTCGGCAAAAAAGGCGTAATCATAACAGGAGATTATAACACAGCCCATACTGCTATAGACCTGGCTCGTCCAAAGCCAAACGAAACAAACACAGGCTTTTTACCAGAAGAGCGTGAGTGGATTGATAAGATTATAAATTTAGGGTATACCGATATATTCCGCGAATTCAACAAAGAACCGAACTGGTATACTTACTGGGATGTTTTCACACGTGCAAGAGAAAGAAATGTTGGATGGAGGATAGACTATTTCATGGTATCGAATGACTTCAAGAAGAATGTAGTAAACGCAAAGATACACAATGATGTTTATGGCAGCGACCACTGTCCAATTTCTATTGAGATTAAGAATAAAAAAGGTTAATTGCAATTTGCAATTAACCTTTCTCAAACTCCATTAAGCGAAACAAAAGAGTTATACTCTTTTCATCTCCTCAAGTTTCTTTCTGACTTCATTCAGTTCCTTGTTAATATCGTCGTATTCTCTTTCAAGTTCAAAATCACTATCGCTATTTGTGTCAAAAAGCAGATTATCTTCCTCAATGTGGTGCTGAGGTGACCTTACAGATCTGTTACTTTTCCAGGTATCCGTAAAGACTTTAACACCTTTCACGATCCCTGCAAATGCACTGATAGTATCCAGAATTGGCGGTTCAGCTTTTCTGAAAATTCTGTCTTTGAAGTTAATGATATCATCTGTAGCAGTTCCTAATTTTTCTAATGTCTTTGTGACATAAACAAAATTCTCATCCACTTTATCCGAGACCTTATTAATCTTCTGTATCATAGTACGTGTATCTTCAATCAGCGGATCAACACTCGTTTTGAACTTATTGAGATCTTCCTGTAATCCATCCACCCTTACCATTAATAATTTAACGTACTTGGTCAACGAAACTACAGTAACGATTAACGCGATAAAAAGGATTATCTGAATAATAACAGAAACAATATTTAATATTTCTAATGTCAATTCTTTTTATGATTAAATTTCGGTTCCTTTGGATTTTTCGTCTTTGTAAGCATCGATTCCAGCTTTAAAAGCATCCTTAATCCTGTCAGTCTCCAGAGATATTTTGTCTTTTGCAGTTCCGAATTTATCGGTAGCTTTGCTCTTTGCTTCATTCAACACTGAATTAGCATCATCAAGCAAATTACTTGCTTTTTCTTTTGCTTCCCTGATAATTTGTTCCGATTTATGCTTACCATCGTTAATCAAATCACTTGCCTTAGACTTCGCAATTTTCATGTATTCGGCTGAATCATCAAGAAATTCATCTTTCTTAATCTTAATATCGCTTCTTAATTCTTTTCCGGATTTTGGTGCATACAATAATGCAACTACTGCTCCTACAATTCCACCTGCCAAGAATCCCATCATGAGACCTTTAGCCATTTTATTTTCTTCCATTTTTTTAACTCCTTGTATTTAAATTAATATTAATCAATACTTATGCGGTAATTACAATTCAATATTTTCCTTATAATTACTGTTTAAGTTTAGTTTAAAATATCAATATATTAAAGATTAATCAATATATAAAATAATCATTGACAAAATGAAAAAATCATCATTTTGCATCCGATATAAGAACTATACTAAAACTGGAATGGAACTGTCACCTTTAAGTTAAAGCATCTGCCCGGATTCATAGCAAACCGCTTATATCTGCTTAAATGGTCCACATACTTTAAATCTGTAAGATTATCGACACTAAAATCTGCAGAAACAACAGATTTTGAGGTAACAAAATCCATTCCGATTCCCGCATTTAGCAATGTATAACCGTCCGTAGTTGTTTCCAGAGGGTCAACCCTTCCCTGTCCTGAAACGTTTTTCACAGAAAATTTAAGATAAGGATTGTTCAGAATACCAATCTGTTGTTTCTGAAATTTAATTTCGAATATATTTTTCATAGGAGGAGTAAAAGGCAGAGAATTATCGGTCGCAGTGTTTTTCGTAAAGACATAATCACCGTTTAATGATAAAAGAATAAAATCAAAAGGTTGAAACTGAACTGAATATTCAACTCCACTGAATATACTTTTATCCTGTTTTACGTTATAGACAGGAAGTCCGCTGACTGAATCGATAATGTTAGTCGGTGAAGGATATATGAAATCATTAACAACATTATTGAACAAAGACAATTCAATATTAAGGTTTTTAAACCTAGCACGTACACCCGCATCTACATTAAAAGATGATTCAGGTAAAGGAGCAGCATAGGGATTCTGTGTTATTATTCCTCTTTCAACCCTGTTCGTACCTTCGTGAACACCATCGACATACAATTCAAATTCAGAGGGTGCTCTCCAGCCGCTTCCAATGTTAGAAAATATATCAATCATATCAACAGGTCTGTACACGATACCGAAAGAACCAGATAGAGCACTGAAGTTAATGCTTCTTGGGTTTATTTCTTTCGATACGGAACCGGTCGAATCAGTTTCCATAATTGTATGCTCGATGTTATCCCTTTTTACGTCATATCTCAGCCCTGCAGATACAGTAAATTTATCAACATTATATTTCTCAAAACCATAAACACCAAAACTTATTGAGTTAAAATTTGGTATTAATTTTTCAGTTCCAAGACTTTGATTCATCATACTTGTTAACGACAAGCCTAGTGTCCCTGAAAAGTTTTTATTCAAATCATTATGCAGCCTAACGTCACCCTGAAAATTATTTAGTTTCCAGTTTAAGTTAGGATTACCTGCATCTTTATCACTTATACTTTCGAATTCTTTTCTGCTGTGAATCTGATAAGATAAAATTGACTCAAGATGATATTTCTTACTTAACTGAAAATTCCCGCTTAATTCAAACTGGTCAGTATTCAGTTTCTGGTTACCTGTTGACAATGGATCCTCAGAATGCATTTGCAATTCCCTGTCAAATGTTTCAAACCCTGCATCGATATATCCGAAACTCCCCCTGTAACCTACGGAGACACCGCCTTCAATTTCATTCGTCCCGCTGTTTGATAATTTACCGCCTTGGATTGTATCTTTAATCCCGGGAATTAAAGTATTAACCAGCAATATTCCGTCTGGTGTTTTAACATCACCTGATTTCCTTAAACCAAGGTGTCCTTTAACACCAATACTCTTTAATCCAAGTCCCAGTGTTAGATTCCCTGTACCTTCATTATTCACAGAAAAACCTCCTAGGTCTATATCACCGTATATTGTTCTTCTATCATTTCCGGAAAACTGAAGCTCCTTTGAAATAATATTAACAACTCCGCCAATACCTTCCGAACCATACAACAAACTTGCAGGACCTCTTAGGATTTCAATTCTGTCCAGGTCATATAAACTTATTTCAGGGGAATGTTCGTCACCCCATTGCTGTGATTCGTGCTTCACACCGTCGTGTACAATCAAAACACTGTTTGAAGAAAGCCCTCTTATAACAGGCTTCCCGATACCTATACCGGTAGATATAGTATTTACTCCAGGAATATTTTCGATAGTTGAACTCAGATTGTGTGAGCGCTCCTGCGAAAGTGTTTTTGTATTTAATGTTGAAAGCGAAAACGTACTTTGAGAAATATCCTGTGCTTCGAATGAACTGGTAACATCTATTGTTGAAATCTCAATAAGGCTCGATTCCATTATGAAGTTCAGATTTATTATACCATTTTGTACTTCTAACAATTCATTCTTTGAAACGTATCCCGTTTTATTTAATGAGATATTGTATAAACCATAAGGAATCTCCTTTATGCTGAATTCACCTTTCACATCAGTAAAAACGTTTATACCTGGTTCTACGATAGTCACCTTAACAAAACTGAGGGGCTTACTTTCGGAATCGATTACCTTGCCCCTTATTTCTCCTGTCAATACTTCAGCAATCGAAGTATTAGCAAGTAATAGCATAGCTAAAACTATAATTTTATACATTGCAGTATTTTAATTTAAAAATAAATGTGGTCTAAAATATAAAAGCTATACTGAGGGTGGTGCCCGGTCGGGATAGTAATATGATGAATAATTTTGAGATAATTCAGATGCGTAAACAGGAACTGAGTTAGTGTGTATAACTGCAGGTCTGAAGAATAAATTCAATGAAGATAATACCGCAACTGCAGAAATGATTGTACTTAAAACACAAACCGGACATTCATTATGCAAACCGTTATCAGCATGATGATGAAACACGTCCATCTCCATCATTATGAATAATGAAAGAGTGATTATAACGAAAACTGATATTTTAACAAGATTCTTCATTTGGACGAATAATATAAATAAACAATTTTCATTCATAATAATTCAAACCAAAATAAGTTATTAATACTTAGATTTCGAGAAGAATATATTCTGTTATACTTTTTTAAGTACTAATAATTGCATATGATTATAGCAATTAGGTATCAATTTCAGGATACGATTCAGTATTTTTCCAAATTTATTAAGAATTACTAAATTCCCACTGAAATTTCCGACTATTTTCCCTAAAGCGTGATATAATCCAAATTCGTGGCTAATTTCTTTGTATTCAATAATCGAGAACCCTGCATCCTGACATAATTTCTTAAACTCAGATGGAGTAAGATAGTAAAAGAAAAAATCCCCATAAAGTGGACTAACCACAAACTGGTTACCATCTTTCCCTCTAATGTTCTTCGCTCTTTCTTTGTTGGAAGGTTTTATTTTACTTAGCATATATCTCATCTTAGTATATAAATTATATGCCGGTACTGTTAATATTGCAACACCATCTTTTTTCAAAATATTATGGAATACCTTTAGTGGCTCATCAATTCCATCTTTAAAGTGCTCTATTACTCCATAAGAAATTATAAAGTCATAGTAATCATTTTTAAACGGATGAATTAATAAATCACCCTGGTAAATGTTTAAATCCTTAAAACGGCTATTAACTTCTTTAACAATTTTAGAGTTAAGTTCTACTCCTTCAATATTAGAATACCCAAGATTTTGTAAATATTTTACAACTCTTCCGTTACCACAACCCGCCTCTAATATTATTGCATTAACATTATTTTTGAAATATGAAACCGAAATACTGACTCCTTCGTCCTTATCAGTAACGTTTAAATCATTGTCAAAATCTTCAATATCCCAATTAAATTCTATTGAATTACTCATTCTTTATATGTATTAATTAAATAAGTTTTTAAAATTGAATATTATATATTGAACCTTTAAATTCTTCATTAAGAAAAAGCATAAGATACATAAAACTATTAACTGCTCATCGGTCCTGTTACACTTCAAACCGAACAATCAAATAAACCTAAATACTCCGAATATTCTTTCACAAATATCGGTTTCATAAATAGTTTCTCCAAACTGCTCTACCTTTAAAGTTTGATATCCATTAAGTTCCATTATTGTCCGGACTTCATTTATATTAAAGTGCTTTACTACAGTCGGGTCCGGTACATAGTGACTAGTGTTCCTATTTTTCTTATAATAGTTGTCAAATTCTATGTTTGGAGTTATGATTACTATTTCAGAATTATGTTTCAACATTAACTTTATTTTTATTAATAGGTCTTCAAGATCAAGAATATGAGCAAATGAATGCATAAAATATATTTTACTAAATATCAATTTATCCTTAATAATTTTCTGCAAACTATTATAGAATGTTATTTCGTTAGCATCTATATATTTATGTACATCATATCCTATAACCTGACAATTTGTGTGTTCACTTAAAAACTTACCAGCAGTTCCTATGCCACATCCAACATCTAATATTATGTCATCACTATTTGCATCTAATAACATTAATAATATGTCAAGTTCTTTCTCATACTTCTCACTCGAGTTGAACCTGATTAATTTATCTTTATATAATTCCTCATTCATTCTATATTTCTCTTAATTTTTCTAAATTATTTACACCTCTATTAAATATCTATTAAACAATAGAACACTTACTTTAAATTATTAATTGATTTTAAATATATATCCATTATATCATTGACATATTTCTTAGTATTATATCTTTCCATAATCATTTTTCTTGGTATAACTTTTATATCAAAGCCCATAAATACTTTTAATATTTCATCTTTCCATTTCTCATAGTCAATTGTTGGCAATACTAAACCTGCGTCTTTTTCCTTTAAAATATCTGCAACAAAACCCGTATCAGTTACTATCAATTTCTTTTCAAGTGCAAGAGCATATAAACCTGATGTTGGTCCACCTTCCATTAGGGAAGATGATATAAAGTAATCTGATAATATATAATATTTTTTTAAAGTAACTTCATCAACATAACCGAGCAATATAACTTTATCTTCTAATTTATTAGTACTGATAATATTCTTTAAATATTCCAGATATTCAACCGTTGTCGCCCCGGATATATACAATGTATAATCTAATTCAGAATAATTCGCGAATACTTTAATCAGAAAATCTATTTGCTTTGAAGGAATTATCCGACTTGAAGAGAAGAAAACAATTTTATCGGTTGGGATTCTAAATTCCTTCCTTAATTCTATACCGTCCAAATCATTTTTCCAAAAATCAAAATCAATCATCGTCCATGGCAAAACAAATATTTCATTTTTATTATAATTACTAATAACATCCTTGTAGTCGTCATTTAACACGATAGGATATTTAATTTTTTGAAGATGCTTTTTAAATTTATAGTGGAATAAATACCTATGGATTTTCTGAAACACACTGGCATTCTTATAATTTGGAATATTAAGTTCAACATTTAAAATAAACCACCCGACCATAGGTAAAGTATTATGGAATTTTTTAAACAAGGAAACCCCAAAATAATTGTAATCACACCCAAGATGTACCAAAGTATCTCTGGTATCAATATTTAACAATGAATTTACCATCTCGCTTGAAAAATAATCCTCTTTTAGTTTTAGTCCATAAATGTGTTTCTTTAAGCGAGCCGGAAACCTTTTATGCAATATTCCATCATCAAATCTATGTTCATATATTTTATCTGCCCGGCTATCATACTGCCAAAACTCAAATTCAACATCAGGATATTCCTTTTTCATCAACTTCCCCAATATATCACCCCAATCTCCACGATATATCTCTAACCAGCTTCCATTAGGTAAATCAATTTTAACTTCATACCTAATAACGTTCTTGTACATTTCATAGGGAGGATTATGTGTTGTGATGTAAATTATTTTCATTTAACAATCCCAGCTTTATACATGATTATGTTTATATTACCCTTTTAATTTCTTAACTTCTTTTTTTTTCTGTATAATTTACAAAGTCCAAAACAATATTTCATACTTATATTAGAATATAATCAATATAAATTGTTTGAGATTCATCTTAAAGACATTTACGTTAATATTATACACAATATTTATTATTGCTTATTAAATATGTATACGTTCATTATTCATTTTTGAATTTAATCTTAAGTTTAAAATTCGGATATTTATATACATAATTTTACAAAAACAAATCGTTTATATGAGCAAACTTTCAGATAAATTAGACCTCAGGAGAGATTTCCCTTATACGTCTTTTGATGAATGGAAAAAAGTTGCAGAAAAAGACCTGAAGGGTCTGCCTTTCGATAAAAAACTAATCACTAAAACTTATGAAGGTATAGACCTTCAGCCAATTTACACAAATGAAGATTTAAGTAATAATCCTCTCGTAGATAGTTTCCCAGGATTTCACAATCATGTCCGAGGAAATAAATCAAAGGGTAATGTTGAAAACAGCTGGCTTGTTTCGCAGGAACTTCCCTATTACAGCCCTACGGAATACAACAACGCACTGAAGTTCGACCTGCCACGCGGACTTTCAACAATAAATTTTAAGCTCGATAAAGCAACATTGCTTTCGAAAGACCCTGATACAGCGGGCGAGAATGAAATCGGTTTCGGAGGTACGTCAGTTTCCACATACGAGGACATTGAAGCCTGTTTTAAGAATGTTGACATTACTAAATATCCTTTAATCGTTAATGGCGGTTATTCAGCCTTACCTGTATTTTCGCTTTTTATTTCATATTTCAAAAAGACAGGTATTAACTTAAAGAAGATTAATGCTACATTTTTATCCGACCCGTTTGTTTATGCACTGGCAAGCGGTACAACTCCTTTTGATGTTGACACAGCATTTGATGAGATTTATAAAATGACAAAATGGTCTGTTGATAATAAAACCAATATAAAGACAATCGGCATTTGCGGATATGAATACGTTAACGCTGGTGCAAGTGCTGTTCAGGAACTTGCTTATGTAATGTCATCTGCTATCGAGTACATAAACCAGATGATAAAAAGAGGACTTACTATCGATGAAATTGCTCCAAGGATTCACTTCACATTTGGCATTACGACATTCTACTTTATGGAAGTTGCCAAGCTTCGTGCTGCAAGAATTTTATGGTCAAACATAATTGATGCATTTAAGGGTAAGGAAGAGTCCAAGGATATTTTCATTCACTCGAAAACATCTGTTTACAATCAGACACAAAATGATATTTACGTTAATCTTCTGAGATCTACAACAGAAGCATTTTCTGCTGTAGTAGGCGGTGCAGACAGCATTTATACTTCACCGTTCGATGAGACTATAGGTTTACCGGACGAATTTTCAAGAAGGCTTGCACGTAATACACAGATAGTACTCAGAGAAGAGTCACACGTTAACAACGTGATAGACCCTGCAGGCGGTTCATATTATGTTGAAACACTAACTTCTGATGTCGCAACAAAGTCGTGGGAATTACTAAAATCAACCGAAGCCAGAGGCGGAATGTTTAAAACATTAAAAGATTCCGTTCCTCAGGATGAAATTGAAAAAGTATTCACAAGTAAGCATAAAGATTATGCTAAAAGAAAGAATGTATTAGTCGGAATTAATATGTACGCAAACATAAAAGAGGACAAAGTTACACCAAAAGAAAATAACCTGTCTGAATTCCAGACTTCAAGGAAAGAATACATAAAGAATTTCAGAGTAATGGGTGAAGACAAAGTACATAATAAGGTAATGGGACTATTACAGGAGATTTCTTCAAACCCTGACAATTTAATAGATTTAACGATTGATGCATTTACAAACGGAGCAACAATCGGTGAAGTGGGAAAATCACTTCAAAGAAAAGCGTCAGATTTTCAGTTTAAACCTTTAAAGCTGAAAAGAGCATCTGAAATATTCGAAGAATTAAGGGACATATCATTCGGCTACAAGGATAAGAACGGATATCTTCCGAAAATATTCCTTGCATCTTTCGGTCCGCTGAAACAGCATAAACCACGCGCTGACTTTGCAAGAGGTTTCTTTGAAGTCGGAGGTTTTGATGTTATATACAGAAAAGGATTTGATACAATTGAAGAAGCAGTAAAAGAATCAGTAAAATCCGAAGCAAAGATATTTGTTATCTGTTCAACAGACGACACATATCCCGAACTCGTTCCGGCATACATAAAGGATTTGAAATCGAAGTTGAAAGATGTAAAGATTATTCTTGCCGGTTATCCAAAAGAACAGATTGAGGAGCACAAGAAAAACGGTGTGGATGATTTTATATTCCTTGGTGCGGATGTTTACGAGATTAACAAAATGCTCTTGAACATTCTTTAATTATGGTTCATTACTTTAAAAATTAAAATTACACATTATATATGAAACCAGATTTTGTAAATATTAATCTTGACCTCTCTTCCAAGAAAACTTCTTACGAAGACTGGAAAAAGAAATTCAAGAAAGATACAGGAAAAGACGTTGAGGAATTCATCTGGCAAACAATGGAACAGATTGACGTCCTGCCTCTTTACACTAAAGAAGACATCAAAGATTACGAACATATAAATTATATGGCTGGCATTCCACCGTTCTTACGCGGACCTTATTCAACTATGTACGTTCAACGTCCGTGGACTGTCCGCCAGTATGCAGGATTTTCCACAGCTGAAGAGAGTAATGCTTTCTACAGGAGGAATCTTGCAGCAGGACAGATGGGGCTTTCAGTTGCGTTTGACCTTGCAACACACCGCGGATACGATTCCGACCATCCGAGAGTTATAGGCGACGTCGGCAAAGCCGGTGTTGCCATAGATTCCATTGAAGATATGAAGATTTTATTCTCAGGAATTCCGCTCGATAAAATGTCAGTTTCGATGACGATGAACGGTGCTGTACTTCCTGTACTGGCTTTTTACATTGTTGCCGCTGAAGAGCAAGGTGTTAAATGGGAACTGCTTACAGGTACGATTCAAAATGATATATTAAAAGAATATATGGTTAGAAATACTTACATATATCCTCCTACACCATCTATTAAAATCATTGCGGATATTTTTAACTTTACTTCTGTGAATATGCCGAAGTTTAACAGTATAAGTATTTCAGGTTATCATATGCAGGAAGCAGGCGCAACCGCTGACCTTGAAATGGCATACACACTTGCAGACGGTTTGGAGTATGTCCGCACAGGTATAAAGTCAGGAATGGACATAGACACATTTGCTCCCCGGTTATCATTTTTCTGGGCAGAAGGAATGAATTATTTTATGGAAGTTGCAAAACTCCGTGCCGCACGTGTTATCTGGGCGAAGTTGATTAAAATGTTCGACCCAAAGAATCAAAAATCAATGGCGCTTCGTACGCACTCACAAACCTCTGGATGGAGTCTTACAGAACAGGACCCGTACAACAACGTTGTAAGAACCTGCATGGAAGCTATGGCAGCAGCCCTCGGACACACACAATCACTTCATACAAATTCACTCGACGAGGCAATTGCACTTCCAACAGATTTCTCAGCACGTATTGCACGTAACACACAATTATATTTACAGGACGAAACAAACATTTGCAAAGTCATCGACCCATGGGGCGGTTCATATTATGTAGAAAGTCTCACGAACGAATTATTAAAGCAAGGATGGAAACATATTTTAGAAGTTGAATCTTATGGAGGTATGACGAAGGCAATTGAAGCAGGCATTCCAAAACTTCGTATAGAAGAAGCATCTGCCCGCCGTCAGGCACACATTGATTCATCACGCGAAACAATCGTCGGAGTCAATAAGTACTGTCTCGACAAAGAAGCACCGATGGAAATATTAGAGGTGGATAATTCTGCAGTACGTATTTCACAGATAAAACGTATTAACGAAATGAAAGCAAGCCGTAATGATGCTGATGTTCAGTCTGCGCTTGAAGCATTAACCAAATGTGCCGAAACGGGCGAAGGCAATCTGCTCGACCTTGCAATAAAGGCAGCAAGGTACCGTGCAACATTAGGAGAAATATCTTATTCATTAGAAAAAATATGGGGGAGGTTCCAAGCCGTGACAAGAACAATATCAGGTGTGTACAGCACTGAATACTCATCGGACAGCGACAGCAAAGTTGCAGAAGCAAAGAAGCTGACAGATGAATTCGCAAAGAAAGAAGGACGCAGACCAAGAATAATGATTGCAAAGATGGGACAGGACGGACACGACCGCGGCGCAAAAGTAGTTGCAACTGCTTATGCAGATATGGGATTTGATGTTGATATGGGTCCCCTATTCCAGACACCCGAGGAAACAGCACGTCAGGCAGTTGAAAACGACGTACATATAATCGGAATGAGCTCTCTCGCCGCAGGGCATAAAACACTTCTGCCACAACTAATGGAAGAACTCAAAAAACTTGGACGTGAAGATATCATTGTAATAGTCGGCGGTGTTATCCCCGCACAGGATTATGACTTCCTTTACAAACATGGAGCAACTGCTATTTTCGGCCCTGGAACAAAAATTCCTGAAGCCGCAATCACAATAATGGAAGAAGTGAACAAGAGATTCTAACATTACATTCAAATATGCTAAAAGGGGCTTAGATCCCCTTTTTTTATCCCTATTTTTTAGGTTAAATTTTCAATGATATTTCATTCAATGGTATTGAAGAATGTTTCTTAGTATAATTAAAAAAGGGGCTAATGCCCCTTTTAAAATCCTGCATACAAGGAAGAAGTGTTGGAAGGGATCTTCACAACACTTCTTTGGATGAATGCTTTACGACACGTCAATTGTCGTAACTAAAAATACAAAATTATTTTAGAAAGTAAACTTCAATTATTTTAATAGCATTAATTTCTTTATCTGAGAGAAATCCCCGCTTACCATTTTGTAGAAGTATACTCCGCTCGAAAGTTCACTTGCATTAAATGTTACTTCGTAACTTCCTGCTGTTAGATTATCATTCACAAGATTTTTCACTTCGCGTCCTAATACGTCAAATATTTTAATGCTTACTAAACTGTTCTTCGCAATTTCAAATTTAATCTTTGTTGATGGATTAAACGGATTCGGATAATTCTGTGACAAAGAGTATTTTTCAGGTGTTAAGCCACCCAGATTAATAATACCTGTTGGTCCACCAAAGGTCCCGTTGAAATTTATATTCTGAGCATACATTCCGCCTGCGTCGTTTCTGTTATCCTGAAATGCGAGCATAGACATTCCGCTTGAATTAATAGCAGAACTCATTCTGCCCTTGCCGCTTACGTAAGCACCCGGAGTGAGAATGCTTCCGCCCCATTGCAGCGCGCCGTCCCTGTTGAGCTTAAATGCCTTTGCTAAACCCGTGTTGCCTGCAGTTACGATTTCCATATAATATCCCATAACACTCGTATCTTTTGTAAATGTAGAAAGACTTGAGAACGAATTTCCGTCGAGTGGTTTCACGGCAAATCCTGAATCAGCCCAGAGTCTTGTGCCTGTTGCAGAAAACTTTTGTCCGTAAACACCGATTACTGACTGCAAGGAATTCTTTCTTTGCCAGAATACGAATGTCTCACCTGTTGAAGGCATATATGATGCCGCAGGAGCAAAGTTCAGCATTGTTGCACCAGTAGTTGTAACAGCAGAGCCGTTTACAGGAAATTGAATCTGACCAGCAGAATTTTTCCTTTGAACATAACATACTGTAGGACCTGTAACGTAACTTTGCCATACATATACTGCGCCGTTATTACCATCAGGATAAATTGAAGGCTGATATGTTCCCTGTGCATTTCCCTGGTTCCAGAGTGTATCCTGAGGATTTCCCCATAGACCTGCACCTGCAGGAGAATATTTCTGTGTGTAGAGTTTGTAATTCGCAGGACTGATGAATGAACCTGTATAACCAATCCAGTAAAGAATGAAATTACCGTTATCGGATTTTACACCAATAGGATAATTAAACTTCTCATTGATTCCGGGATTACCAATTACCATAAGCGGAACGTTACCCCATACTTTTGTTCCCGCTTTATTAATTTTCTGCATTCCTATTTTATTGTTATACTGCCATGGAATAATGAAATTACCATCGGAAGTACAAATAACTTTTGGATTTGCCTGAAAAACATTTACAGAATCCGTTAAAGCAATTCCGTTTGCTCCCCAGAGAAACTGCCCCGAAGGACTGATTCTGTAAGCATAAGGATTGATTGAACTGCCGGCTCTTGTATCAGTGAAAGCAAGTACGCAGCAATTGCTGTCATCTACTGCCAAATCCCAGTCAACTAATGATGAGCTCTGCGGATTGTTACTTATTAATAAACCACTTGCAGGAAACTGCTTCACGCCAAGTGCATTCAGTTTCTGTAAATATACTGCGTAGCCGCCGCTTCTTGCATCAAACCAGCCGATGTAACATCCTCCATCGGAGGTAGCTGCTATTTTTGGAAGTACCTGTTCACCGGTTGTATCACAGACGGTAAGATTTAATGCCGGATTGGATGACCATTGGGCAAATAAACTTCCGGAACTGATTACTAATAAAAGCAGTAATATAATTTTCTTCATTTTTCTAAATTTAATTTTGATAAAATATAACCAACTTTCCCTTAAAAATATACTACTTATCTGCAAACGAAAATGTGATTTTTCGGTTGCATACATTTTTTCCTTTAAGGTATTACATTATTTTCCAATATTGTAATAATGGCCAAGAAAAATAAATCATATAAACCTGATTGGGTTCCTGAAAATGCCAGTGAAGCTTTTGCAACAAAAGTTTTACGGGGAGTTGATATTGATGACGTTGTTAAGAAGCAGAAATCAGGTAAAAAGAGACAGAATCTCAGTATTGATGATTATGTTAAAGGAGTTTTAGAAAACGACAGGACAATTCTTGCACGAACAATTACTTTAATCGAAAGCAATTCACCTGAGCATAATGAAACAGCACAAAAAGTACTGAAACAAATTCTACCAGGCACAGGAAATTCATTAAGAATCGGAATAACAGGTTTTCCGGGTGCGGGTAAAAGTTCATTGATTGAAACACTCGGAGTATATCTGATTAATCAGGGTCATAAAGTGGCTGTCCTTGCAATTGACCCGTCAAGCACAATCACTAAAGGAAGCATTCTCGGCGATAAAACACGAATGGAAAAGCTATCACGAGAGCAAAACTGTTTCATCAGACCCTCACCTTCAAGCGGAACGCTTGGCGGTGTTGCAAGAAAGACTCGCGAAACGATGCTTGTATGTGAAGCAGCAGGATATGATACGATTTTAATTGAAACTGTCGGAGTCGGGCAAAGTGAAACAACTGTCCGTTCAATGGTAGATTTCTTTCTGCTGGTTATGATTGCTGGAGCAGGTGATGAATTACAGGGTATCAAGAAAGGAGTTATAGAACTTGCAGATACTTTATTAATCAACAAAGCTGATGGAGATAATAAACCAAAAGCACTTCTGGCTAAATCAGATTTCGGAATGGCTTTGCATTACATTCAACCTGCAACAAAAGGATGGCACACAGAGGCACAAATCTGTTCTGCACTAACAGGCGAAGGTGTGAAAGAATTCTGGGAAATTGTGCTAAAGTTTCAGGAAACAACTAAAGCAAGCGGAGTATTTTACGACAGGAGAAAGAATCAGGCACTTGAATGGATGAATAAAATGATTGAGGAGAAACTACTATCTGATTTTTTCAACGATGAAAGAATTAATAAAGAATTTAAACTGATTAATGAAAAAGTATTAAGAGGCGAAATACTTCCCACAGAAGGTGCAGAGCATCTTCTGAAACTATATAAGAATTTTAAGTGAATAAAAAAGGGGGCTTTAATAAGCCCCCTTCCTTTTCAATAAGAATCTAAATTATTTAAAATTCCTGACCTTCTCTGTCATTATTTTCTTCCTGATTTGGTTTCTTCTTTTGCTGCTTCTTCTCATCAGTACCCATTCTATAAGTGAATGTTAAGAACAAAGTACGCGAATCTCTTCTTCTCATATAAGATGTGTTGAAAGTGCTTGTGTTAGAATTAAATCCAAACTTTTGTGTATTAAATATATCACTAACTCTCAGACCAAGAGATATTCTCTTTTTCATAAAATCTTTCTTAAATGCTATATCAGATGAAAACATTGGTTCAGTAAATCCTTGCGGTGTTACGTTTTTTCCCTGTAGAAACATAGATATTTGAAAATCTATAATTTTCGGGAAAGTCATATTTGAAATCAATTTAGCAGTCCAGCTATATCCGCTGTTGTTCAGTTCTGAGGAATTCAAATTACCATCAAGTTCAGTTCTGAAATATGAGGCACTTGCGTTGAAGTTCCACCATTTTGCTAAGGCACCGTTACCGATTAACTCCAACCCATAACTTGTTGCTTTATTCAGATTCTTAGGAGTCATAGTTGAAATACCATTGGAATCAACTGTAATATACCGGGTAATCACATCTTCAGTAATTCTGTAGAATACAGATGATGTTAGAGCAACAGTAGAAAGATACTTTACAAGTCCAAGTTCCACTCCATTTATGTATTCAGGTTTCAGGTTTGGGTTTCCGTATCTGAGGTTTTGAGGGTCGGAATAATCAACAAAAGGATTTAAATTTTGTAATCTGGGTCTGTTAATCCTTCTTGTAAAACTAATCTGTGCTTCCGTTGTAGTTGTAATACCCTGTTTCATAAAGACACTCGGGAACCAGCTAAAATAATTATTCTCATATGTTGAGTTTGTAACCATCTGCTCTGATTTAGTAAGAGCCTCTTCAAGCCTAATTCCAACCTGGTATCCAAAATTCTTGTAACTGTTTTCAAAAGTACCGTAAACTGAATGAATTTGTTCTTTGTACAAGAAATCATTTGACAGGAAATTATTAGGTAAGAATTGATTACTAGTATAATCATAATCCTCAACCCTGAAATCCGAATCTGTCTTTCTGAATAAACTTTTAAAACCTACTTCAAACTTGCTCTTCATTTTCATAGGATTTTCTTTATCCTCTTTTAATGGATGAGTATAGTCTGCCTGAATTGAATAAGAATCAAACCTTTCATTCGTATAATCATTCTCCCTGTAGTTATTACCGGGTAACGGATTATTATTATAATCCAGGTTCCTTTCAGTTATATTGAGTGTATTATTTTCAATCGAATTTGAATATTGAAATGACGCAACAAGTTCCTGTCCTCGTTTTTCAAATTTCTTTCTGTAATTTAAGTTAGCATCTACACCTTCTTCAATTTCAGCATCAACGTTATTCCTGTCATAATAAAATGTAGGAATATAGAGCTGGTTATAATTCTGGAATAAACTTGAAGAACTTCTGTTTCTGTCTCTGTGACTATAACTTACAGATGCCCCAATGAAATTATCTTTATTAATATCATAATCAATTCCAACAGTCCCTAAATGCCCAAGCATTTTCATGTATGAATTATCAGTTTCCTTTAAATAAAATGATGAATCGCTCAGGAAGTTTGTCCTCTCAAGTGTACCTGTTGGATACATATGGAAAAACCTGAGACTGTAATTGCCGTAGAAATTCCACCCCTTAGTTTTGTACGAAAGTCCGGTAGTTAAACTGTATTTGTCTTTCGTGCCGGCATTAAGGTTTAAATTGAATGTATAACCCGATGTTTCCTGCAGACCTTTTTTGAGAACTATATTTATAATTCCTGCCATTCCTTCAGGATCATATTTCGCAGAAGGGTTATTTATTATTTCAATTCTCTCAATAGTGTTCCCCGGAATTTGTTCCAGTACAGATGCAGGGTCGGAGCTTAACAAGCCTGAAGGTTTTCCGTTTATTAATATCCTTACATTACCACTGCCTCTTAAACTTACGTTTCCGTCACTATCTACTGTAACAGAAGGAATATTCTTCAGTATATCTGTTGCCGAACCGCTCTGACTCATAATATCTTTTTCGACGTTAAATACTTTTTTATCGATTCCCATCTCCATCATATTCTTTTCTGCCTCAACCGTAATTTCAGAAGTTACGAATTCACTTCCGGGTTTTATCTTAATATCACCAACTACTACTTCTGGGTTCATAGGTAATACATCCACTTCCTTTATCTTTGAAGTGTTATATCCGATAACGGAAACCCTTAATTCATATTTCCCGGGTCTAAAATCTGCCAGGATAAAATTACCATCTTTATCTGTAGCAGTTCCTTTAACAAGTTTAGTGGTATCTTTCAGCGAATAAATCTGAACTGTTGCTGATTCGATTGGTTTACTGCTCTCGGCATCCAATACTCTGCCTAATATCTTTGTTTTAACGTTTGAAAAGTCTTTCTTTTTGGGCTGGTTTTCTATTTCCTGTGAAAACAAACTTGCAG
>JBMOHR010000049.1:0-18034 GCA_049317745.1 Ignavibacteria bacterium
GCTCCGTTTCTTTTTAGATTGAAAAAGTTGCTTAGAATAGCAATCTTTAACCACAATTACACAATAATTAAATAACACTATGAACAATTTCAAAAAATTAATTCTCATATTATTTGTTGTACTAACGCCCCTTTATGTATATTCACAGGGTTCGTATGGAGTAAACCTCGATACAGTTAAAGCGCAGAAGTTTGATAATGGTAAAATGTGGACTTTCGATTTTCCACCTCTGGATTATTTCCAGTCAGCATATGGTTTCAGGCCCACTCAGGACTGGCTTGATAACGTCAGAATGTCTGCCCTCAGGTTTGCAGATTACTGTTCGGCATCATTCGTATCTGAAGACGGACTGGTTATGACAAATCACCACTGTGGACGAGAATCAGTATCCCAGGTTCAGAAAAAGGATGAAGATTTACACCAGACAGGTTTTGTTGCAATGAAGATAGAAGACGAAAGACCTGTGCCCGGATTATTCGTTGAGCAGTTGACTAAGATTGTTGACGTTACGAAAGAAGTCCAGTCAGCTATCGATAAGGCAAAGGATGCAGATGAAGCAGATGATTTCAAATACAATAAGATAAAAGAAATCGAAGGACGATACAAAGACGGCAAAAACATAATCTGTCAGGTAGTTTCTTTATACAATGGCGGCGTGTATTCAGCATACATTTATAAAAGATACAATGACGTAAGGTTAGTGTTCGCACCTGAAGACCAGGCAGGTTTCTTTGGCGGCGACCCTGATAACTTCACATATCCAAGGTACACTTTAGACTGCACTTTCTTCAGAGTTTATGATGAAAACGGTTCACCTATCAAAGTAACAAACTATTTCAAATGGAGTAATGCAGGTGCAGAGCCTGGCGAACCAATATTTGTAGTCGGAAATCCAGGTTCAACATCAAGACTCTTAACATTTTCACAGTTGGAATTTAAAAGAGACATTTCAGACCCGTTAATTCTTGGTTACATAAATAACGTTGTTGACAGTTTACGCAGAATGATTGCTGCAAATCCTGAAAGAGAAAAAGAACTTAACAATGAGCTGTTTAATTTTACCAACAGTCAGAAGGTTTATGTCGGAACATTAAAAGGACTGAACGACGGTGTTTTAATGGCAAGAAAGAAAGACTTTGAAAAGAAGTTCAGAGCAGCAGTGGATGGCAATTCCAAGTTAAAAGCAAAATACGGCAATGTATGGAATAATATATCAGATTTAGTGAAACAAAAGCGCGAAATTTACGAAAAGAATAAGAGCGGCGACTTCCGAACACTTTACAGGAAGTTACAGGAACTCGGTACAAAAGAAGAGTATTACAACCAGGTATTAGGACGTGCGATTTATGATGTTTATGGTACTTCGATTCCTCCTGATGCTACGTTCACATTAAGAATATCAGACGGTATTATCAAAAGTTACAATTACAACGGTACAACTGCTCCGCCAAAGACCACTTTTTACGGTTTTCTGGACAGATACTTCTCTTTTGATAAAAAAGACCCGTGGGCATTGGCAGAAAGATGGTTAAAACCACCACCAGAGTTTGATTTTGCAACACCGTTCAACTTTATATCAACGAACGATATCATCGGTGGAAATTCAGGAAGCCCGATGATTAACAAGAATTCAGAAATAGTAGGTCTCGTGTTCGACGGAAACATAGAAAGCATGCCTGGAGAATTTATCTATACGGATGAAGTTCCAACGACTGTATCGGTCGATTCAAGAGGACTGCTCGAAGCAATAAACGATATGTATATGTTAAAGCGTATCGGTTCAGAGTTAGTAAACGGAAAAATTACAAATAACTAATTTTCATAAATAACATTAAAAGATATGTTTAAGAAGATATTCAGTATTTTCATATTAACATTAGTAGTTTACACAAGCGTTGCTTTTTCGCAAAACTACGGTGTTAATCTTGATACAGTAAAGTCAACGAAGTATGATATGGGTAAGATGTGGACGTTCGATTTCCCGCCTGTTGATTACTTAAGCGAGACTTATGGTTTTAAACCAACACAGGAATGGCTCGACCACGTACGTATGTCAGCAATAAGGTTTGCTTCATACTGTTCTTCATCTTTCGTTTCAGGTGACGGACTTGTTATGACAAATCACCACTGCGGACGTGAATCAGTTTCTGCGGTTGAAAAAGACGGTGAAAACCTTCACGACAATGGTTTTCTTGCTATGAAACTTGAAGACGAAAGACCTGTTCCAAATCTTTTCGTTGACCAGTTAGTGAAGATGACTGACGTTACAAGCGAAGTTCAGTCAGCAATTGAATCAGGCAAGACAAACGAAGAGAAAGTTGCAAACAAAACTGCAAAGATTTCTGAAATTGAAAAAAGAGTTGCAGCCGAAACAGGTTTAAGATGTCAGGTAGTAACACTTTACAACGGCGGTGTCTACTCTGCTTATGTTTACAAGAGATACACAGACGTTCGTTTGGTTATGGCACCTGAAGACCAGGCCGGTTTCTTCGGCGGTGACCCTGATAACTTTACATATCCAAGATACAATTTAGATATGACTTTCTTCAGAGTTTACGACGAAAGCGGTAAACCATTAAAGACAGAGCATTATTACAAATGGAGTACAAACGGTGCAAAAGTAGGAGAACCTATTTTTGTTGTTGGTAATCCGGGCAGAACAGAAAGATTAAACACTTTTGCACAGCTTGAATTCGCAAGAGAGTATTCGATTCCCGACACTAAGAATATGCTCGATATGCTCGTTAACACATACACAGACATAATTGCAAAGAATCCTGAAAAAGGAAAAGAGCTTAACAATACATTATTCTCAATGGCAAACTCGCAGAAAGTTTACAACGGAATGCTTAAGGGATTGAATGACGGTGTATTGATGGCAAAGAAAAAGCATTTTGAAAAAACATTCAAAGCAGCAGTTGATGCCAACCCGACTTTAAAATCAAAGTATGGCAAAGCATGGGATGAAGTTGCAAATGCGAATAAAGAACTTGGAAAGATTTATCCTGAAGTATATTCGTATACATCGAACGCAAGAAGTTCATCAGTTCAGTTTGTAGCAGCTGATAAACTTGTTACTGCGGCGCTGAATAAAGAAACAATAGACGCAACGAAGATAGAAGCAATATATAAAAACTATGATGCGGCGATGGATTTAGCATTGCTGAAGTTTAAGCTGAAAGCAATCGAAAAGAAACTCGGCAAAGATAATTCAGCAGTAAAAATATTCGGCGGTAATTCAGCTGAATCACTTTCAGGTTCTTCGGTACTTTCAACAAAAGAAGGTGCGTTAAACCTTTTGTCACAGGGTAATGATGCAATCCTGAAATCAAGCGACCCGTTTATTAAGTTTGCAGTTGAGACTGTTCCAAAACTAATTGAACTTAAGAAGAAAACAGACGAGTTAAGAAACATTCAATCGGTAAACAAAGAGTTAATTGGCAGAGCGGCATTTGAAGTTTACGGAACATCAATTCCGCCTGATGCAACATTTACACTCAGAATTTCAGACGGCGTGATTAAGAGTTATGAGTACAACGGAACAATCGCACCGCCAAAGACTACCTTCTATGGTTATTACGACAGATATTATTCATTCGACAAACAATATCCGTGGACATTACCTGAAAGATGGATAAATGCTCCTGCAGAGTTTAATAAAGGAACAGCTTTCAATTTTATCTCTACCAATGACATTATCGGTGGTAATTCAGGAAGCCCTGTCATTAATAAAGATGGTGAGATTGTAGGTCTTGCATTCGACGGTAATATGGAAAGTTTAGTTGATAATTATATTTACAATCAGGATGTTCCACATACAGTATCTCTTGATTCTGAAGGTATGATCGAAGCTATAAAGAATCTTTACAAAGTGAAGAGACTTGCTGAAGAGCTTCGTTCAGGCAAACTTTACACAGAATAAAGAATATAAAATATAGATTTTAAAAAAGCCCGCAGCAATACTCGCGGGCTTTTTCTTTAAAAACAAACATTCACTTTATTAACCTTTCCCCCAACTGTCATTCCTACTCGCGAAGCAGATACGCGAAGCGTTTCTTAGCAGGAAACGTTCTTTGTTCAGCGAAGCTAATCTCTACTCCTACAATTCCTTCGTTTATCTTTATCTCAAATTTGTGACAATTCGTCTAATTATCGTAATTCGCGGACATCTCTTCTCTAATCTCCTCTCTCACCCAAGAAAATCTCTTCTCTGTGCCCTCTGTGAAAAGCTTTTCTCTGTGCCCTCTGTGGTGCAATCTCTAATCTCTTTCTCTATTTTGTGTCAATTTCCGTAATACTTTTTCTATATTTTTCTAATTCCTATATTATTAAATTACTAAAATTAAAAGCTCTGTGATCTTCGCCGAAGGTCCGCCGTTTTGTTGGGCGGATGTGTCCGCCATGGCGGATGGTGAAATCTTTTCTTTACCATATTTGTTAAAACTATAAATCACTTAAATATAAAATGAAGACATTCTTAGAACAACTAAAGGAAAAAGTACTTGTATTTGACGGCGCCACAGGCTCCACGCTCCAGACGTACGGCTTGACGGCCGATGACTTTGGCGGAGCTAACCTCGAAGGCTGCAACGAATACCTGTGCATATCAAAACCTGAAATTGTTACTAAACTTCATTCGTACTTCCTCGAAGCAGGTGCAGACGTTATAGAAACCAATTCATTCGGCACTGCTTCAATAGTTTTAAACGAGTACAACATTGCGAATCTCGATTACGAACTTTCTCTGAAGTCGGCGCAGCTTGCAAAAGCAGTTGCAAAAGACTTTTCTACTGACATAAAGCCACGCTACGTAGCAGGCTCAATCGGACCAACCACGAAACTCCCTTCGCTCGGACACATCACGTTCGACGAAATGGAAGAATCGTTTTACCGTCAGATGAGCGGTTTATTCGACGGCGGAGTTGATTTATTCTGTATTGAAACGTGTCAGGACCTGCTTCAGATAAAGTGCGCACTCGCAGCGGCAGACAGGCTCTTCCGCGACAAGAAACGCAAACTTCCCGTTATTGTATCAGTCACAGTTGAAACGATGGGTACAATGCTTATGGGCACTGACATATCGGCAGCACTAACAGTTATTGAACCATACGACCTCGTTGACATCATCGGAATGAACTGCGCAACAGGACCAAAGGAAATGGAAGAGAACATCCGTTACCTTTGCCACAATTCACCGAAGAATGTTTTCTGTATGCCAAATGCAGGCATTCCCGAAAACGTAAGCGGCAAGGCACATTACCACCTTTCACCCGATGAAATGGAAAAGTGGGCAACGCTATTCGTCAAAGATTTCGGTGTAAGAGTAGTAGGCGGTTGCTGCGGAACAAACGCAGAGCATATCAGAAAGCTAAGCGATGTCTCCGAACGCATTTCACCAGCAGAAAGAAAATGGGAATATACATCTTCTGTTGCATCGCTTTACAGCATATCAACGATGACCATAGACCCTGCACCAGTGCTGGTTGGGGAACGCTGCAATGCAAACGGCTCCCGTCAGTTCAAGAACCTTCTTGAAAAAGAAGACTACGATGCAATGGTAAACATGGCAAAGGAACAGGTAAAAGAAGGTGCACACGTACTCGATATCTGCGTAGCATACGTCGGACGCGATGAAGTCCGCGATATGACTGAAGTCATCAAGCGCTTCAACACGGCAGTCACGCTTCCGCTGATGATAGACTCCACAGAAGTAAACGTAATCGAAACAGCTTTAAAACTATATGCAGGGCGTGCAATAATCAATTCCATAAATTTTGAAGAGGGTACAGCGAAAGCAGACAAAATACTTACACTCGCAAAACGCTTTGGTGCAGCAGTAGTTGCACTTTCAATAGACGAAGAAGGACAAGCATACGACCTCGATAAAAAAGTCGCAATCGCAAAACGCATACGCGACCATGCTGTAGAAGTTCACAACTTCCGCGAAGAAGATTTAATCTTCGACGCATTAACTTTCCCGCTTGGTTCGGGACAGGAAGACCTTCGTAAAAGCGGCGTGTACACAATAAACGCAATCCGTGAAATCAAAAAGATAATGCCGAAGTGCAAAACTATACTCGGACTCAGCAACTGCTCGTTCGGGCTCAGTCCGCACATTCGTCACGTGCTGAACTCAGTCTTTCTTCATTACGCTATCGAAGCAGGACTAGATATGGTGATAGTTCACGCAGGCAAGATAATGCCCCTCTATAAAATTGATGAAAAGGGACGCCAACTTGCAACGGATTTAATCTTTGACAACCGCAAGTTCGAAGAAGTATAGGTGCTTTGATATTTCAGTGTACTCAAACAGGAAATCGGAAATTTAGTTTATAAAATTCTTTTCTTTTTAAACCAAATGAAAATTGTTATTGCTGTTGCAATCATAACTCCAAGTATTAAATAATATCCATATTCCATTTTAAGTTCCGGCATAATATCAAAATTCATCCCATAGATTCCTGCTAAAAATGTCAGCGGCAAGAAGAACGCTGAAAATATTGTAAGTAATTTGATTACATCGTTGTTTTTCTGAGCATTCACCGAAAGGTATGTGCTTAATAAATTTGTTGAGTTTTCCAAAATCTCATCGTAATGTAAAACAAGGCTCAACAATTTATCCTTAATGTCCTGCAAAGCAGTTTTTGAATTTTCGTTGACTTCGATCTGGTTAATTACATTTTGAGTTATTAGTAATAGTTTTTTAGTAATTCGAGTCTGTGTTTTCTGGTAATACAAATCTTCCAAAGAAATTTTGGTATAATCTTTAAGGAATACAGTTTGTTCGATTTCGTCGTTTTTATCACTTAGGATTTTAGATGGTTCTTCAAAGGTTTCCAGCATTTTGTATATCAGGTAAAGCAACAAGTCTTCAGATTTTGTAAAGCTTTTAGTAATGTTATTTAAGAAACCGAATTCCGCCCGATGAATAGTAATTACTTTTTTCCCGCTGTAGAAGAACGCAATTTTGTTTGAAAGTTCAGTTATGTTTGTAGGCCGTTCATCGTTGTTTGAAGTGTACGCTCTTAAAATAAGAAAATTATATTTCTCTTGTTTTTCAAATTTTGGTAAATGACCTGTCTGCTGGCTGTCTATTATCTGGAAGTAATCTAAATTATATTCTTTAGCAATCTTGTCAAGGTTTGTTTTCTCCGGATTGCATATATCAATCCATATAAAATCATCATAATTTACTTCTTTAATTCTTGTGCTCATAGTTTATATGTTAGATTTATTTATAAAGTGTAATCGAAAACTTTGTGAATAAGTTCAATTCTCGCGCTCTGACCGCAGGTTCGGCTGGCGAATGGTGAACCTATACCCTATGACCCAATTAGATTCTTCAGCTCTGCTTTAATATCATCATACAGCAGTTTCTGCGAATCATTTTCAGGCGTGATTTTTTCAAGCAGTTCTTTCTGTTCAAGAAAAAGTTTTTCCTTTTGTGTTTTATCAATCCCGTCAACCCCGGAAATTGTTTTTATCGTAAAGCGTACCATCAGCATTTTGAATTCCGTATCCGACGATTCGGATGCATCACTTTTATCAAATGACTTATTTTCATCCTGACGATTGTTTTTATATTTGCAGTTGGATGCATGAACCATAGGTGTTTTGCAGGCATAGCCGCATTCCGCACAGGTACAATTATCCTGCGCATATGACAAATTGACGCTCGGCTGAACTACTGCCGTAATAAGAAGTACGAATAGAGCAATTAGGAATGTTTTCATAATCTAAAGTTTTAAATGTATTATAAAATTATCAATACATAAAACCAATAACAATGACTATCACCTCATCACTGCTCTTCCTGCAACTGCCACTGCCACTGCCACTGCCACTGCCACTGCTCCTGCCCCTGCAACTGCCACTGCCACTGCCACTGCCACTGCTCCTGCCCCTGCAACTGCCCCTGCTCCTGCAACTGCCACTGCTCTTCCTGCAACTGCCACTGCAACTGCCACTGCTCTTCCTTCTACTGCAACTGCCTTCTTCTCCATTCCCCAAATATCGTAGATATTTCATGTCTGTAGCACCAAATCATCCCACAATCCAGAATACCACAGGTATTCCACATCTTTTCTTTTTGTTTAGCATAAAATATTTACTATAACTATATTTACATTTTCTAAATCAGTTCTACTATGGCCATTAAAAAATCTGAATTATACAGTTCGCTCTGGGCTGGGTGTGATGAACTTCGCGGCTCGATGGATGCCAGCCAGTACAAAGACTACGTTCTTGTTCTTCTCTTTATGAAATACGTTTCCGATAAAGGCGGTGCTCTTGTCGATATTCCAAAAGGCGGCAGCTTTGCCGATATGGTTAAGCTCAAAGGTCAGCCGGATATCGGCGATAGAATCAATAAAATCATCGGTGCTCTTGCCGATGCTAACGACCTCACAGGAATTATAACTGTCGCAGATTTTAATGACGATGATAAACTCGGCAAAGGCAAAGAAAAAGTTGACCGTCTCAGTAATTTAATTTCCATCTTCGAAAAGCCCGAACTCGATTTCAGCAGCAACCGTGCAGAAGGCGATGATATACTCGGCGATGCTTACGAATATCTTATGCGTCATTTTGCCACAGAAAGTGGTAAGAGCAAAGGTCAGTTCTACACTCCCGCAGAAGTCTCTCGCATTATGGCAAAAGTTATCGGTATCAGCAAATCCCGTAGCCAGTCCGAAACTGTTTATGACCCCACCTGCGGCTCCGGTTCTCTTTTGCTCAAAGCTGCCGATGAATCTGCTCACGGAATTTCCATCTACGGTCAGGAAAATGATAATGCCACTCGTGCTCTTGCAGTTATGAATATGTGGCTTCACGGAAATCCCACTTCAGATATCAGACAGGGAAACACTCTTGCAAATCCTGAATTTACGAATGAAAATAAGAACGAACTTAAAACTTTCGATTATGCCGTTGCAAACCCTCCTTTCAGCACTAAATCCTGGACTAATGGCTTGAATCCTTCATCAGATGTTTACAAACGTTTCGAAGGTTACGATAATTTTCCACCGCAGAAGAATGGTGATTATGCTTTTCTCCTGCATATGATAAAATCTCTTAAATCAAATGGAAAGGGCTGCATAGTTCTTCCTCTCGGTGTTCTCTTTCGCGGAAATGCAGAAGGTGATATCCGCAAAAAGATTATTCAGAAAGGATACATAAAAGGCATTATCGGTCTGCCTCCAAACCTTTTCTTTGGCACTGGCATCGCTGCCTGTTTAATCGTTCTCGATAAGGAAAATGCACAGTCCCGCAAAGCTATATTTATGATTGATGCAAGCAAAGGATTTATGAAAGACGGAAACAAAAACCGTTTACGCGAACGCGACATTCATAAAATTGTCGATGTGTTTAACAGTCATTTCGAAATTCCGAAGTTCTCAAGAAGTATCCCTCTCTCTGAAATCGCTGACCCGAAGAATGATTATAACCTGAATATCCCTCGCTATATAGACAGTCAGGAACCCGAAGACCTTCAGGACATCGAAGCACATCTTCTCGGTGGTATCCCGAATTCCGATATCGATGCCTTAAGCGAATACTGGGATGTTTACCCAAACTTAAAAGCTTCTTTATTTAAAAACAGCAAACGTCCGAAATATTCTGACCTTTGCGTTTCCTCCGATGAAATCAAAAACACAATCTTCTCTCATCCCGAATTTACTTCCTTCTCAAAAAAGATGGATAACTTGTTCGGCAAATGGAGAACTGAAACTTCCGAATACTTAAAGTCATTATCTAAAAGTCTTCACCCGAAAAAAGAAATATTTAATATCTCTGAAAATCTCTTAAAGTATTACAGCGATAAAAAACTCACTGATAAATACGCAATGTACCAGCACCTTATGGACTACTGGGCTGAAACTATGCAGGATGATATGTATGAAATCTCTGCCGACGGATGGAAAGCAGGTAATGATATAAGGCGTCTCGAAAAAATTACTAAGAAAGGTGATAAGGAAATCATTAAGCAGATTGCTGGTTTTGAAGGTCTCGAAGGTCGTCTCATTCCACCTTCTTTAATCATTCAGGAATACTTTGCTAATGAGCAGAAAGCTATCGAAGAGCTCGAAAGCAAATCCGAATCTCTTATCGCTGAAATGGATGAACTTCGCGAAGAGCATAGTGGCGAAGATGGTTTGCTTTCCAGTGCCGTTGACGACAAGGGAAAAATCAGCAAGGGAAACCTTGCAAAAGCAATCAAAGAACTCGGAAATAAAACCATCGATAATGCCGATGAATATGATATGCTTAATAAGTATAAAAAACTTTTGGAAGATGATGCAGATGTTCAGGTAAAAATTAAAACCGCAAAATACGAACTTGAAGAAAAAGTAATTAATCAATATCCCAAACTTAGCATTCCCGAAATCAAAGAACTCGTTGTAGATAAAAAATGGATGTTCAGCGTTGAATCCCACATCAAATCCGAAATGGATAATATAAGCCACAGATTAACACAGCGAATTAAAGAACTTGCCGAAAGATATGAAACACCTTTGCCAAAGTTGAGCACTGAAGTTGAAGAATTAACTTCAAAAGTTGAAAACCATTTAAAACAAATGAATTTTAAATGGTAGAGTCAAAACAAATACCAAAAGGATTTAAGAATACCGATGTTGGAATAATTCCAAATGATTGGCATATTCAAAAACTAAATTCTCTAGTTTGCAACCACAATGCTGGTGTTTATAAAAAGAAAGAATTATACGGAAAGGGTTGCAATATTGTTGGCGTTTCAAATCTATATGATATTGATTATGTAGATGGTCAAGAATTTGGATGTGTTCCATTATCAGAACAAGAGCTTAAACAGTATTTATTAAATGGCAATGACCTTTTGTACAGTGAATCATCTTTAGTAAGAGAAGGCATCGCACGAACTGTATATGTAACCAAGGAAGGGTCTCACACTGCGTTTGCATGGCACACAAGAAGGTACAGTATTAACCAAAAAGTGCTGCTTTCTAAATATTTATACTATTATTTGCAGACACGTCCCGCTCGAAAATATATGATGGATAAAAGTATTCAGTCCGCACTAACAGGTATCAATACGACTGAATATTTCGCTTGTCCAATTCCGATTCCTTCTCTTACTGAGCAAACCGCTATAGCAAAGGTCTTGTTCGATACCGATGAACTCATCACAAAATTAGAAAAACTCATTGCCAAAAAACGAGCAATTAAGCAGGGTGCAATGCAGGAATTGCTAAAACCAAAAGAAGGATGGGTAGAAAAAACCCTCGGGGATGTTGGGGAAGTAAAAATGTGCAGACGTGTTTTTAATCATGAAACTCAATCAGACGGAACAATCCCATTCTTTAAAATTGGAACATTTGGAAAAGAGCCCGACGCATATATCTCTGAAGACCTATATAATAGCTATCGAAAAAGGTTTTCATTTCCTAAAAAAGGTGATATTTTAATATCTGCTGCTGGAACGATAGGCAGAACTCTAATTTATAATGGTCAACCTGCATATTTTCAAGATTCAAATATTGTATGGATTGATAATTGTGAAAGTCTTATTTCAAATAATTTTCTTTACTATGTATATAAAATTATAAAATACAACACAGAGGGTGGAACAATTCAACGTCTATACAATAGTATACTAAAAAGTGCAAAATTTCTTTGCCCTGATTCTAAAATGGAACAAAACCGAATTGCTCAAATCCTTTCCGATATGGATTTAGAAATAGAATCACTTGAAAAGAAATTAGAAAAATATAAACTACTCAAGCAAGGTATGATGCAGAATTTATTAACCGGTAAAATAAGATTAATATGAAAGTTTGGGAAATTGATGGTGTAAAATATAAGCTTCCTAATGAATTAAATCCATTTCAGTTAAAACTCTATGTTCATTTAATTAACTGGAAGTGGAAGAATATTACAAAGGAAGCCGGTGTTTTTGAATATGAAGGAAGAATATACCAAAACGATACAATATTACCAGAATCTTGCAGGGAAGAATATCCTTTAATTTACAAAACTGTATTAGAGGATTTCCTTGAACACCAAAATCATTATAAATTCAAATTACATGACTATTTTAATCATATGGCAAGTTCTCAGGTTGCTAATGTTAACTTGTTTTTAACTGTTCTGCTAAGCTCAAATTGCGATAGCATTCTCAAACAATTGAAACCTGACTTCAATAGTTTAGCAACCGAACAATTATATAAAGGATTCAGAATTGAGTTTTGGAGTGGTAATTCTGATGATGATACAGGCTTACTAAATGATCATACGCCTGACTATGGAACGGATTCTGACATAGCAATTGCTTACTATAATAACAAAAACAAATTATGTCTCTGGCTAATAGAACATAAACTTGCAGAAGTAGAATTCTCAACCTGTGGTGGCTATACAACTTTAAGCAAGAGAAAGAATATACTTAAACATAAATGTGATAAACCCTTTTCGGAAATAATTGAGAATAAAAACTTATGCTATTATAAAGATATCCGCAAATTTAAGTATTGGGAAGTAACAGATAACAATAAATCCTTCTTTGTTAATAATAAAGAATTTGAGGAATGTCCATTTCAGGGAGGCACAAATCAGCTATGGCGAAACCAGATTCTTGGAATGGCTTTAGAAAAAGATAATAACAATCCATTTGAGCAAGTTTATTTCTCGGTTGTCAAACATCCGGAAAATATCTATCTTAATGAATCAATTAATAGTTACAAGAAACTAATCGGTGATACTCAAAAGTTCTCAGTCTTCACTTCCACCGATGTATTAAATGCAACAGATAGTATTAACGATGCTTCTCTAAACAAATGGTTTAAATGGTACAAAGAATTGTATAATATTAACAATATCTGATTAAATGATAGTTATTCTTTTAAAATATACTATTATCTTTAAATATATTTCTAAAACATTTTTTATTATGTCATGCCCTTAAACGAAAAATTAGAGAACCAAATTTCTTTAAAAACAGTATTTGAATTAGTAAGTAAGAAGTTTATAGTACCTTCGTATCAAAGAGGTTATCGGTGGACTTCACCACAAGTTACTGAACTACTTGACGATTTATATGATTTCTTTTCTAATCCTCCAAAACAAGAAGAGGGAAAAGAAAAACCCTTTTATTGTTTACAACCAATTGTTGTTAAAAAATCGGGCGAGGAGTGGGAAGTAATTGATGGGCAGCAAAGATTGACAACACTTTATATAATTCTGAGTTACTTTAATAACAAAGTTCTTAAAACCCCCCAGGATATTTTTCAATTGCATTATCAAACAAGAAAAGATAGCCAATCTTTTTTAAAGAATATAAATAGAGAATTAAGAGATAATAACATCGACTATTTATATATTTGTGATGCATTAGATACAGTTGAATCATGGTTTAAAGGTAAACAAAAAATATATACTTTTTATGATACTATTGTTTACGATACTAAGTTTATTTGGTATGAAGTTAATGACGAAGTTGAACCTATAGATATTTTTACAAGAATAAATATAGGGAAAATACCTTTAACAAATGCCGAACTTATAAAGGCACTATTCTTGCAAAAAGGCAATTTCCAAAATGCCAAACCCGACAATATTCATTTAAAGCAATTGCAAATTGCAAGTGAATGGGATAAAATTGAATACACCTTACAAAAAGAATCTTTCTGGTATTTTATTAACGACAATAAAACGGAATATTATACAAGAATTGAATTTATATTTGATTTAATGTGTAAAAAGGAAATAGATTACGAAGATTATTATACATTCCACTATTTTAATAATTTATTTGTTAATGGTCAAAATATAAATGATCTTTGGAAACTAATCAAAAAATACTTTATGACTTTTGAGGATTGGTATAATGATCATCACATATACCATTTAGTAGGTTTCTTAATTGCTTCTGGGTTTAGTATCCAAATCCTTAAAGAAAAATCAAACGGTCTCTCTAAAAAAATATTTATGGAATTCATAAATGAAGAAATAAAAAGCAAATTAGATTATGACTTCGAAGAGCTTGAGGAGCTTAACTACAACAAGGATAGTAAAATAATTAGGACAATATTGCTCCTTTTTAATATTCAAACCATACTCTCAAATAACGAGACAAAAATGCTTTTCCCATTTGATAAATTCAAAAATGGTTTTTGGGATTTAGAACATATTCGTTCAAAAAAATCAATTAATCTTGAAGAAAAAAATAGCCGAAAATATTGGTTTGAAGTCGTATTGCAGGATTTTACTGGTGTGAGTTCATCGGGTGAAGAACAAAATAATGCAATAGAGTTGCTTAAAGATGATCCTAAAGTTCTTTGCAAAGAAATTTTAAGCATAGTTACAAGTGATAATTATGACAATTTTGAAAGTGTTTACTCAAGAGCTTTACAATATTATCAAGAGGATAATGAACCAGACAATATTGACTCGCTTTCAAATCTAACTTTATTGGATTCCAAAACTAACAGGGGTTATAAAAATGCTGTTTTCCAGATAAAAAGAAAAACTATTATTAATAATGATATAAATGGGACTTTTATTCCTATATGCACAAGAAATGTTTTTCTAAAGTATTACACAAAAGGGTCTATTGAGATAGCGTATTGGAAAGAAAATGATGCTAGTGATTACTTAGATGCAATTAAGACAAAACTTTCTAAATATTCAACTAAAAAATCTAATTCAACTGAAAATGAAAACAACTGACCTTAATAAAAGCGAAAAATTATCTTTCTTTCAATTATTTAGTGAAAAAAACTATATTGTCGAAATTCCGATTATTCAACGTGATTATGCCCAGGGCAGATTACCTTTGAAAGAATTAAGAAATCACTTTTTAGATTCACTATATCAGTATTTAGAAGATGGTAAAAATAAAGATTTAGACTTTGTATATGGTAGCTTAATATTCGACAATTCAAACGGTAATCCAAAGTTTGTACCTTTGGATGGTCAGCAAAGACTTACTACATTATTTTTGATACATTGGTATTTAGCGAATAAAGATAATCATATTGATCATTTCAGAGGATTTATTAAAAGTGATAGTAGTTCTAAATTTACTTATGAAACCAGATCAAGTTCCCGTGAATTTTGTGATGCTTTGGTTTGTAAAAGTGGGAATTTATACGACATATATTTCGCTTTCAATAAATGCAATAACACTCTTTCGGAAATAATAAGAGACAGCGCATGGTATTTCTATTCTTGGGATAATGATCCAACAATAAGCTCTATGCTTGTTATGTTAGATGCTATCAATGATAAATTTAAGAGCTCGAATGGATTTTATCAAAAGTTAACGGATTTGCAAAATCCTGTTATAACTTTTCAATTTTTAGACTTGAAAAACTTTAATTTGACTGATGATTTATATATAAAGATGAATGCAAGAGGAAAGTTGCTTACAAATTTTGAAACTTTCAAGGCTTGGTTACAAAAATTTATAAAGATAAGTATTCCTGAATTTAATTATGATAATTGGGAAAAGAAAATCGATGTTGAATGGACTGACATTTTGTGGAAATATAAGATTGGTGGTTCTTCTAAAATTGATGATGATTTCTATAATTATTTCAAGTTGATGTTTTTGTTTTCACTAATTGAAGCTGAAGATATTGTTGTGGAAAAGGCTAAAATTGTTGATGCAGAAAAGCAAGAAATAATTTCCGAATTATTAGATTCCGAAAAAATTAGGTTCTCTACTTTTGAAAAAATAATTACTGAAACTACTTTAAAGAGTTCATTTGATTTTTTATCCTATTTTGAAAAAGATGGTGATAACAAAATATTGAGCTTGGTTAATAAAATATTTCCTCAAGATAATTTCCTTTGCAAAATATTTAGGAGCAGTAGTTCTAAAGTAAACTATTGGGATAAAACATACATTTATTCGTTCAAAGTTTTTCTGATTAATAAAAAAACTAAACTAATTGATTACACAGATAACGATCTTGAAGATTTATTTAAATGGATGCGGGTATGCAAAAACTTAATTTATAATACAACGATAGACAGCCCGGGTGAGTTTGTTAATGTTCTTGGTCAGATTGAATATTTAGGTAAGTTTTATTTAAGTATATACGAAAATCTTTCTTCAGATACAGTAAAAACAACATACATCTCTGGCCCACAAATGGAGGAAGAAAAAATTAAATCTGGGATAATATTAAATGATAAAACAAATAGTTGGCAGGTGGAATTTCTTAAATATGAGAATCATGAGTATTTTAATGGTCAAATTGGTTTTTTGCTTGATTTTTGTAAAAATGGTGGTAATTTTAATTTTAATTTGTTCAAAGAATATGCTGAAAAAGTGTCAGTTTTGTTTGGTGATAATATTTTAGCTAATAGTGATTTCATACTTGAACGTGCTTTGCTCTGTAAAGGTGATTACTTAATAAGGAAAAAGTCTAATTATAGCTTTTGCAAATCAGATAAAGGGACATTAAGACTTCGCGAAGAGAATTGGCGCAGATTGTTAAGAGATTCTCAGAAAATAGAATACTTGAAACTATTACTAAATGATATTACTATTGGAAATGAAAAGGAAGATTTATTGAGAATTATAAATAGTTATATTTCTGATTGTAACAATAACCCGTCATTAAAAGATTGGCGATACTATTTTATTGTTGATAAATCTGTTCTTGGGTATTGTTCCGACAAACAAATTCGAAGAGATGATGATTTAAATATCAAACTATTAAATAAAACTCAGCTAAACGGCTATCATGCCGAACTATTTTCTTATTATTTTTATAGTCATTATATTAAAGAAAATTTAAACAATTTTGTACCATTAAGTAGGGGGTCCTATTTTGATGTGACGGGTCATGAAGACCCCTATATAGATTTACTATTTGAAAATAATAATAAGAGCTATTGCATTAATATTTATTATAAAAATAGTAATTTTATGGTTAAAATCTTCGAAAAAGATAGTAAAGTTGTTGAACCTGATATTGATGCTTTACTTCTCAATATTAATATGACAAATAACATTAATGATTATTCTATTGAGTTAGGAAACGATACTCATTTGTATAATTATCTAAATTTACTTTGTGAAAGGATTAGAACTCTGTAATGAACAACATCGGCAAAATAGAGCGTGAAACCCAGAACAGATTGATTAAACTTTTTCAGGATGAACTGAAATACCGTTATCTCGGTAACTGGGAAGAGCGAAATGAAAACAGTAATGTCGAAGATGATATTTTAAAAGCGCATTTATTAAAAAAGGGCTATAACGAAACATTGATTGGCAAAGCTATTTTTAATTTTAGTAAAGTTGCGAACGATAAAAGTAAATCTCTATATGATGTAAATAAAAAAGTTTATTCAATGCTCAGATATGGTGTTACTGTTCAGTCTGAAATTGGTAATCACAGAGAAACAGTATGGCTAATCGACTGGAAAAACCCTCTCGATAATGATTTTGCCATTGCCGAAGAAGTGACAGTTAAAGGCATTCATGATAAACGACCCGATTTGGTTTTATTCATTAACGGCATCGCGCTTGGTGTTGTTGAATTAAAACGAAGTACGGTTTCAATTTCAGAAGGTATACGTCAGAATCTCGATAATCAGAAAAACATTTTTATTAAGCATTTCTTTAATACAATTCAGTTTGTTATGGCTGGTAATGACCACGAAGGTCTAACCTATGGTGCAATCGAAAATAAAGAAAAGTATTTTCTGAAATGGAAGGAAGTCAGCGAGGAATTAAACAAAAACGACAAGTATCTTCTTGAACTTACAAAACCAATCAGAAAAAGAGCCGCTAAATGTGATTATAAACTCGATAAGAACGTAGTTGAACTTCTGAATAAGGAGAGATTCATTGAACTTCTTCACAATTTCATCGTCTTCGACCGAGGCGATAAGAAACTTAGTAGACATAACCAGTACTTCGGCGTTAAAGCCGCTCAGGAAAGAATCAGAAATAAAGAAGGCGGTATAATCTGGCATACGCAGGGAAGCGGGAAGAGTCTTACCATGGTCTGGCTTACAAAATGGGTTAGAGAGTTTAATC
>JBMOHR010000050.1:0-17789 GCA_049317745.1 Ignavibacteria bacterium
TGGTTTCTTTTCAGCACTATTCTGATTAAAAAACACTAGCATCACTGACGCTAATCCCAGAATAAGTACTAACAGGCTAATTGCAATAACCAGCTTTGCAGGTTTACCTCCGCCTTTTGCCGCAATTAACGGATTAGAATAGAAGGGCGCAAAGTTCTTGTTGTAAAAGTCCCTGTCCTTCGCGTAATAATCCTTTGCCAGTTCATCAAAGTATTTTCTGCTTGTCTTAAAGAGACTTTCTAACTGTTCTTTCGATGGTCCTGAGTTCATTTTTTAATCCTCCCAGATTACAACGGCAGTTGCATATTCATCCGTGTGTGAAATGCTTACGTGATATTTCCCTTTTGAATATTCATTCTCAACTGTGTGATGTATGTACGGCTTCCCTCTTTCATCATTAAGTATCTCTATATCTTTCCACTTGAACTCTTTGGAAATACCTGTTCCCAGTGCTTTTGAATATGCTTCTTTCGATGCGAACCTCCCCGCAAAATGCGGTTCGGGTTTTGCTTTAAATGATTTACAATATTCTATTTCTTTTTCAGTAAGTATCTTTTCATAAAACTTCTCACCGAACTTTTCTATTACAGATTTTATTCTTTTAATGTCGATTATATCTATTCCAACTCCCTTAATCATGCTATATTATTTTCCTTCTTAACAATATTAATTAATTCTGATATTGAATTTATGTCATAATCCGAACCGGGATGTACTGTGTTGAACGTATCACCATATCTTGCAAACACTGTCTTCATACCTACTGCCTTCGCACCAACAACATCCCTGTCTGCCCAGTCCCCTATCATCAGACATTCCTTTGCCGATAAATTTAACTTGCTCAGCGCAAGGTTGAAAGGTGCAGGCGATGGTTTCTTTTCGCGTGACTCATCGTAGGTTACTATCACATCGAACAAATGATGAAAGTTTAAGTACGACAACCTTAACCACGCTTCATTCGACGGCGCGTCAGATACTATAGCAAGTTTTATCCCCATCTTTATCAACTCTATCAAAGTAGGAAATACTTTCGGATATGGTTTTAATGCTGCTTCACGTGCTGTCCTGTATGCAACTATTCCTGCTGAGATAATTTTATTATCAATACATCCGTATTCAACTTTCAGGAATTCATCGAACACCTGCTGATACTCTATACCTTCTCTTTTGTAGATTGCGTTTATCTTTTCTTTTGCCTGTGCCTGAGTCATATTAAGCCCCGAGTCAACCATTGCATGAACTGCCGCATCTATGGCACGGTCTTTCATAGTCATAAAATCAACTAATGTATTATCTAAATCGAATATTATCGCCTTAATCATTTCCGTTTATAAATTTTAAAAAATCGCTTACCATAAAGAATGAACCTGTTATTAATATTAAATCATCTTTCTTGGCCAATGCTTTTGCATATTCATAAGATTCCTTCACGTTATTCTTAATCACATACTTACTTTTCCTCGATAGATGTGCTGCAAAATCCTTCGGCTCGCCTGCCCTCTTATAATCAGGCTTCGTAAATATCATAAATCCATTTAATTTTTCCAATTCATTTATACATTTACCAATTTCCTTATCGAACATCATTCCGAATATTACTATCAGCTTTCCGTACTTCTGCATTTTCAAACTTTCCTTCAGCTTGCTTAGCCCGTCTGCATTGTGCGATACGTCAAGTATTATCTTTGGATTATCGTTTATTATACGAAATCTGTAATCGTAACCTGTATTCTCTTCTATTTTGGCTAAACCAATCTTTAGTTCTGACAATCCCGTTTCCGCTAAGTTCTCCCCGATTAAGTAAAACAACACTGCAAATGCAGTCTTTACGTTATTCAACTGGTACTTACCGAATAAAGGCAGTATCATTTTTTCTCCTAAAAATGATACCTCATAACCTTTATCGGATATGAATTTGCTCTTCAGAGTTATTGCATCCGATTCAATTAATTCAGACTTATTGTATCTGCATACTTTCCTTACTATTGTTCTCTGGTAATCTGTTAAATTTCCCGTCACACATGGTATATACCTCTTTATAATCCCTGCTTTTTCATAAGTAATACTCTTTATTGTATTCCCTAAATATTCGGTATGGTCTATTGAGATACTCGTTATTACTGAAACTACAGGCTGAAGTATGTTAGTAGAATCAAGTCTTCCGCCAAGTCCGCATTCAATCACTGCAAAATCAACTTTCTTGTCCGCAAAGTATTTAAATGCCATAGCAGTCGTCACTTCAAAGAAACTGGGTTTTATTTTCTCAATATCTTTATACAACCTGTTCGTATAATCAATCACGTAATCTTTCGGAATTGTTTTCCCGTTAACCCTGATTCTTTCCCTGAAATCGGATATATGCGGAGATGTGTACAATCCAACTTTGTATTTGCTTTCTTTCAGGACTGATGCAATAATGGAAGCAGTTGAACCTTTGCCGTTTGTTCCTGCTATATGGATGGACTTGAATTTCTTATGCGGGTTGTCTGATAATCCGGTGAGTTTCTTTATATTATTTAAATCATATTTAATTCCAACCCTTTCGAGTGAAAATAAATAGTCAACACATTTTCCGTAACTTGTGAATTTCATATTAGTGTGAATATTTCTATCAGTATAGTTCTCTCTCTGTTATCTCACAAAGTATGTGACCTATGGTTATATGTGATTCCTGTATTCTCTGCACATTATCAGATGGTACTACGATTGGCAAATCACATTCATCTTTTAATTTCCCTCCGCCGCTTCCTAAGAAACAGATTGTCTTTGCACCGATAGATTTTGCTGTCTGAACGGCCTTAATAATATTCTTCGAATTTCCGCTCGTGGATATCCCTATAAGTACATCACCTTCTCTTCCAATACCCTCAATATTCCTCGCGAATATATTATCAAACCCGATATCATTACCGCCTGCAGTGAGATTCGAGGAATCTGTCGAAAGTGCAATTGCAGGTATTGCCTTACGGTTAATGTCGTGCGATAACCTTATCATAAACTCTGTAGCAAGATGCTGCGAATCTGCAGCACTTCCTCCGTTTCCGCAAAGCATAAGTTTGTTGCCGCTCTTTACACAATCTAATAAAATATCTGATGCTTTAATTATATCCTCAAAGCAGCTTTCCAGTACTTTTAATTTAATCTCCGAGCTTTCTTTAAGAGATTCAGTTATAAATGCTTTTCTTTCAAACATATTAGTTTATGATATTTTCTATAATTTTTTTAGTTGTGCCTAATGTCTCATCAAAAACATACTTGCACCCTTCGCTTGATTCTTTGTAATATTTATCATCACTTAATACTCTTCTCAAATCCCTGTAAAACTGATTTCTCGTGCTTACGAGTATCCCGCATCCTTTTTCAACAAGTATTTCATCCTCGTCCGAGTTCTTCACTTCATTCGCAAAGAAAACAGGTATGTTAAATATTGCAGGTTCTAAAACATTATGCAATCCCGTTCGTAATCCACCACCTACATAAGCTAAATATGCAATGGAGTACAAACTCATTAATTTACCAATACTGTCAACTATAACAAAATTCTCGTCAGAATAATTTTCTATGTTCGATAACCTTATCGATTTCAGGTTTGGGTATTCATTCAACAGGTTTTCCTCGATGGCTGAAATCTTAGTCTCTTTAGGTTCGTGCGGGACAAGAAAGGTAAACAAGTCTTCATTGTATTCCAATACCTTACTCAAAACCGGAAGTATTATGTCTTCGTCATCTTTCCAGGAACTCCCTACCACAAACACTTTTTTACCTTCAATTATTTTCGGGTTTATCACCTCTTCCTTTTTAATTGATTTCGATGCTTCATACACTCTTTCAAATTTTGAATCACCTGCTTTTATTACCTGAGTCTTGTAACCATCCATAAGTTTCACGTAGTTATTATAATCAGATTCATCTATCACAAACATCTTGTCAACCATTCCGTACATTGCCTTCTTTATCGACTTCACAAACGGAACTTTCCAGAATATATCGTTCTCATCATACCTTGCGTTGGCAATTATAATCTTCACGCCTGTTTTCTGTGCATAGTATAAAAAGTTAAACCATAAATCATACCTCATCAATATTACCATTTCGGGTTTAAGCACATCAAAGAACTTTTTAACGTTAGGATATGAGTCAAACGGAATGTATGTTTTCTTTATATCCGACATTAATGATTTTGAATTTTTGTAACCCGATGGAGAAAAGAATGTAGTTATAATCTGATAGTTCTTCTTCTGAAGTTCTGTAATGATTGGGATTGCCTGCTGGTATTCGCCTAATGAAGATGAGTGGAATATTATTTTGCTTTTACTGGAATCAAGGTTCCAGTCTTTAATATCGCTGAAAATATTTTTTCTGCCTTTGAATCCTTCTCTGATTTTTGGATTGAATAAAGATAACAATCTGAACCCAACCCATATCAAAGGCAGAAAAAGTGTATTATAAACTACAAACCATATCTTTACCATAACTTTGGAAGTTGTTAAACTTCCATAATTTCTTTTTCTTTCTTCTGTACTAATGCATCTACTTCTTTAATGAACTGGTCAGTAAGTTTCTGGATTTCAGTCTCCCCGTGTTTACGGTCATCCTCTGAAATATGTTCTTCCTTTTCAGTCTTCTTAAGCTTTTCTATTTCATCACGTCTTATGTTCCTTATTGAAACTTTAGCTTCTTCGGCTAATTTTTTGGTATGCTTTACAAGTTCTTTTCTTCTTTCTTCGTTAAGTGGTGGAATAGGAATTCTTATCAATGTACCGTCACTCGAAGGATTTAAGCCGAGATTTGCGTTTAAGATTGCTTTCTCTATGATAGGAATAACTGTTTTATCCCATGGCTGAACTGTAATTGTGTGAAAATCAGGAGTGTTAAGGTTTCCAACCTGATTTATCGGAGTCGGTGTTCCGTAATAATCTACTTTTACACCTTCTAAAAGTCCTACAGATGCTTTACCTGTTCTGACTTTTATAAACTCAGCAGTTAAATGGTCAACTGCTTTTAACATTCTGTCTTTTGTAACTTTTAAAATATCTTTAATCATAACTTATAATTATTTAATTATGAGATTATTGTTCCGACATTTTTTCCCGAAAGCAAAGCTTTCAGATTGCCTTTTTTATTCATATTAAAAACCATTATCGGTAAATTGTTTTCACTGCAAAGTGTAATCGCAGTTAAATCCATTACCCTCAGGTCTTTTTCTAAAACCTCACTGTATGTAAGTTTCTTAAACATCTTTGCATTCTTGTTCTTCTCAGGATCAGAATCATAAACACCTTCAACCCTTGTACCTTTAATAATAACGTCTGCTTTCATTTCAATCGCCCTTAATGCAGCTGCTGTATCGGTTGTAAAATACGGTTCACCGGTACCTGCTGCAAATATTACAACCCTTTTCTTTTCCATATGCCTTAAAGCACGTCTGATAATCAAAGGTTCTGCTATTTCATCCATTTTAATTGCTGACTGCACTCTTGAATAAACACCTCTGTGTTCAAGTGCATTCTGCAATGCTAATGAATTTATAACAGTTGCGAGCATTCCCATCATATCTCCGGTCACTCTGTCAACACCTTGCTGTGAAGCAGAAAGTCCTCTGTAAATGTTTCCGCCTCCGATAACAATACCAAGACCAATTCCAAGTTTAGATGCCGAAGCAACTTCATCTGCAATATGGTCAACGATGTTTGAATCAATACCAAAACTCTCGGAGCCCATCAGGGATTCTCCGGAGAGTTTAAGTAAAATTCTTTTAAATTTTAAAGGCATAATTTATTGATTTAAATATTATCCTAATTGAAATCTTGCCATTTCTGTTGCATCAAAAGGTTCACCTGTTTTCTTTGAGTAATCCTTTAATAAATCACCTACGCTCTTGCTTGAATCCTGAATGTATTCCTGCTCGAGTAAACAGTTTTCCTGAAAGAATTTCTCAAGTCTGTTCATCGTAATCTTTTCTATTATATTCTCAGGTTTCTTCTCGTTGCGCGCCTGTGTCTGGTAGATTTCTAATTCTTTTTCAATAACGTCTGCTGATACTTCATCTCTTTTTACGTTTATAGGAGTCATTGCAACTACCTGCATTGCCATCTTTTGACCGATGTCATTTGCTTCTTCAGTATATTTGCCTTTCAAACCTACGATTGCACCAACTTTACTCCCGAAATGGATGTATGTTGATACAAACCCGCCGTCAACTTTAATAAGTCTTACTCTTCTCAATTCAATCTTCTCACCGACACTTCCCATCATTCCGTCAATAACTTCCTGAACTGTTAATCCATCAGGACCTTTAACGCCGAGTAAATGTGCTGCGTCGTTTATGTCATTAGCGAGTGCAATGTTCGCAATATTCTGAGTAAAGTTCTGGAATCCGTCGCCTTTTGCTACGAAGTCAGTTTCACAGTTGATTTCAACTATTACACCTTTTGACTTATCTTCACTTATGCTTGATTTTACTGCACCTTCTTTTGCAATCTTGTCAGCTCTCTTTGTTGCCATTGCTGCACCTTTTTTTCTGAGGTATTCAATAGCTTTTGGAATATCACTATTAGTTTCTTCAAGAGCTTTTTTACAGTCTGCCATTCCGGCTCCTGATTTTTCTCTTAAATCTTTAATTAATTCTATTGTTACTGCCATATTATTATAATCTTTTAATTTTCTTATAAATTTATTTCTTTTCCATTTTTTCTTTCATCTCTTCTGTCTCGTCTTCTCTTCTAGTCTTCGCATACTGGTTACCTTCAATTACTGCTTCTGCAAATGCTCTTGTGATTATTTCAATCGACTTTACTGCGTCATCGTTTGCAGGGATTGGATAATCTATTACTTCAGGGTCGCAGTTTGTATCAACTATCGCATAGATAGGAATGTTAAGTTTTCTTGCTTCATCGATTGCGATGTGTTCTTTCTTAATATCAACTAAGAAAAGTGCACCCGGAAGTTTTGTCATTGTAGAAATACCGTTCAGTACTTTTTCAAGTTTCTCTTTTTCACGCATCATAATCAGTCTTTCCTTCTTCACGAATTTCTCAATCGTTCCGTCGTTTTCCATCTTCTGCAAAGTAATAAGCTTTTTGATACTCTTTCTTACTGTGTTGAAATTGGTTAACATACCGCCAAGCCATCTTTCTGAAACATAGAAAGAATCACATCTTTCTGCCTGTTCTTTTATGATTGCTTTGGCTTGTTTTTTTGTACCGACAAAAAGAATCTTTTTTCCTTCTGTGGCAATTTTAGAAACTGCATTGCATGCTTCATCGATTAAACCTGTGGTTTTCTTTAAATCAATGATATGAATTCCGTTTCTTTCCATAAAGATGTATTTTCTCATCTTTGGGTTCCATCTTCTGGTTAAGTGTCCGAAATGTGAACCTGCTAATAACAAATCTTCGATTTGTACTCTTGACATGTGTTTATCTCCTATTACCTAAAGCCAGTCATTCACAGATTAGCGTAATGCTATATAGAAATGTGCGCCCCAAAGGGCTTAAGTTGGCTTTTGTTAATCTTCTATCCCCGTCATTTTTCTCCACACATTCCGCAAGCGGAACACAGGTGTATCGAAATCAGAGAATATGTTTTTTTAATTAGTTTATAAAAAATCTTTATTCTATTATCTCTTCGAGAACTGGAATCTCTTTCTTGCTTTTGGTCTTCCGTATTTCTTTCTTTCAACCATTCTCGGATCTCTTGTCATAAATCCACTTTTTCTTAAAGGTGGTTTAAGCTCTTCGTTAATCTCAACCAGCGATCTTGCAATCCCTAATTTTATCGCATCAATCTGACCTCTGAATCCGCCGCCATTGACGTTAATCTTAACATCATATGTTCCCTCAGTTGCTGTTACTGCAAAAGGTTGCATTATGTTCTTTAGGTGCTCTTCCTTTTTGAGGAAATTTATTGCACTCTTCCCGTTGATAGTAACAACACCATTACCCGAGACTAACTGAACCCTGGCAACTGCTGTTTTTCTTCTACCGACTGTTATTGGTGTACTTGTAGCCATCAAAAAAATTAAATTTTCAAATTCTTATAAAATGTTTAATACAACCGGTTTCTGTGCATCATGTGGATGCGCGGAACCTTTGTAAACTTTCAATTTAGATATTAATGTTGCTCCAAGTTTTGTCTTTGGCAACATTCTCTTTACTGCTAACTCAACAACTCTTTCGGGAGTTTCTGTTATCATCTCTTTGTAAGATTTGATTCTCTGTCCACCCGGATATCTTGTGTGGGTTTTATAATCCTTTAATTCAGCTCTTTTTCCAGTTACTTTTACCTTTTCGGCATTAATAACAACAATCCAGTCACCTAAATCGGCGTTTGGTGTGTACTGAGGATTATACTTACCCCTTATTCTTTTTGCAACTTCACTTGCAAGACGACCGAGGACTTTTCCATCGGCATCAACAACATACCAATTATTAGGGTTTTCGTCCCTTGTGGCATATTTTGTAATTCTAACTGATCTTTTTATCGATTCTTTCATCTCTTATTCATTAAAACATACAATTTAACATTATTATAATTTATTGTCAATGTAAACTGTAATGATATTTATATTTTTAAATTCAGAATGGGTAATTCGCTTACCCATTCTGTCTCCGTTTATTATCTGAAACTGTTTCCCTTATTAACTTAATACCTTTTTTACCTGCTCTACTGCCCAGTCTATTTCTTCCTTCGTTATTACGAGAGGAGGTGCAAACCTTATTACATATTCATGTGTTTCTTTACATAAAACGCCAAGATTCTTTAATCCTTCACAGTATTTTCTCGCACCGCCTGCTTCAGGTTTTAATTCAACACCTATGAATAATCCCTTACCGCGGATTTCTTTCACAAGCTTTGAACCTATTGCGTTTAACTGGTCTCTGAAATAGTTTCCAAGTTCGAATGATTTCTCAATTAATCCCTCTTCAACTAGTACTTTTAAACTTTCCCTTGCGACTGCACAGCCTAATGGATTTCCGCCAAACGTTGAACCGTGGTCACCCGGTTTGAATACTCCGAGTATTTCTTTTGACGATAAAACTGCGGAGACAGGATAACATCCTCCTGAAAGTGCTTTACCGATAGTTACTAAATCAGGCTTTATATCATCATACATATAAGCAAACATTTTTCCGCTTCTTCCAAGTCCTGATTGTATTTCGTCTGCAACAAAAAGTATATTATTCTTTTTACATAAATCAAAAGTCTTCTTTAAATATCCTGCAGGTGGAACAATCACTCCGCCTTCACCCTGTATTGGCTCAACTATAAAAGCTACTGTGTTTGGCGTAATTGCTTTTTCGAAATCTTCTGCGTCACCATACTTTACAACTTTGTACCCTGGGGTTAAAGGACCGAATCCTGATTTGTACTGCTCTTCTGTGGAGAAACTGACTATCGATATCGTTCTTCCTGCAAAGTTATTAGTACAGACTATTATTTCTGCCTGATTCTCAGGAACCTTCTTAATTGTGTATCCCCATTTTCTCACTGCCTTTAATGCAGTCTCAACTGCTTCCGCACCTGAGTTCATTGGTAATACCATTTCATAACCAGTTAACTCACAAAGTTCTTTGCAAAGCAATGGTAGCTGATTGTTCCTGAAAGCACGCGAAGTTAAGGTTACTTTTCCAGCTTGCTCTTTCATCGCATTAATTATCCTTGGATGACAATGTCCCTGATTTACTGCTGAATATGCAGCTAAACAATCAAGATATTTGTTCCCGTCAACATCCCATACCCAGACACCTTCACCTTTTTCTATTACAACATCCAACGGATGGTAATTATGTGCACCATATTTCTCTTCTATTTCGATGTATTCTTTTGTGTTCATAAAGATTAAAAATTTATTATTTATTAAATGAATTTTTCCTGAATAGGTTACAAATATACAAAATTTAAACCACATTTTCGAGTGCATTTGAACTCATAACAGATATTTCAAGCAATTCATATAAAAGAAAACCCTTCTTTTATAAGTATGATTTGTTTTTTCGTTTATTATGGAGTCTAATTTAACTAAATTTGCAAAATTTAAATAAACCAATATAGATTGAAGAAAATTATATCAGTTGTCGGTGCAAGACCAAATTTCATGAAAATGGCTCCCTTACACAAGGAATTGCTTAAGCATAAGAAGAATATACTTCATAAGATTGTTCATACTGGCCAGCATTATGACAAACAACTTTCTGAGATTTTCTTTAAACAGCTTGGTCTGCCTAAACCGCATATAAACCTTGGAGTTGGTTCAGGCTCACACGCCGAACAGACTGCCGAAACAATGGTTAAATTTGAGAAAGTTGTACTGAGGGAAAAACCTGACCTGGTTTTAGTATACGGGGATATTAATTCAACTCTCGCAGCTTCCATCGTTTGTGCCAAGATTCTGCAAAACGGTAAACCTGTTCCTGTTGCTCACATAGAAGCAGGATTAAGAAGCTTCGACAGAAATATGCCGGAAGAAATTAACAGGATTGTTACCGACTCACTCGCGAATTATCTGTTCGTACCTGAAGAAGATGGTATGGTAAATCTTCATAAAAACGGAATAGATAACAATAAAATATTCTTCGTTGGAAATATTATGATTGATTCCTTAGTTGGATATTTGCCGCTGGCTATGAAGTCGAGAATACTAGAAGAACTTTGTATAACTAAAAGAAATTATGTATTAGTAACTTTGCACAGACCTTCAAACGTTGATTCAAAAGCAGATTTCCTTAAAATACTCAATATCTTTAAGCATATAAACGAGCTTAACCCCCAACTGGATATCGTATTCCCCGTTCATCCAAGAACTATAAAAATGGTTGAGAAATTTAATCTGTACAAAGAACTCGATAAGATAAAGAATCTTGTTATGAGTGAACCGATCGGTTACATAGATTTTCTTGCACTGACTGCCAATTCAAAATTTGTTATCACAGATTCAGGAGGGATTCAGGAAGAAACTTCTTTCTTAAATATTCCTTGCTTAACATTAAGGGAAAATACTGAAAGACCAATAACAATTAAACACGGCTCAAATATACTTTGCGGTAGCAATGAAGATAAGATCGTAAACGAAATGAAAAAGATTTTTAAAGGGAACGCTAAGAACAGACGCAAATTAAAATTTTACGATGGCCAGACTGCTCGGAGAATAGTGAAAGTAATTATTGATAAAATTCTGAGCGGCAAGGTTTGAACCATAAACGGCTTGAGAAAATTATAAACAGGCTAGAAGATTCTTTCGGTGAGAAAAGAATACCGGCGAAACGTAAACCTGATTTGATGGATGTATTGATTGCAACTAAGTTGTCTCAGAATACAACAGATAAAACATCGTATATAGCTTTTACTAATTTAAAGAAAGATTTTAAGGACTGGGAAGATGTGATGAGATCCCCTCTCAGTAAAATCAGAAAATCTATTAAGGTTTGCGGACTGGCTAACACTAAATCAGCAAACATTAAAGAGATGCTTAATTTGATGTATAAAAAGTCAGGTGATTTATCGCTAAATTACCTTAAGAGATATACTAATAAAGAAGCGTACGATGAATTGCTACAGTATAAAGGATTAGGTTATAAAACAATTTCCTGCGTACTTGCATTCGGAATGGGCAGAAGTGTCTTTCCTGTTGATACTCATATACACAGGATATTAAACAGAGTTGGAGTTATAGAAACTAACACTGCAAACGAAACGTTTGAAGTATCGGAAAGAATCGTACCAGGTGAATTCAAAATTTCTTTTCATACAAACTTAATCCGTTTCGGAAGGAATGTATGTAAAGCAGTTAATCCGAAATGTTACGATTGTGTTATAAGTGACTTGTGTGGCTTTAAAGATAAGACGACGATTGAAACAAAAGAAACAGCTAAAGAGAACAATTTTATAATTTTAGAAAATATTTGAATTGAAGATTAATAAAGACGAGGTAAGAAAGATTCTTGTAATCAAATTTGGCGGGATTGGAGATGTACTTATGTCAACTCCCGTATTGCCAAACTTAAGAGAATATTTTCCGAATGCACATATTGATTATCTTACACTGATAAAAAACCGTGATGTATTAATGGACAATCATTACATCGACAGAGTTTTAACATTTGATGCAAGAATAGATAAGTCGTGGGATTTACTCAGGCACATTCGCGATAAAGGTTATAACCTCGTCGTTGACCTGTTTGGGAATCCAAGAACAGCTTTATTAACTTACGTTACAGGCGCAAAATACAGAGTCGGTTTTAAATTCAGAGGCAGAAGCTATGCTTACAACATTAAAATAGACGGAAGAGGCGGAGAAGTACATAACAGTGATTTCAATCTCGATGCACTCATTAAAGCAGGTATTCCAATCGTATCAAAGAAACTTAATCTGTCAGTGAACATTGTTCACAAAGAATATGCTGATAAGTACATAAAAGACAACAAACTTGAAAATGAATTTCTCGTAGGTATAGCAATTACGGGCGGATGGGAATCTAAAAGATATAAGATTAAAGATTACATAGAACTGATAACCTTATTAAGCAGCAAATACAAAGTTAAGTTTTTATTACTCTGGGGGAATAAAAAAGAATACAAAGATGCACAGGAAATAAAAAGTATTCATAAGGATATCGCTTTTATCATTCCTGACAGTCCAATAAGATATTTAGCCGCATTAATCAAAACTTGTAAAGTCGTTATCGGGAATGATTCAGGACCTTTGCACCTTGCAGGTGCTGTAGAAGTTCCGGCTTTAGGAATTTACGGACCAACGAATCCTAAGCTTCAGGGACCATACGGTGAACAGAATATCACAGTTGAAAATACAAAACTCGATTGCCTGCATTGCAACCTTCTTGAGTGCGAGATTGGGAATATATGTATGACTGAATTATCCAGAAAGACTATGCTTGAAAAATTTGAAGAGTTAATAAAGAAGAACAACATTAATATTCAGAAGATATAAATGCCTAAAAGAATTCTAATAGTGCGTACGGACAGAGTTGGTGATGTTGTTATGATAACTGCTATTCCGCGTGAGATTAAGAAGGCTTTTCCCGATGCTTTCGTTGCTACATTGACTCAGCCAAATACTGCTAAGATTTTTGAGAATAATCCATACGTTGATGAAATCATTACCGATGATTTATCGAAAGATTCTTTCTGGGAAGTTGTTAAGAAAATCAAATCACTGAAGTTCGATTATGGTTTGTTGGTTTTCCCGACAGAAAGAGCTGCCTATCAGATGTTCTGGGCAGGAGTGAAACAAAGAATTGGTGTCGGCAGAATACTTTATGAAGTTATCACGTTAATGAAAAGTGTTTCGAGAAACAATTATACTCCGCTCAGACACGAAGCTGATTACTGTATGGACCTTGCAAGAAAGATTGGTGTTGAAACGGATAATTATCAGCCCGAAATATATACTTCAGATTCTGAGAAAGCTGAAATCTCAGAATACCTATTGCACAAAGGAATTACTAAAGATACATTCATAATTATTCTTCACACAGGCTCGAAGAATTCTGCACCGAACTGGAGCGAAGAGAAATACTTTGAACTGCTTAACAAGATTGTAAAGAAGTATCCTGATAAGAATTTTGTGATTCTGCTTACTGCTTATGAAATGACTCAGGAGTTTAAAGACAGAGTCAAAGAAATAAACGATAAAAGAATTGTGGATGTTTCAGACGATATAGATGATTTAAGGAAACTGATTAAGATTATTTCTGTCGCCGACTTAATGATCTGTTCATCAACAGGTCCGATACATCTTGCAGATGCACTTGACAGAAAGTGTATAGGTATTCACTGTAACAGTGCTATGAGCAGCATTAAACTCTGGGGCGTTATTAATAAAAAATCTGTTAACATAGAAGTGTCAAAAGAATTTTGTGATTCCAATTGCAGCAGCGATAAGAAGCAATGCGGAATTGAGAATGGGATATCAACCGAAGAAGTTTTAAAACATATTATAATATAAAATGGAATTTAAAGATTTGACAATACCTAAGTGTAAGAAATTTTCAGGGTATAAACCCTGCAAGCCATACTACAACTGCCTTGAGAGCGGTTGTGCAATGGATGAAGAAGGTAAAATGGGAACAAAGATACTTATTGTTTCTCTTGATGCGTTAGGGAATGTTCTTGATAACACACCAATACTCCCTGCGCTAAAAAGGAAATTCCCTGTCAGCACTATTCACTGGATGACTATGCCGAATGCAGAAAAGATTCTTTTCAATAACGAGTACATTGATAAACTTTTTCTGTGGTCAGATGAAAGCAGAATGATTGCAAGGAATATCGAGTACGACATAGTTATGAACGCAGATAAATCTGATTATGCATGTGCATTTACGAATGAAGTGAAGGCTAAAAAGAAACTCGGATTCGTATTTAACGGAGACGGCAAGATAGTACCTGCGAATGAAACTGCTATGGAAAGTTACATACTCGGAATTGATGACCAGAAGAAGTTCAGAGAGAATACTAAAACAGGAGTTGAGATAATCCACGATGTCTTTGAACTTAAGTATGAACGGGACAGATATGTGTTCAGTCTTACAGATGAAGAACAAGCACACGTTGACAGTTACAAAAAATCTTTCAAATATGATTCGAATAATGTATACGTAGGTTTTAATACGGGCTGCTCTGAATTGTTTCCGAACAAGAAAATGACAGTTGAGCAGCACATCAAATTAATAGAAGAGTTAATAAAGAATGAAAAGAATGTAATAATGCTTCTTGGCGGAAGAGAAGATACTGAAAGAAACAACACAATATTTAACAGTTTTAGTAATGACCAGAAACACAGAATAATTAATACTCCAACTACAGAAGGCATAAGGCGCGGCGCCTGCTATATGTCGATTCCTGATATAGTGGTATCTGGTGATAGTTTCGGAATGCACCTTGCAATTGCTTTGCAGAAATATATTATCAGCTGGTACGGACTTTCCTGTCATCAGGAAATAGAACTTTATGATTACGGCGTTAAGCTATATCCGAAAGACCTTGAGTGTTCACCTTGCTGGAAACGCAAATGTCCGAACAACCTTGAGTGTATTGATATGATAGACCTGAATAAAATTATTAATACTGTAAATCTTTTTAAAAAATAATTATTATGGGATACAAGATTCCTCTGTACATACCGAATTTAGCGGGTAACGAAAAGAAATACGTTAATGAATGCCTGGATTCAACCTGGATTTCTTCAAAAGGAAAATTCATAAAGGAATTCGAAGATAGATTCTCGGAATTTATAAACGTGAAGTATGCAACTGCTGTTTCCAACGGTACTACGGCACTGCATCTTGCGCTTGAAACACTCGGCATTACCACAGGCGACGAAGTGATAGTTCCGACATTTACGTACATTGCTTCAGTGAGTTCAATTATCTACACAGGCGCTACGCCTGTATTCGTTGATTCTGTCGAGGAAACCTGGCAGATGGACGCCGAAGATATTAAGAAAAAGATTACTCCGAAAACTAAAGCAATTATGGTTGTTCATCTTTACGGACAGATGTGTGATATGGATGCTATTATGAAAATCGCAAACGATAACAATCTTTTTGTGATTGAAGACTGCGCAGAAGCATTCGGTTCGCAGTACAAAGGAAAATACGCAGGAACATTCGGAAACATTTCAACATTCAGCTTCTACGGGAACAAAACAATCACTACAGGCGAAGGCGGAATGGTTGTTTCAAATGATTATTATCTTTACGACAAAGCATACCATTTGAAAATGCACGGTGTTTCTACTGTAAGAGAATACTGGCACGATGTTATCGGTTACAATTACAGAATGACGAATATCTGTGCGGCGATAGGACTTGCACAACTGGAAAGAGCAGAAGATATTTTAAAGAAGAAAAGATTTATAGCAGATACTTATAACGAAAACCTGAAAGGACTTCCTGTTGTCACGCATAAAGAAGCGAAGGACACAGTTCATTCATACTGGATGTATTCAATAATGACAGAGAATGTAAAAACCAGAGAGGCATTAAGAAATTTTCTTTCTGATAATGGTATTGAAACACGTCCGACATTTTATCCTGCTCATACAATGCCGATGTTTGCGCATACATATCAGAAATTCAGAATCGCAGAAGAACTTGCAATACGCGGGATAAATCTTCCGAGTTTTCCTGAGTTGAAGAAAGAACAGGTTCTGGAAGTTTGCGATACTATTAAGAAATTTTATTCTGCTTGACTAGAAACCTGAATGAATCTACTCTATGCTGCAGATAATTCCGTAAACTTCAACGGTTTTCTTAAGACTTTCAAGTGTCTCCTGAGAGACGGATAAGTCTTTTTCCATTAAGTACTTTCTTCCAAGGTTTGCATATTTACTCTCTCCGAGAAAATGATAAGGCAAAAGTCTTATACGTTTAATATCAACATCTTTGCAAAACCCAGCTATACTTTTTATCTGTTCATAAAAATCATTTACTTCGGGAATCACAGGAACAGATACAGTTATGTTTTGCGTGTTTATCATTGCAAGATTTTTCAGGTTGTTTAGTATAGTCTCGTTCGGGCTTCCTGTCACACTTTTATGTATGCCGCTGTCCATACATTTTAAATCAAAGTATATGAAATCAAATTTAGCCGCTATCTTCTCCACATCTTCCCAAGCAAACATTCCGCAGGTTTCTACTCCTACTGATAAACCCAAAGGCGAAGTTTTCTCAATGAAATTACTTATGAAACCTGTTTGCAGGAAAGGTTCACCGCCTGAAAAAGTTATCCCGCCGCCTGAATTTTTATAGTATGATAAGTTTGGTTTGATTCTTTTGATTAAATCATCAACCGATAAATATCTGCCTGTGAATTTAACAGACTGTGTAGGACAATGGTCGACACATTCATGGGTTACACAATCATTGCAGATACTATGATTAAATTCCGGATAACCGTTTCCTGCAGAGGCTGAGCTGTAAGGACAAACGGATACACATTTATAATTTTTCCCGCACAATGAATTGATGTGCATAAACTCTACGTGTGGGTTCTGACCTTCGGGGTTAGCACACCATTTGCACTTCAGTGGACAGCCTTTCATAAAAACAGTTGTTCGGATACCCGGACCATCCTGAACGGATAAATCCTGTACATCAAATATCAGCGCACAATCAGATGTTATGTTCTGTCCGCCTGATAATTTCATCCTGAATGGTTTTTCCAAGTTCAACAAAGAAGGCACTGAAACCTGCAACACGTACGATTAAATCCCTGTAATTCTCAGGATGCTTCTGTGCATCGGCTAACATCACGCTGTCAACAACATTAAACTGTATCTGAAATCCGAGAGTATCGAAGTAAGTTTTAATCAGACTTAAAAGTTTTTTAGAACCTTGTATTCCCTTCAGTACTGTCGGATGGAATTTCATGTTATGAAGTCCGCCGCGAATTTTTGAGTGGTCAATTTTCCCTGCTGAAAGTAAAACTGCAAGAGGTCCGTTAGTATCAGTTCCCGGGAACGGAGAAGTGACTCCGTCGCAGAGGGTTTCGGCTTCAAACCTTCCGTCGGGAGTTGCTCCGCAGACTTTACCGAATGGTGCGTGAGTACTTATCGCCAGCATAGACGGATCGTAAGGTTCGCCGAGATAATTTTTCTGCTCGGAAACATAACCGCAATACACATCGAATAAATCTTCGTATATGCTGTCTGCATAATCATCGTTATTACCCCATTTAGAAACAGATACTGCTTTATTTCTTATCTTATCAAATCCTTCCCAGTTCTTAGAAATAATTTCGCGCATTTCATCCATAGATAATATTTTCTC
>JBMOHR010000051.1:0-17344 GCA_049317745.1 Ignavibacteria bacterium
CTTACTAAATGACTACCGATAAATCCTGCACCACCTGCAACAAAATAATTCATATTAGAAATACTTCCTTTTTAAATATTTAAGAAATGTAGTAGTACTGCTCCGCAAAAATCCCGGCATATATGAATGCATTAGCTGGAATACATTTACAGAATATCCTTTCCAGTAATTAGGATAAGAATCTTTATGTGTTTTTATTATTTCAAACAACATCTTTGCCAGGCCTCTTTGATTTTTAAGTGATATATTCTGACCCGCCATTAGATAATGTGCAAAATATTCAGGGAAATTATATAATTTTCCTACTTTACCCAGCCTTAACCAGAAATCCCAGTCCTCGGCAAATTCAAGAATCTGATACCCGCCAATTTTTAATGCAGCATCTTTCCTGAACAGAACTGTAGGATGTGTAAAAGGGTTTGACAAAAGAGCTTTCTTACGGATTTGTTCATCTGTTTCGTTCTCCAGATACCTGAAAATTTCCTCTTCCTTATCATTAATGGCAACTACCCCACCCCCTGTTAACACGTATTCCGGATTCTTTTCCATAAATTCTACCTGTTTCTTTAACTTGTCGTTATCAATCCATTTATCATCATCGTCAAGTCTTGCAATGTACTTTCCTTTTCCATTATTGATACCAAAATTAAGAAACTTAGAAATACCAGGCTCTTTTGTTACGGGTAACTTGTGATATTGAATTCTTGAGTCCTGAGCACATATCTCCTTCATCCTTTCATCAGTTCCATCTGAAGAAATATCATCAATAACAATTAATTCCCAATTTTGATACGATTGCGCACGCACACTCTCAATTGACTTTAGTAACCAATTAATCCTGTTATATGTCGGCAAAACAATACTTACTTTCGGACTTTCCTCTTGTGTATTCATCAATAAATCTAAATTAGTAGAAAATTCTACATAAAATCAGTAAACATTTAAGATAACAATTAATAAAACTTCATTCAATTGAATAGCTAACCTCTTTTTTGAAATCTATTTGAAAGACTCAATATAATGCAATTAATATTGAGGTGAATTTCTACCTGTATTCTATATCAAAATACACACCCGGTTTCTGAACGGGTTCAGGAATAGATGGCGGAACGTAAACACGGTCAGCACCTTTGACATAAATGCCTCCGCATTCTGCCCATTTGTAAGGTTGCTTATACTGATCTAAAGATATAATAGCCGGATACACAATTATCTTGTTAAAATCTTTCATCATTTTAAATTTCTTTTTCTCAGTTTCAAAAGTAAAATGAGTAAGACCATCTTTTGAAAGTTCTCCTTCGTCAAGCTTTTCTTCAAGTCTCATATTTGCCATTTTATATCCCGCTTTTTCGCTTACAGGATCTTCCATCCGAATTACAGCAGTAATAATAAACGGCGCTTTAAAATCATTGTAAGCTTCGTGAAGAATGCCATTGTAACTAATCACAAACGAGAAAGTTAATTCGTTTTCATTCATTGCAATACCAGCTTTACTAAGTGGTAAAAAAGGCGGTAAGATTCTGCAGTCAGATGATATACCGTAAGATTTAATAGTCGGGTAGTTATAAACGAATATTTTAATGTTTGAGGCAAGCCCTTTACTCATCTTCGTTGTCTTCCAGATATATTTTATCGTTGGAGACTTATTGACATAATTTGAAAAAAGGGTTACCTCACTGAATAAATTACGGTTTTTTTTAACCTTCTCTGATTTTGTCTCATTGTAGACTTCAGTAGCCATTTGCGAAAACGTCTTTTTGTTCCTGCGTTTGTATACAACATTTCCAAGTTTCCCGCTTGGAGTACCGAGATGACTATGCGTTATTCTTGCCATTTTATGTACCTCCTGTTAAATTGATATACTTATGTTTCATTTAAGCCGAATATAGGACAAACATGGTTTTAATATACATTACATAAGCCCTATATAGGGAAGAAATATAGTTTGGACCTAATATACATAGAAGAAGAGTGTGTTTCAAGTGTATTTGTAGTGGGCTTATAGTGTACTTATAGTGGGCTTTAGGCGATTCTTATGTTTTATCAGTGATTTAAGCTATTATAAAAAAGAATTTTCTAATAATTAAGATATTTTAGCTCAAATACACAGAGTACTCTAAGAATATATAATATACATAATTTTATTTTGTTTGTCAAGTCAGAAATGAATAACTTCAGGGTATAGGCATTGCACAATAGTTGAAGTAACCAAGAATAGAGGAAAAGCATATTCGTTGCCTCATAAGTAATGTAACCATATTAAAAAGATTAAAAGGTTACTTTTTATGACAAAGGCATCAAAAATGGGATATTACAATGAAATTATACGAAGGTATACAGAATCAGACAAATATGGGAAGGAATAATTCTTGACGATAATTACAAAGTATACTTTGCAAAAGAAAATATGCAATAAGGAAATTAAATGCTGTTACGGAAGGACGAAAATAACAACAGCATTTGATGTCTGTTACCTTTCGATTTTGAGTCAAAAATACTATTCATAAAATTAAACATACTACTATATCACGTTACTAGACTTATCCTAAATGGTCATAATGATTAATCTTGTTTGCATCGATTAACCAGATAACCTTCCATCGGCCCTATCTCAATTTGAGTCAAACTTTTCGCAATATTTTGTATACACACCTAATATTATAAAATAATGATTTAATTTAGCGACTTTAATTCCTCTAAATTTTTTCCTAAAGGGAAGCAATGGAATTTTCGTGAGATAAGCCAGGATGTAAACAGCATTAATCAAATAATAAGTATAAACATTAAAGTACTTTCTCAAATAATATTTTTTACTTTTATGCATGTAAAAATAGTATATCTTATCTGAACCTTCATCGGTCAAGCTGCTTCTTGTGAAATGATAAAATTTAGATGAAGGAATACAGACATTTCTATACCCCCTGGACTTTAGTCTCTTCTGAATGTCTATATCTTCGTAATAAAGGAATATATTCTCGTCAAATCCATTGATTTCTTCGTATACACTTTTTCTTATCATAAAACATGCACCATGAGCCCAATCGATATCAAACGGGATATTATCTTTTATTTCACTGCGAGCGAGCAGACCATTAACAAAAGATTCAGCACCTATACCAAATGCTTCTTTCATTTCCCACTTTAGATCAGGAAAGTTATTATAACAGTAAGCCAATTTATTGCTTTCGTCCATCAATAATCCTGTAAATCCAGCAGCATCCGGATTATTTTCGGCATAATTATATAAATTCGAAAGTGAATTATTTGTGACAATAATATCAGGATTTAATAACAGTATATATTTACCCTTTGCTTCGTCTACACCTCTATTGCACCCATACCCAAAACCATTATTAACATCTAAGAATAGAAACTTAACATCTTTATATTTTTCAGATAAGTCAATAATTGACCTATCAGGTGAATTGCTATCAACAACTATAATTTCAATAGCAATCCCATCTTTATTAATATTAATAGAATCTAAACATTTTATTAAGTGCTCATGCGTGTTGTAATTTACAATGACAATTGATATTTCCAAAATATATATTAATTTAATGTAAAAGTTTTAAGAATTTTATTTCGCCCCAAGTTTTTATCTATAGAATATTTTGAGTGTCAGATATTAGAAGGGAATAACTCCCTTACTTTTTCAATATAATCCTGATGAATCATAATATAATCACAAAGGTCGCTGTTACTCGACGAGTAAACATATTTTTCAATTCCTTTTACATTTTCTAGAGATTTAACATCATTATTGTCCTCAGATTTTATCAACCTGTATATTTCATATCCCATTTTATGAACCAAATCAATTATTTTACTATTATTCTCACTTACATAACTGAGTTTATCTTCATTATGAGCCCATAATATTTCGCATAAAATAATTGGTTTATATTTGGTAATAGTAAACTCCAAACTACGAAATACCTCAAGTTCTGAACCTTCTACATCAATTTTAACTATGGAAATATCATCGATATTAACAGTCTTTTGTATACTTTCAAAGGTCATAACAGGAATTAAATATCTTTCAATTACGGGATATCCTGGTCTTAAATCCTCAATAATAGTTCCGCTGGAATCAGTCTCCGAAGTCAGATGTATATTTAACACTTTATTTTCGGAAAACACACCAACAGGAATAATATATGATTTACTAAACTTATTAACTTTAATTAAGTTGATACAATAAGACACACATGTAGGATTTGGCTCAAATCCATAATATACTATATTTTCGTCAACAGACCGAAGTTCAATTAAAGTTTGCCCTGTGTTAGAGCCGACATCTATGAATACCCCGTTTTTCAAAGGTATTAATTTCGAAATTAATTTTAGGAGCCAAATTTCATCCAGTGAAATATTACTCAGCCCTACATTCTTAACGACAGGTATAATAAACTTTTTCCCTGAGACTCTTATTTTCACTTTAAAATTAATTATACCAGTTAAAGACTTAAAAATATTTTTTACAATATTATTAGAAAGAATAATATTTTTCGTTTGCTTTAGGATATTTGACATAATAATAATTTAATATTTTTAATCTTTTGATAAATTGCATAGTAATAAATATCAGGTATTACATTTAAGACTTATAAAACAACGACAACTATTTTCGCTATAAATACTCATTATCTCGAATCCAAATAAATTTCTTCGTACTCTTTTACCATTTTATTCAAGTTATAATTTTCAACTACAAAAGTTCTATATTTAGGAAAATCTATGGTATTTTTCCCGTAACTTTCTATTTCTTCTGTTATTTTATCTGCCAGAGATAAATAATTTTGGTTCTCAAACAAATTACCAAATTGACCATCCTTAGTCAGTTCTTTAAATACCTGTATATCCGAGAAAAGACATCGTTTTTCAGTCAACATATGTTCGAATGCAGAAAGTCCAAATCCTTCTGTAATTGAGCACATTACAAACAGGTCAATAATATTATATATTTTATTTACCTCTTTAATAGGCTCAACAATTTTAACCCTGTCTTCAAGATAATTATTTTTTATAAAAAACAATATCTCATTATAAACATCTATTTCATGTGTTCTTATACTACCAGCAATTAATAATTTTAAATCAGGATATTTATCTTTTACTTCATTAAATGCTTTCAAAAGATATATTTGCCCTTTTCTGACTGAAAGAACACCAACGTTACCTATTATAAAATCATTTTCCGAATAGCCATACTCTTTTCGGGTAACAATTCTCAGATTATTGTCTTTATAAAACTCAGTAGGGTCCAACCCATTATAAATCACTTTATATTTATTTTCCGTTATCTTCTCTGTTTTCAATGAATCGATTTTAGCCGATTCTGACACACAAATAATTCTATTTGTAAAATATGATAAAAGCTTATTAATTAGTCTATGTGGTTTTTTAAGCCAGTAATATATGTTATGATACGTTACAAAAACCTTATGTGGATAATCAGAAAACATTATTCTGCTCAAGATAACCGCAAGACGTGCAAAGAAAGCAGGAAAAAAATCATGCGAGTGAACAACTTCATATTCATTATTACGGATTATGGAACTTAACTTAATTATTTCATTAAGATTACTAATGAACCCAGAGAGACCAATATTCCTATTTTTGAACTTGAGATTGTATAAATTACAACCAAGTTCCTTAAAATCTTTGAATATAAAACTCTCCCTGTCCATTTTTGTCAGTATACACAAATCAAGCTGAAACAAATCCTTATTTAGGCCCTTATATATTTTATAAATAAGCATTTCAAGCCCTCCATCTTCAACTACCGTCACAATGTTTAACACTTTGATTTTTTTCATCACAGAAACTTTTTGTTATTTACAATAAATATACTTTAGCATACTCATCTATCATTTTTCCAATCGGATAACTTTCAATTCTATTAAATGCACTTATCTGAATATTCTCATACAATTTTGTGTTTGTCGCAATTTTTTTCATTGCATCTTTAATCTCAACTATGTTTTCAACATTGACAAGCAATCCATCAACATTATTTCTTATAACATTGGATACACAGCCAACATCTGTATGAACGACCGGAAGACCAAGTGCCATTGAATCAGATACAACATAGGGCACTCCTTCATATTTTGACGTCATGACTAAAGCATCATATTTCAATATTTCCAAATGGATATTATCTATGTAAGATTTCAGAATAACATATTTTTCCAGATTATTGCTCTTTATGTAATTTAACAAGTTATCTTTTTCTTCGCCTTCTCCGATTATTGTTAATTCAAAATTCTGATATTCGTCAATTAACATTCTTACTGCTTTCAATAAATCTAATTGGGATTTTTGAAGTGAAAACCGACCGATATTGAGATATTTAAATTTCCCATTCTTACTTTTCACATTAAGACCTGATTTAATACCCTGTTTTCTTATATCATTTATATCAATACCATATGGAATAACTTTAATTTTTTCATCTATCATTCCAAAATGCTTAATCATTCTATACTTATCATTTTCACCTATTGCGATCTGATATTCCACAAAATACTGTTTAATTTTCTCATGGTATCTTTGCAATATTCCGAATTCATTAAGCTCTTTATCTGAGTAAAATATTCCATGCCTGGTTTCATAACATTTCTTTACACCCATTACTTTACCTACTACGCAAGGCAATATACCAGAATTTGAATGAACAATATTTATGTTATTCTTATGAATATATTTTGCAATATTGATCAGGCCTTTAATTTTAAAATTACTTAACGTTCCATTTTCGAAGCTAAAATACCTGTTATTATTCTGTTTTAGAATATTACTTAATCGTGACTCATAAGGGATACCCCAATGGACTTCGAATTTATCCACAGGTAAATTATTCACAAAATAGCTGATAAATTTCTCAGTACCAAACATGTTTTCACCTAATGAGACATATAGTATTTTAGTTATCATAATTTACCGTTTGATAATTTAGAAAGTAAAGGCTCAGTTTATTCGTTCTGTAATTATATATCTCCAAATAACAACTCCTCATGCTTTGATTTATAATAATCGATGCTAAAATTATTTTTATATGTTTGAAATGTATTAGATATAATAAAGTCCCTTAAATTTAAGTCATTCGCAATATTTTCAATTTTCAACGCCAATTCAGATGGATTATTATCCACAATAAATCCATTGAACCCATTTATAATAACTTCAGGAACAACACCTACCGGGGTAGCAATAAGAGGCTTTTCCATAAAGAGGCTTTCTACAAGGACTAAAGACATTCCCTCTTTTTGTGAAGTTATTACAACAAAGTCAGATTCATATATTTCTTTTAAAACGTCTTTACTTGATAAATTTCCCTTAAAAATAAATTCTGCATTATTAATATTATTTGAGTTAATTAGCTTATTAAGTGAATTATAATATTTTTCATCAACTACCCTGCCAATAAATATTACTTTAATCTTAACATTTGATTTTAATTTATAAAGTGCCTCAATCAATAACTTCTGGTTTTTACTTGGCGTTATCACGCCAATATTAACTATTGTGATTATATCATCACTTTTATGTTCATAGAGGTTTTTCAGCCTCAATTTTTCTGACATATAAGATTCCTCATCAATTGAAGACCTTATAAGAATTGGTTTCGAGTTTTTATTTACTTCTACATATAATTTTCTTAATAAGTCAGAAATAACTATCACATTTATACCAGCTATATAAAAAAACTTATAGAACATAGTTCTTATAAAACGAGGTTCTATTATTTCTTTAATTGATAAGTAAAATGGGATACTTAGAAACCATAGAATAACCATTTCAATAATACATACTGAGGAATTAACAAAAACAACATCAATATTCTGTTTATTCTTTAATAAAAAAGGAATAAGCAGAAATGTTTTTTTAATACTGTAATATATGTATGCAAAATACATTTTTATATTAAATCCCTCAAACGGAAATATTCTTGCAGGGACAACTAATGTCTGATCAGATACTTTCTTTATATCATCAACTCTCGGACCTTCAGGAGTAATTGAATAGATATAATATCTCTTTTGAAAATACTCCAATAAAGTTTGGAAATCATTTTCACCACCGCCTGTTTTGTTAGCGGAATGAGTTATCATTAATATCTTTTTCACATCATCTTTTTAATTCATACAAGATTGCTATACATTCCAGCCTTTAATATTTTTTTGCACTTTAGCCGGATTTCCAGCTATTAACTTATTATCTTCCAAATGCCCGTACAACAAACTACTTGCCCCAACAACGCAGCCACTACTTATAATCGTTCCCTTTAATATTGTTGTATTACAACCAATCCATATTTTATCACCTAAAGAAATTGGTCTGTTAACAGAACTCTTTTTATTATCATCGTAAATAACAGTATGGTAATCAGTATCAATTATTAAAATCTTCCAAGAGAGAAGACAGTCATCACCAATATTTATTTACTGACTACAAACAATATAGGATGACGATGTAGTTACATAATTTTTGCCAATAGTCAACACACCTTTATCACTTACGCTGATTTTTGAACCATGACCGATAAAAGCAGATCCACTGAATTTTACCTTACCGGACATTTCCCATACAGTTCTTTCATACTTGAAATCAAATATTCCAACTTTTGGATAACCTATTTGAATCATACCTGGTGTATTCAGACCTCTGATATTTACAGTACCTTTTATTCTCAATAATTTAACTTTTCTGGAAACATAGACAAGTAAAGTATAAATACCTTTTACACCAAAATAATAAATATTAAAGTATAAAGTTTTCGGGAAAACCATAAATTAAATGTAACAAATTTTAATATGTGTCTCATTGTCTATTGATAATTATTGACTTTTTACAAATATGCTTGGTAACAATATCTTTTTGATAATTGTTTTTGCGAATATCCTGTCCGAAATACGGGCACCGTTTTTTCTCGCGACTTTCAATATTTCAAAACCCTGTTTACGAATAAACTTTCTCGTTAGTGTATTCAGATAATCCCTATAATATGTTAAATTCGAATCCAAGTAATATGCATTTGTTATTTTTAATATCTTCAAGATTAAATCATAATCAAAAACACATTTTAAGGATTCATCCAGTTCACCAATTTCATCTAAAATACTTTTTCTAAAGAACGAACACGGTTGTCTTATTAAATCCGGACTATTTTTAACCAGATTATCATAATCATAGATATTAGTTTTCTCTTTTCTAATTATTTCACCATTTTCAGAAATGTAAGTTAAATTTCCATATACCAATCCAACAGAATTATCTGATTCAAAGGCTTTCACAATTTTGAGGAAAATATTTCTCTCATAATAATCATCCGAATTTAACCATGCTAATATTTCGCCACTAGCTATTCTAAAACCTTTATTAATAGCATTTGCTGCACCATTATCGTTTTCACTGATCCAATTTAAATGTGAATATTCTTTTAGTATATCAATTGTATTATCAGTCGAGCCACCATCAATGATTATATGCTCATAATCTGAATAATCCTGGTTCAAAACAGATTCTATAGTTTGCCTTATAAATTTACCATGATTAAAAGATGGCGTTATTATAGATATTTTCAATCCCAATTCACCTGCTAATTAAAATATTTCTAAGTTTACCATAAAATGTCCTATAAAAATAAGATATATAACTATAAAATGCTACAAAATAAACTAAAGTATATGCAGTAAGTACGTACTGATAATAATTCCTATAGATATACAAGAATGTAATTTCGCTGATAATAATAAGATTTAATTTAAGCAAATCTTTTACATTAACCTGCTTGATAAATGCTTTATAATCAAAATCATTAAATTTAATAATGAAATAAAAGAGAACAGACATTGTGACTATTGTAGCCAAATAATACCCTATAATCCCAATATAATTATTAGAAATTGTCAGTGAAAGATACAATAACAGAGATACCATTATAATATTAATTACTTGAATAATTAATAACTTAATACCCTTTCCTTCAATCATAAGAACTAAGTACAGACAACCCGAAAAATTTATCAAAGAATACGGCAAAAAGAATATCAACAACATTATCATTGACTCGTAACTTCCGAACCATATTATAACAAAAGAACAGATAAAAGTATTCAGTATTCCATAAATCAAAATTGAATAGTAATTTGACATTTTAGCATATATAAAAATATTTGAATTCACATAATCATTCAATTTATTTGCCACATTATTTTCACTCAATTTGTTCAACAAACCTTTTTGAGCAGAGAAAATCAATCCATTTGACAAATCAATTATTTTCTTTGCAGACTCAAATAATGTGACAAAACTTATATTTAAATACTTACCTAATAAATACTTTACTACAGGATCAACAAAACTTCCTACAAGGAAGGACAACTGGATATTAATACTGTATGCGGCATATTTCTTAATCATTGTAAGACTAAAATATTTAATTTGCAGTTTTAAAACATCAATTTCCTTTAGAGAAATAATTATTAATAATAAAAATGTAATAAAACCTGTAATCATATATGCGAATGCCAGATGACCTATAGTAAGTTTAAAAACAAATATCACAATCATAAAGATAGTGTTAATAGCTGAAGCCAGTAAACTTACTTTTGAGAATAATACAAACTCACTAAAGCCCTCGAATACCTTACCTAAGAAATTATTTATATACCGGAACAGAAACGATATTGACAGAAAAAGAAACATAATTTGCAATAATTTATAGTCAGTATTGATAAATAATTCCGAATACCTGAATACTGTAAAAAAATACGCATAAAATCCGCCGACTATAATTAAAGCCAATATGCCAAAGAGGATCAGGAATGATACGTAAATTTGATTTACCAGTTCAAAGTCTTTAATACCTCGAGCTTCTGAGATATATTTTACAGTTGACACACCAAAACCAAAATCTAATGCATTCCCTATCCCAAAAATAGAATTGATTAAGATAAAAACTCCAAAATCGGCCGCTGAAAAGGAATTATAGTTTATAGAAAAATTTACAAACCCCAAAACTGATGAACCAATAAATCCAAGACTGTTCCAAATCGCATTTTTCTTATCCGTTATATTAAGCATTTCAATTTCCCATTTCAGACATTTATGAAACCTCACTCCTAGATCGATATTCTATTTTCAAAAGAGAGTAATTGGCCAAAGTAATTCCAAAAATAAAATGCATAACAAATGCTCCTTGACCGAATGTATAAGCACCCGAATAAATACTATGTACCATAAAAAAGAAGACTAGCAGATTCAATATAATACTCGTATTTTTTTTAGAATTCGACAGAGATATTTTTATTGCTTTAATACTAATAGTAAATACAGTAATGATATAAGACAAGAAGAATACAAATCCAATTATGCCGGTTTCACACAGAATGTTAAAATATGTAGTGTGGGCATCTAAATTCTCCACAAATATTTGATACGCAAGTAACGGCAGAACATTGTATTGTTCAGAAACCTCACTAAACATCAGATAGCCTATCCCAGTGACAGGATGACTTAAAAATGTATTCAAGGCAACAATCCAAATTAATATTCTTGATTCCATTGAATTAGTAACCATTAATCCTTCTTCATTCTGAAAGAATGAGAAATTTATTTCAGTAAGTCTTCCAATAAACACGCTCCCCAAACCAGTTACAAATAACAGAGAAATAAGTATAACAAAAATGATAATAATCTGTGGGACTTTTTTTCTCAATAATTCCTTAGCATTTTGAGAATAAAACCCACTGATAATACTACCATAAATCATAGTTAGTAAAAACCCAAGCCAGGCAAATCTTGATTGAGTTGTAATAAAAATAATGAAGATTACAGTCAAATATAATATAGACTTCTTATTTTGCTTTCCCAATAAAAAATCTCTAAAAATCAGAATTACGAGTGATATAACTATATAGTCCATTATAGCAAATCCTGCTATCCCTAATGACCTGATTTTGCCAGTCATTACAATTCTTATTATTATAATTATTCCAGATATAACAGTGAGAATAGTAAAATATTGCATTATTTTATTGATGTCATCTGTACTTGTTATTAAGCGATAAACGACGTAAGAAGTAGATATGAATATGCAAAACAACAAAGAATAATAAAATGCGCTGATACTAAAATGTGGGCTTAAAAATGAGGAAACGAAGATATAAAGGACTAATGTTGAACCCAAATACTTGGCGGCTTTAGGTAACTTCAAATTATTAAATATCGAGTTTTGAGAATTGGTAAGAAATATCAGAATCATCAAAATGCCAAACAACAATGACATTTGTATTCTAAGAGGCCAGTAAAAATAATTTGCAAAGAATAGAGAAGTAACGAAATAATACTTTATATTAGATTCGAAAAAAAGCAGAGCGAAAAACAAAAAAGGGATTAAAAAAACGAATATACCAAGGTTGTAGTTTTCAAATATAATTGATGTTACAGAAATAACCAACAATAAGATTGCAACAGCATATGTTAAAGTACGATTAGAGTTTTCAATAGTACTACTTGATCTAGACAGCTCAATCATTTCTCTGATTAAAAGATGAGATTAGATTTCTACCTATATTCTCATAAACCAAGACAGAGAACGAAAGCAAACCAAGAGAAAGAAACAAACTAAGACCTATAATTGTCATTCGCTTAGGTTTTTTCTTAAGTTCAGGAAGATATGGTTTATCCAGAATCAATACAGTAGGAGTTTCTTTTTTCTCTTCAACCTTAGACTGTTCGTACATTGGCAAAATATAGATCAGTAACTTATTCTGGATTTCAACATTTCTAAGAAGTCTTAAATAACTAGTTATCTTATTTGGTGCTCCTTTTAATCTTAAAAGTCTATCATCACTGTCAGAATTCTTAATATCTGTTATTTGTTTTTTTAAAGAAGCTATCTTTTGCTCCTGCATTTTCACTTCAGATTGTTCAGGGGACAACATTTTCCTAAGTAATTCCATTTTAATTTCTTCAGTACTCAATTCAACTTCCAGTTGAACCTGTGACTGAACAATAGCTTTTGCTGTTACATCCGGAGCTAATCCATAAATTTCCTGAAAATTTTTCAGACTATCTTCTGCCTGCGTCAAATCTTTTTTAATTAAATTATACCTGTTCTCAAGAAACTCTCTATTGTTCTTGGCATTTAAAACATTTAACTCTGTGTTAATTTTGTTTAATTGTTCAACCAAAAAATCTGCCATTTCTTTAGCTCTCTGAGGAGAATTATCATATACACCTATTTCTAATGTACCTGATTTAGTATCTTTCCCAACCTCCACTACCTGTTCCTTAACTAATTTTAGAGTTCTCTCCATGTACTTCTGATTATACTCTTCCATTAGGTTGAATTTAATTATTACTTCTTCCAAACATCTTCTGCTGTAAATAATCTGTGAATACAATGCTAATTCTTTAGATGCGGAGCCTCCACCAGACAATTCATCCAGACCACCAATATCGGGCATACTACTACCCAAAATATTACCAATGCCGCTCATTTTACTGGATGCTTTAACAGTAGCACTGGAGTAGAATATTGGATCCAATACAAAAAAGACAACGAAAGAAACTGCCAACACAATTATTAAAGTTGCAATAGAAATAAATTTCTTGTATCTGAGTAATATTTTAATATTATTTATAACTATCGAATTTTTCAAGTTTTTATCCATTTAATTTAATCACTAAATATTTTTTGTCATATATTTCTAAGGACATTAATTATTTTGTTTTATCAGCAAATAGGTTGTTATAAGACTTGCAACAACTCCAATCATTGTAGCAATGATTGTGAAAGTTTCTTTGAATTCTTTTGGAGATTGTTTTGGTACATAAATAAAGTCCCCTGACATTATTTTTGTTTCATCTGTTTTATACCAACCCCTTGAATTAAATTTAATTACACGTGTATCACTTTTATCTGCGGCTAAAGAGAATCCACCAGCTTGATTAATATAATACTCATATCCCTCACCTTCTTTAAATTGTACATAACCTTCATTTAATACCTGCCCATAAACATATACTACCTTTTTATCATCATTAATATATATAACATCTTTATCTTCAAGTACAATATTCTGACTTAAGTCGTTATATTTAAACAATTTGTCAAAATCAACAACCATTCGATTTCGTCTGGAAATAACGTCTCTCTCAAAACTTGCCTTATCTTTTTCATTAATAATTAAGTCATTAGTTCGCATATTTATTAAAATTTCGTTAGTATCCCTCTTTGTATATTCAGCATCATATTTCCTAAATACAATAGACAAAGGCAGATAGGCAGTAGACTTAAACCCCCCAGTCATTTCAATAACATCCTTTAATGTGGTATTCTTAGGAGTAATCGGGTAAATTCCAGGATTGTTCACTTCACCTAAAACAGTAACACTAAGATTTTTTGCATAATTAGACTTATATTTTACAATAATTCTATCAAAAACATTAATTTTATAATTTTTATTATCTTTAAATGACAAACTCACAACTTCATATTTGTTAGTTGATGGAGAAAGGCGGAAGATACGAATACTATCCTGTTCTGCGTCAGTCTCAAAACCTCTTGCCAATCCAATTATACTTGCAAGGTCATCGTTTTTGTTGTACTCATAGATACCTGATAGTTGAACCGCACCTTCGATTGTTACGTTGTTTTTTGAAAGCTGACCATAAGGGATTTTAATGATATCACCTTCCAAGAAATAAGGATTAAAAATATCGTCATTTGTACTAAAATATTTATAAAGATCAACATTTACCACAGTACCATTTTTCCTAACAACTTCTATATTTCGAAGCGATATTTCCGGACCAAAGAATTCTTTGGGATTATTAATTTTATAATTATTTTGGGGGACATTCAAAGTATCGTAAAAAATTATGCTAATAATATCAGATGGTCTCAATAAAGGGTTAACTTCCAATTTCTTCTGGACACTACTTGAAACTGATATTAGAAACGTTCTAGGAGTTGTTAAACTCAAACCGACTTCACTTGAATAATATCTTTTCTTTACTGCCCTAATTACCTTTTCTTTTGCTTCTTTAAGGGATAGACCATTAATATTAATTTCTCCAATAGTGGGGATAATTAAGGATCCTTCTAAATTAACCATCATTGGGATAGTTTGATTAACATATCCATAAATACTCAAACTAAACAGATCATTTGGACCAACAAAATACTTTTCCGAATTTATTGCTTTATCAACAGGAAAAGATTTATACTGAGTATTTGAAGAACTATTAAATTGGTTAATTATGTCTGGTGCATCAGCATTTATTTTAAAATTTATATTTGGAGGATTATATGAGCTGGAATTTTGAGAATTCGTATTTGAAACATCTTTCTGTGCGTACGAATTATGGGAATATCCAATAATTAAAAAAAATATACTGATATAAACGGCTTTTCTAATCAATTTAAGTTATAATTTAAAATTTTTGATTGTAATGTTTAATACATCTAAAGTTTCGTCATTCCCTCTGGTTTCACAGTAGAATCTTAACAATGGTTCAGTGCCCGATGCACGTATTGTTATCCAACCGTTACTGAAGAAACACTTATATCCATCGAGCGGGTCAACAGAAATGATTTCTTTACCACCAATTTTATCACCGGATTTAAGATTCTTGCATAACTCCAGTGTTTTATTCTTTAATTCTTCTGTTGTGTGTATATCAATCCTTTTATAGAAATATTTTCCAAATTCCTCGTCAAGTTCATCTTTAAGCTCAGAGATACTTTTCTTAGTGTTTGCAAGCATTTCCAGGTATAACAAACCATTAAATAAGCCATCTCGCTCTGGCAAATGTCCTTTAATTCCAATTCCGCCGCTTTCTTCGGCACCTATGAGAACATCCTCTTCAATCATTTTCTTTGAAATATACTTAAATCCAACAGGAACTGTTTCAAGTTCAAGGTTGTACTTTTCGCAATACTCTTTAATTATTTCTGAAGCAGAGAATCCTCTAACAACTTTTCCTTTTAAACCTTTTGTTTTATTCAGATATTTAAGGAGTAATGCAAATGTTTTCTGAGCATCAAGAAAATCTCCGTTATTGTCAATAATAGCTATCCTGTCAGCATCGCCGTCAGTAACTATACATATATCATATCTTCCTTCTTTTGTAATTTTGCAGGCAAGACCAAGATTCTTTTCAACAGGTTCCGGTGCACCGCCTTCAAAATAAGGGTTCACTTCTGCGTGTAATTGGTCAACTTTAATCAGTTCATTAATTGTGTTCTGACCGGCACCGTACATTGCTTCATATAACACTTTTAAATTAGCTTCGTTAATTGCTTTAGTATCAATTTTAGCTGCTAAATTATCAATATAATATTGTCTGCCATCGAAATACTTTATAATTCCTTGTTTTAAAAGTACATCGAATGATTTATAGCCTTCAACTTTCTCAATATGCTTCAACTCTGCTTCAACCTTCACTAATTCATCGGGGTTCATTGAACCGCCGAATGAATCTTTCAATTTATATCCGTTGTATTTAAACGGATTGTGAGATGCAGTAATCATCACACCATAAGCGAGCTTAAAATCTCTTGAAAGTAAAGAAACTGTAGGTGTGGAAACAAAACTATCGGTAATTAATACATTAATACCTTCGCTTGCGAATATTTCTGCAGAACAATGTGCAAATTCCTTTGCAAGAAATCTTGTATCATATCCTATTACTATACCATTTTTTATATTCGGATGATTTTTGAATGTCCTTGCTGTTGCTAGCGATACACGTCTAACGTTATCAAATGTATAAGTATCTCCTATAATGGCTCTCCAGCCATCAGTTCCAAATTTTACAGGTTCCATTATTGATTAATTTTTCTATTTTCTATTACCCAGTCTTTGACATATTCAACTGTTTCGGTAGTAGTTGCTCCGGGTGTGAACAACTTTCCGACCCCTAATTTATTTAGCTCATCAATGTCATTTTGAGGTATTATTCCGCCTCCAAACAACAATATATCACTTACTCCCTTTTCGTCCATTAATTTCTTAATTCTTGGGAATATAGTCATATGGGCGCCACTTAAAATACTAACACCGATAGCATCAACATCCTCCTGCAATGCTGCCTCAACCATAGATTCAGGTGTCTGCCTTAAACCTGCATAGATTACCTCAAAACCGGCATCACGAAACGCTGCTGCAACGACTTTTGCTCCCCTGTCGTGACCGTCTAAACCGACTTTTCCGATTAATATTCTTATTTTTCTATCCAAAATTGTACTTTTTTACAACCAATAATATATGTTTTACAATTTTTAACTTCAAGTGAAATAAAATCTGTAAATTCAACAAATGAG
>JBMOHR010000052.1:0-17015 GCA_049317745.1 Ignavibacteria bacterium
ATAAAGAATGGTGCCTCGGGAAAGTACCCGGGGCACTTTTTATTTTAAATGAAGACCCCGAAAAAGGTATGTTCCATTCTGTTAAACTCGGGATAATTAATTCTGAAAAATCTGATGGAGTGATAATCTTTCCCGTTGACTATCCCTTTGTTGAAACATCCACTATCGAAAAGTTAATAAACTCATTTGAAGAAAACCCAACCTGTATTATCAAACCTTATTTTGAAAGTAAGTCAGGTCATCCATTAATCATTCCGGAATTTTTTTTTCAAACAATCATTGACAGTAACATGCAAAATTTGAAAGATGTTTTAACCTCCTTAAATACTACACATATAAAAGTTAATGTTGATGATAAAGCAGTCTTAAAAAACGTCAATTATAGGTCAGATCTCTGATTTCTGCCCTCTCATTGTCAGAAATATTTATATATATTTTCTATTTTTAATTATTTAGTTTTACATAACAATTACCTCAAAATTTATAAATAATATGGAATCAATTAAATCAAAACCTTTTAGTCTAGGACCACGCAGGGGAAAGTTCTATGATGTAAATGATATCTTAAAGTCATTAACCCCGATTCAAAAAGAAGAAGTTGAAAAGTTTGAAAAGCTCGATCTTATTTACAGAACTCTTTGCGGTCTACTTTATAATTTTGTTCCTACAAGCGGACACCCGGGCGGCTCAATTTCATCCGGCAGGTTTGTGGAATCAATCTTATATAAAACAGCTGATTATGATTTTTCAATCCCGACATCAGATAAGAATGATATGCTTGTATATGCTGCTGGACACAAAGCAATGGGGCTCTATGCTATGTATGCTCTTCGCAATGAAATAGTTCGTGCTTTTAAACCTGAACTGCTTCCTGACGAAAAGAACCAGCTGCGTTTTGAAGATATGCTTGGTTTCAGAAGAAATCCTGTTAATGATACTCCGCTGTTTAAAAAGTTTAACTCAAAAGCACTCGACGGACATCCGACTCCTGCAACTCCTTTCGTGAAAGTTGCAACAGGTGCAAGCGGCGTTGGTATTCCTGCAGGTTTTGGTCTTGCACTCGGTGCGATTGATTACTACGGACCGAATGCTCCTAAAGTACATCTTGTTGAAGGTGAAGGCGGCATGACTCCGGGACGCGTTTCCGAAGCACTCGCAGCTGCGTCTTCAATGTGCTTACATAATATTATCCTTCATATAGATTTCAATCAGGCTTCTATCGACAGTAACAGAGTCTGCCGTGATGGTGACTTAAAAGGCGACTATGTACAGTGGGATCCTGCTGAACTTACTTACCTTCACGATTTTAACGTTATCTATTGTGATGACGGTAAAGACCATACAAAAGTTATTGCTGCACAGACATTCGCTAAGCAGCTTAATAACGGAATGCCTACAGCTATTGTATACAGAACTATTAAAGGCTGGCAGTATGGTATCGAAGGTAAAGGCTCTCACGGTGCAGGACATAAATTCTGCTCACCAGAATTCTATAAATTCTTATCAACATTCGAAAATAAATTCGGTGTTAAAATGCCGGTTTATGAAGCAAAGGCAACAACTGAACTTAAGAATGAATTTGGTCAGTTAGTTCCTAACTTTGAAGGTGACTGGAGTAAAATCAATATCGAGAAATATTACTGGGATTCATTATTAATAATGCGCGAAGTAATTGAAACAAATAAAGACCTGAAGTTTTTTGCTGATGCAATTTCTGATTCTAAAGCAAGACTCGATAAATTAAACAGAACTCCACGCGACAATAAAACAGAACTCGATAAATTATACACAGATAAATCAATCGCAATAGATAAAACTCCTGAGGAACTTAAGGTCGTTCCGGGAACAGTAACAACTATCAGAGCCGTGCTCGGTGCATCACTCGGTTATATCAATCATAAAACAAACGGCGCAGTTCTCGGTGTCGCTGCAGACTTACTCGGTTCAACAAGCGTTAACCTTGTCGGTGAAGGATTCCAGAATGGATTCTTCAATGCTGTCGATAATCCGGGTTCAAGAATATTAACCATCGGTGGTATCTGTGAGGATGCTATGGGTGCAATGATGGGTGGCGTAGGTGCTTACGGAAGAAACATCGGTGTCAGTTCATCTTACGGTGCTTTCATCTCTGCGATGGAACACACAGATGCAAGACTTCACTCAATCGGTGAAATGAGTAAAGTCGAACATTACGGCGGACATTATAATACATGGGTACTCGTTAATGCTCACGCAGGTCTGAAGACTGGTGAAGACGGTCCAACACACGCAGACCCGCAATGCTTGCAGCTTTTACAGGGTAACTTCCCTAAAGGAACAGTTATTACACTCACTCCTTGGGAACCTGGCGAAGTCTGGCCTTTATTGATAGCTGGTTTAATGAAACGCCCTGCAGTTCTTTCTCCTTACGTCACAAGACCTAACGAAACAATTGCCGACAGAAAAGCAATGAACCTTGCACCTGCTACAGATGCAGCAAAAGGTTTGTATGCACTCAGAAAAGCAGACCCGAAAAAGAAACTCGACGGCAGTATTGTTCTTCAGGAAAGTGGCGTGACTATTGAATTCATTACAGGAACTCTCCCTAAACTCGATGCAGAAGGATATAACTTAAATATCTTCTACGTCTCAAGTGCTGAACTCTTCGATTTATTACCAGAAAAGGAAAAAGAAGAAATCTATCCTCAGTCAATCGCACAAACTGCAATGGGTGTCACAGGATTCACTCTTCCTACAATGGAAAAATGGATTACTTCATATGAAGGCAGAAGCAGAATTCTTCATCCGTTCCGTAATGGCTACTTCCTCGGAAGCGGTGCTGCTGAAAGTGTGCTGAAACAGGCAGGTCTCGATGGTGATGGAATCTATGAAGAAGTCATTAAGTATATAAAGAAATAAGAAGATTACAATACGCTAATAAAAAAAGGGGCTTATAGCCCCTTTTTTATTTAACTTGAAAATTCTTTTAATTGAAATTATCTTTGTTAAATGAAAAACATAAAAGCAAAAAATACAGTTAAAAACAATAATTATAAACTTTTAATGGACTTAGGTGACGAAGAAAAGTTGGAACTAATATCTTTACTTGCTGATTCTCTTAAGAAATTTAATGATGATAAAAGATTAACCTTAGGCAAAACATTTGGAGCTTTTATATCATCAAAGTCTTCCAAGGAGTTAATAACAACATCCCGTAAATCAAGAACATTCACAAGAAAAGTTGAATCGTTTTGAATAAGTATTTACTCGATACTGATATTTGTATTTATTTCCTTAAAGGCATGTATGGTCTTAACGATAAAATTGTTTCGGTTGGAATTGATAACTGTTTTATCTCTGAAATTACAGTCGCTGAATTAAAGTTTGGTGCGGCAAACAGCGAGAAAATAAAACAGAACAAAGATACAGTTGAAAATTTCATCTCTTTATTTTCAGTAATCCCTGTTCTTGATTCTCTTGATATTTATGCATCGGAAAAGACAAGACTCAAAAAAACAGGAAAGCTCGTGGATGATTTTGATTTACTTATTGGTTCAACTGCTATCACAAATGATTTAATATTAGTTACTAATAACAAAGAACATTTTAGCAGATTAAATAATATTAAAATTGTGAACTGGACAAAATAAAGCCTCTGCTTAAAAACGGCACTTGTATCTTAGTTGTGAAAATATCCCATTATAATGCAAAAAGGCGGAAATTTCTTTCCGCCTTTTTTAATCTACTCTATATTTAAACTACTTATTTAGTCGCTAAGTACTGGAATGTACCGTCGCCGTTAATCTGAAGTGATACTAATTTACATGCATCAATTCCTGAAAATGTAATATGTCCGTCTGCTCCATCAGTAATTTTCATGTCGAACATACAGGTTGTCCCAAAGCTTTCTGGAATGTTTACGTTTATTGTCGAACCATTCTCAAAAAGATTGTTCGGGAGTATATCATTACCCCAGTTGTTTGATTCTGCAGGTGATACGAATACGTCAACAAGTGTTACACCTGTGTTATTTGTTACCTGAAATGTTAATGCCTGTGCAGATGAATTCTTTACTGAAAATAAAGATATTCCTGCGATTACCAGAAATAGAAATAATAGCTTTTTCATAGTGTTTTCCCTTTATTTAATTTTTTAATTAGTTATATAAATTATAAAACCCCGATGTATTGATATTAATTCCATATAGAACATTAGTTAACCAAAGAAATAATCTTCTCTTTGTAAACTAAATTATTTACCGCAAAAGACTTGCAGAGTAATAATATACTTTATAAATTGAATTAAAAATTATGCAGTCTAAAACGAAAACAGTAAAGGAATACATAAATGAAATTCCTCCCGAAAGGGCTGAGGCATTCAGCAAACTACGAAATGTAATAGTTAAAAATCTTCCCAAAGGATTCACGGAGGGCATTCATTATGGTATGATAGGATACTGTGTTCCTCACAGTATTTACCCGAAAGGATATCACTGCAAACCTGAACAGCCATTGCCATTTGCAAACATTGCTTCACAGAAAAATTTCATTGCATTCTATCATATGGGTCTCTATGCAAACCCTGATTTGTTTAAATGGTTTGTTACTGAATTTCCAAAACACACTGACGCAAAACTCGATATGGGCAAAAGTTGTGTAAGGTTTAAAAAAACAAGTGATATCCCGTTTAAATTGATTGGTGAATTAATGAAAAAGATTTCTGTCAAAGACTGGATTCAGATGTACGAAAAGAGTTTCCTTAAATCAAAAAAATAGTATAATATTAATTATTTCAAATTGTGCAATACTGTAACGGAATAGCACTTTTCGGGAACTTTTTTCAACCTACTGTTGTTTAACGTATGAATAGGGGAGTATAACTTTGCAGTTATTCAAATTATCGATTTTCTCTCTTAATTTATCTTAACTGTTGTAAAAACAACAAAACCTGTAATTGTCCACTGACAGTCCCCTAAAAGTCCAATAATCCTCCACTGATAGTCCTCTGGTCTCTCGTATTTCCCCCGTACTTCTCCCGTATACACCTAATACAATCATCGTTCCCCAATAATAAAGCAAACTTGTGTGATTAATATATTGGAGAATACCTTTATCTTGCAGGTAACAACTTTGCCTTTACTTCTCCAAACCCAACTGTGAAATCTTTTCCTTTCGCAAAAGCAGACATTATAACTGTATCACCGTCATCAATAAACCTTCTTTCTTCACCCGAAAGCAATTGAATCGGTTCGGTTCCTCTCCATGTTATCTCAAGCATCGAACCTCTTGCATCTTTCGTCGGTCCGCTTATCGTTCCCGAGGCCATCATATCGCCGGTTCTTGTGTTACATCCGTTCACAGTGTGATGTGCCAGATGTTGGCTCATGTTATAGTATAAGTATTTGTAGTTTGATTTGCATATCGTAACAGCTTCTTCCATTTTCCCGCTCTGCAACTTCACTTCAAGGTTAATGTCAAAAGTCGGATTTCCTTTCGTTTGTAAATAAGGCAGTAATTCTTTTTCAAACTTTGGTCCTTCTGTCCTGAATGGCTGCAGAGCATCAAGTGTTACAATCCACGGCGAAATAGATGTCGCAAAATTCTTCGCCAGGAATGGTCCGAGTGGCTGGTATTCCCACGCCTGTATGTCCCTTGCGCTCCAGTCATTCACTACCACCATTCCGAATATATGTTCTTCTGCATTCTCAACTGTTATATTCTCACCAAGATTGTTTCCTGTACCGATAAAGAATCCCATCTCAAGTTCAAAGTCCATTTGTTTGCTCGCTCCGAAAACAGGTGCAGCATTCGGGTCTGGACGAGTCTGTCCCTTGGGACGCCTTATGTCTTCACCGCTTATTATTATTGAACTCGACCTTCCGTGATACGCAATCGGAATATGCAGCCAGTTCGGCATTAATGCATTTTCCTTACCGCGAAACATTTCTCCGACATTCGATGCATGCTCTCTCGATGAATAAAAATCTGTGTAATCACCTATCCTCACAGGTAATACCATTTCTACATCTTTCATTATATGAAAACATCCCTCTCTCAGATTTTTATTGTCCCTTAGTTCAGGGTTCTCCGCATCAAGCAGTTCCTGTATCCTGTTCCTTACTTCTGTCCATACTTTCTTCCCGCATTCCATAAACTCATTCAGCGTTTCTGTTTGAAACACTTTACACTTTAATAATCCCTCTGCTTCAAGCATCTTTAGGTCTAATACATAATCTCCTATTGCCGTTACAATCCTCTTCTCTCCGTTTATCAGAGCCACCCCAAATGGTATGTTCTCTAACGGAAAATGTGAATCCTTGTCGTATGTTATAAATGATTTCATATATATTATAATAAGTTTAATTTCTTTAAATCTTCTCTCGGTTCATCAAAACTACAACTTCCGAACGAAAGAACAAATTCATTTCTCGCCTTGCTTATTATTCCTGAACCCGCAGTAATGTCGTTCCATCTGAATTCTTCTTCTGTAAATTTAAACGAACCCGCATTCTCGTCATTTACTATTTCAGTAATCTCTTTCAGCGATAGTGAATTTGCATAAGTCAAGACACCCGCACCAAACACATTCATGAACCCGTGCATCTTCGTAGATACCGAATCGCTGTAATGCCTTATAGGATGATGCAGTCCGGCTGTTGCTTTAAACTGCAACTTATGTTCTTTACAAGATTTTAATGCAAAGGCAACCTGTTCTGTTGTCGGAAATAATTCAGGAGTGATTCCACCCGTCCTTAATTTAAACCCTGCATTTCCTCCGTTTTTATCACTTTCCGCCATTGTGTAAGCAAGTTTCTCAAACACAAACTCATAATCATTGTTTACAGGAGGCTCAAAGAAAATCTTGCTTCCGAATAATCCGTGTTCATTAAAGATTATAGAACAATCATTTAGGAATTTTTTGCAGGCTCCCGAATTATTCTTTCCTGATATATCCTCAGGTAACTTTGCTTCAAAGTTATCCGTCACAATCAACTCGAAGTGTTCACTGACAAATCCTTTTATCATTTCTAAATCTTTATCCAGTGTTTTCAGAAATTCCTTACTCGTTTTACCATCCGTCAGTAATAAACCAAATGACACCCACCTGTCTGATCTGAAATTGTGCAATTGCTTTGATACATCTGAATCGTGATTTGTAAATTTCTCAAAAGAATTAATTGAGCAAATAAATTTATCCATCATCCATTCATCTTCAGAATTCAGATATTCCAGATGTTTTGTAAATGCAGTTGAAAGGTCAAGATTAGCAGGCGGATACATTCCGGCATAATCAATCAGCCCTTTCATAAAATTGTTAATAGCTTCCATACTCCCTAATTGTTTTCCGTAATAACACTTATTACGATAAATTAATTCAAATGTAATATAAAATAAATCTAAATATTAAGTTGAAATTTAATTGTATACGTCAGCGGTGAAATAAAACTTGTAAATTGTATAAATACTCGCTAACGCAGAAAGTATCATAATTGCAGCAGTGCCTGTATAAACCTTATTCAAATGTGTCTTCGCTTTAAACTTATCAGTTAAAAGGTTAAGTCCATAAACTATATTAATTGATATTACCGATATTAATGGAAGCATATACCGTCCTTGTGCCTGTGTAAAACTAAGATTAGCATAAGCCAAAACTCCTATTGCTAATACAATTAATATGAAACCATAATTAACGTAAGTATTCGAAAATGCCGTAGTCCTTATGTGAGCTGCATATCCTGCCACTGAAGAAATGAACACTAATGAAACTAAACCATATATTAATAATGGCAATTTCACATTCATCCAGCCGAAACTGCCAATGTATGAATGATAAATCGTAGGAAAAAACTTAAATATAAAGAATGATGAAAATAAACTTTTGTGTTCAATGTGCTGTGGCATAGTATCTAATTCCATTTGTGACCCGAGTAAGTCTCCGTAAAACATCTGGTTTCTGATAAAGTATGCAGCACTGACTATTATCGCTATTAATAATAATACTGATACATTCTTCAGGATAATTACTCTTTCTGTTTTATTCTTATACATAAAATACAATGACAGTATTATGACGCCTGGAACCGCAAAGAGCAATGTCTTTTTAGTAATTACTGATATCCCGATTAATATACCTGCAATAAGATAATCTTTTAAACCTGTAGGGTTTGTAATTATTCTGAAAAAATAATAAACAACCATTGACATAAACATTATTGCAAGTGAATCATTGTTTATTACTGCATTCATAAAAACAAACTGAGGAGTGGATGCCGCTACGAACAATGATAATAATATAATCCGCTTATCTTCAAAAACCAGTTTTATTGTTTTGTACACATAAAGAAGTGTGACTACTCCAAACAGTATTGATATTATTCTGAACAAATAAAACATCCGCTTTGTCCCAACATCTGGAAATGCATTAACATTGTAGTAATCGAAATTTGGCACTTTGCCTTCGGTGCCTCCGAAAAGTGAATGCTTTTTGTTATGATTAATTATAAGCTTCACTTCTTTTCCGTTGTTGATTATATAATTTATAGATGACATTAATATATAATACAGAGGCGGCTGATGTCCCTGTCCTACATACATCGCCGGGTTTTTATAATCTTCGTACTGGTTCGGTAACTTACCGTATTTCGATAAATAATTTATGTAATCCAGATGAAGGTCCTCATCCGGAGATTCGAATGGTGGAACTATGAATGTTAAAGTTATTGCAAAAGCAATAAAATATATTAGTATTAAGGCTAATGTTTTCTTCTCTGACATTTATAATACCTCCTTTATATGTTCTGAAATTTGTTTTGTCCGTTGTTCCCAGGTGTTTTGAAGCGCATATTTAACACCTAATCCTTTTTGCTGCTTAAATCCCAATTTGCCTTCCTGTACGAGCCTGATATAATTTATAAATTCATTCTGATTCCTGTACAGATAAACGTAGTCTTCAAATATTTCTGTTTCCGGATATGCAACAGATATTGAAGGGACTTCTGAATAAATATATTCATACAGTTTCACAGGATTGACACCCATCACAAGTTGTGTTTTCTGAAATGGCATTATCAGTGCATCAGCCTTTTTCATTATACCCATTACAATTTCATGATTTACTGCCGGATGATAGTGTAATCTCTCAAAACCTGGAATCGAAACATCAGAAGGCCCGATTAATACAGCCATCACTCCCGGATTTTGTTTAAGTGCAGATATCAGTGTATCAAAATCAAACCATTCCGATATGCTCCCTATATAACATATTTTCTTAAACGGTTTAATAAATAAATCTGATAAGTCTTTAGGGATATTGTTAACGGCTTCTGTATTTTCTGAAGAAGTATTTATGTGAATAGCATTATTTACAACGAATACTTTGTCCTTCTTTCCGTACCTTTCAGCTAAACTTTCTTTAAGCGCATTGGAAGAACAAAATACAATATTACTTCTTAAATATAATTCCTTCTCTGAATTAAAATGATTCTGCCAGACTTTCTTTGTATCCTTTGACCCTTTAAATTCAAGAATGTCGTCCATACAATCATACACTACCGGAAAATCTTTTGGTATATATTGCTTGATGTACTGATAGTGTTTATGGCTTGAGAGCCATACCAGGTCGTATTTTTCGGAGGTATTTTTAAACTTTGCCCTGAACAGATATTCTTTTTGCAGTATACTGTTAATCTTTTTGAAGAAAGGATTATGTGCAAAAGGAAACTTGAATATTTCGTTAACGCTCATTCCGTCGGGAACAGGATTATTCACAAGCTTAGTATATCTTTTTTCGCAATATACATCAACTTCGTATTCCTTTGAAAGATATTCTGCTATAAAATGCGGTCGCTGCTTAATCCAGTACCAGCTTTCATTCATTATGTAAAGAATCTTCTTCATCCTTTAAAATATCCTTTAATAAACCCCGTTGCCATATAGTAATTTATTAAATACTTTTCTTTTCTGTGAGTCGTGAATATTAAATCAATCGGAAATAACACTCTTATTATCCTTTTAATATAAAACCCTTTGAATGATTTGTACACACCGTCGCCAAAACCATAATTATAATGTTTACTGTTTGCTTCCTTTAGCGTCTTCGGTGCGTTCCAGAATACTATTGCCTTAGGTGCAAACCTGGATTTAAATCCGGCCTTTCTAAGGTCTAAATCAAATTTCGTATCTTCTCCGCAATATGCATCTTTAACAGGATAACAACCGACTTCTTTCCAGCACTTTTTCCTGAATGCTAAACTTCTTGAAGATGGAAGAAAGGTTTCGTCTCTTATTGTTTCCAGTTTTGCAATAAACATTTCGCAGTATAATTCCTGAAATGTATTTACAGGTTTCACTTCATACCACCCCGAAACAACATCTGTTTCATTATCCTCAAACGGTTTAATGATTTCGGAAAACCAATTGCTGTTAAGCGTACAACCCGCATCTGTTACTGCTATAATTTCATTCCTGCAGTTTTCTATCGCAAAATTTCTTGATACGGATATTGGAGAGGCAGTATATTTTCTATTGTATTGTTCTTTTATTAAAATTTTAATCCGGAGAGATGTATGTTCTTTCGCATAATTACTCATTATATCCTGAGTTCCGTCGGTCGAACCGCCGTCAATAATTATGAATTCATCAGCATACGTATCCTGCGACAAATAACTTTCAAGAAACTTAACAATATTTCCTGCCTCGTTATAAACAGTCGTAATTAGACTTACATTATGTGCGTATTTCACTTCTTCCATAATCTGTAATAATCGTTCTTTACTTTTTCCCAGTTATTCTCGAGTGCATATTTATATGCCTTCTCGGATTTGATATTATCTTTAACAGCCTCTTCAAATGCGTTAAAAATCTCATCTTTGCTTCCCGCTGCCCATAACATTTCATTGCTCCCGGGAATCATATTAAGATAATCTTTCTTTAATTCATTATCGTAAACAGATATTACTTTCTTTCTGTATGCAAAAGAATCAAGTATTGACAGATACCCTGATGTAAAAACTATCTCTGCATCCTTAATAAACTCTCCTGTATCCTTAACCATTCCTGCCATTGTTACGTTTTTTAGGATGCCGCTTTTGATGTCGTCCGATATATTCTGGCTTAATGGTCCGTCACCGCAAATTACAAGGTGTCTGTTGGGATATTTTTCCTGTATAACTTTCCAGGCATCCAGATACTGATTAATCCCTGTGTCGTTACTCAATCTGCCTGCAAACACAACACTTGTTTCAGTGTTGCCTGTAATATCCTTCTTCTCTACTCCGCCGTAACTTACTATGTCGGCTTTGGTGCCGTACCATTTAGGTATAAAATCTCCGATGCAAATATTGCCATCTGCAAGACTCTCGCATTTAGCTCTCTTTTTTACAATGTATTCAGGGGGTGGAAAAATTCCTTCCCATCCGTGAAAAGTAATGTAAACCTTCTTTCTTGAAATCTTTAACAAGTAAACAAACGAAAGAAAATAATACATTATACTGAAATCATGAAGATGTATCACATCTGAATTAAGCAGTATCTTAATTCTTTTGAGTAAACCTGCGTAATGCGATAACCTGCTTGGAAATGTGCCGGGACTGAGTCTCAGCACTTTTGGGTTTCCGGAATTATTCTCTCCGTCATTATTTCCTTTGTCTGCTATGGTAATTATATTAACCTTGTGATCATCTTTAATCAACTCTGCCGTTAATTTACTGACGTGAGTTTCCACACCTCCAAGCCTGGGTAAATAGTCTTTAGTTATGAAAACTACATTCATATATTTTCTGCCCCGTTCTGCATTTTCCTTATTTTTCCAATCTTCCGTTTTATAACATAAGCTGATAAAACCAGTCCTGTAACCTCGTTACCAATCAGAGCAATAGCCGAAGCTACGGGTCCTATTACAGGAAGAAGAAAAATATTTATTAGCACTACTACTACAAGCTGGACTAAATTATTTATCCAGTAAATCCTTACAAGTCCGAGATTGTATCCTATTATCCCCACAGGACTTACCAGAATAGAAATTGAATACCTTAAACATAAAAGCTGTCCGATTAATACCGAAGCAGAAAATGCCTTACCGTAGATTAATGGAATCAAATAAGGAACACCGACTGAATAAATAAATGCTACTATGAAAACCAGTAAACTTATCTTTAGTGTCTTTTTAAGAAAATTTATAGTGTCCTCAGTGCTGACAATAGAAGAAGCCCTTGGCCAGATAGCAGTATTGAAAGCAGTTAAGAACATTATCAGCGGTTGCGCAAGCTTTGTGGCAACGCTATAAATACCTACCTGATCTTTCTGTAAAAAGTATCCCATCAGCCATACATCTGCCTGCATCGTAAACATTACGATTACAGATGCCAGTACCATATAAAATGCAAATGTACCGGGAGTATGTTCGGACTGTATGTCATCGGCAGGGGACTTGTATAATTTTCTGAATATTGAAGCTGACTGATTTTTGAAGTCACTTAACTTCCAGATTACTCCTTTTGGTACCAGAAATAAAAATATTACAGCACCTGTAAAGTTTGAAATAAGTGAAACAATTACTACATATTCAAGAGACCATAAATTATAATATGCAAGGAATAATATTCCGGCTACATTAATTAATGATTGACTAATTGCGACTACTGCGTTCTTGCCAAACTTCTTTAAAGACTGAAAGTAAATATTCGGAATCGTTGAAAATACTGCAAACAAAACAAGAAGAAGGTTAAGCCTGATTAATGAAGTTAGATTATCTACCTTCCAGAAGTTTATTGCTACTGAAGGAGCAAAGAAATAAGCAATAATAAGTAGTAATAGGACTAAAGATATTTTTAAACGAAAAGCCCAGCGCAGATAATCCATCTGGGAGTCACCTTTTCCATTTGAAACTGAACGCGAAGCAAACCTTATGGCTGTCTGGTTGATTCCAAGGTCAGATAAACCTGAAATAACAGTCGTAAAGCTCATTATTAATACATATTTTCCTAGTATTTCAGCTCCTAATCCGCGTGCAAGAAATACAGATATTATAAACCCTGATGCGGCTGAGGCAATTTGTGGCAGAATAGATATTAATACATCTCTTATTCCTTCCTTTGAGGAGATAAGGTCTTTCTGTATTATATTCTTAAAGAATCCAATCATTATTTATAAAATATTATAGTCTAAAACTTTAATTATAATCATTACCTGTATCATTATGATGCTTTTGTATATAATCAATTTATTTCTAATCCATAATAATTTTAAAATAATATAGAAATGGGTATCATAATTTAAAAGACATAAACATATTATCGGCAGTTATCAAATTTAAATTCAATCAACTACACTTTCTATTCGTCAATTGATAAATCGTCCCGTACTGCTTTTGTGCAAATAAATCCTCGTGTATTTTTTCTGAAACAATATCCTCAATATAAACCCTCTTTATTCTGCTTAGATACTCGTCCTTAACCGACATTAAAGTCCTCAGTTCAGCACCTTCAGTATCAATCTTCAAAACATCCACAAAATCATATTCCACCAGCACTTCGTTAAGCACACTATTTATCGACCTGCACTCCACCTTTATCATACTATCCCTGCTAAGCCCTATCCCTCCGTACCTTCCCGTAGACTCAATCCCAAACTCCACAAACCCATCAACATCCGAAACCGCCGCCTCAATCAACTTATACCGTCCTGTAAATTTCGCAAGATTCTCTTTCATTCTTTCTATACACATAGGATTCGGCTCATACAAAAAGCAAAAACTCGATGCACTCCTGGTCAGAAAATAAAGCGCACTAACACCGATATTCGAACCCACATCAACAATCACCCTATCCTTTTCGTCCGACTTATAATCAAATCTGCAAAACACCTCATTCACAGTTAAAATATCGTGATAGTTAAAAGTATTAATACTTGCTGTACCCATCGGAGTCCTAACAATAACAACGCGAGGAAAATCACCCTTACCCGTCAAATAAATATATAAAAAACTTATCGGCGACTTTATAACACGAAAAATATAATACAAAGCCTTTAAATGTCTATACTTTAACACTGAAATAATCGAATAAATAAAATTCCTATGCGCTAAAAATGCCATTTCTGCATATCCTTCTATTAATATTAAATAAACCCAAAATTGCCCGATTTAATTTTTAAAAACAATTCATTAAATCAACATTAATCATAGGATTTCCATATGTTACTAACTCAAGTTGACTGTTTTAATAAGAAACAGTCAAAAATGGTTAAAAATAAAATTATGCTTAAGTTACGTAAATCCTTAACAATACAATTATTTCAAATTTATTAAGGTATTAACAAAATGTCTCCAAAATTGAATAATTAGATTTTTTTGATAGTATAAAAGTAGTATTTTCAATCTTTTACAGATAAATTTTAATATGGCAAAATCAAAAACTCCGGTTACAAAAGCAAAAGTCACTTTGGCTAAAGATAAAGAAGAAAAGAATGGTTTTACGTTCTTTGATGATAATAAACCCGTCGTTCTACTGACATTAATCGGGATTATTCTTATCGCAATATTGGTATTTTTTAATAAAGGTGTGTTCGAAGGAAAAATATTCGCTTCTGCGGATAATCTTTCTCCTCTTACGTTCAGAACCTTTATTAATGATGCTAAAGCAGAGGGTATATTTCCTCTGTGGATTCCTTACATTTTCATGGGAATGCCGTCTCTTGCTTCGATGACAGCAGCTTTACCATCTATTCACAATTTTTATTCCTTCGTTTGGGATAAGGCATTTGAAATGTTCTCGGGTGGTAATCTGTTTGCACTTACTCTGCCGTATTATTTTATTTTCGGAGTAACATTATTCTTCTATGCACGTTACAAGTTCAAAAATAATTTAATATCTCTTTTTATATCTCTTCTTGGTGTCTTTGCTACGGGGATAATTCAGCTGATTATTGTCGGTCACCATACCAAGATGATGACTTTTGCATTCTATCCTTTGATTCTGTTCATTCTTGAAAAAGTCGCAGATGATGATGAAAAGAACTGGTATCAGCTTTTCTTTTACTTCGCAATATTAACAATATCGTTGTATCTTCAGATTCACTTCCACCATATTCAGATGCTCTTCTATTCATTTATGATGATTGGTCTGTACCTTGCTTACCTGTTCGTTTATGCAATGGTTAAGAAACTACAAAGAGCAAATATAGTTAAATCTCTTATAATACTTATAGTCGGGTTAATCATAGCATTTGCCATGGATGCTGATATTATTCTTTCAATAAAAGAATACAATAAGTTCTCAATGCGAGGCGCACCAAGCATTACATCTATTCAGGATGGAACTGGCAGTGTTGACAAGCCTCTCAGTTATGATTACGCAACTAACTGGTCTTTTAGTCCTGGCGAAGTTATGACATTTGTACTTCCTTATTACTATGGCTTTGGCGGTGTTGAAGTTAAAGACCCGAAATCAAATCAAACACAGAGGGCAAACCTTTACTGGGGACAGATGCCGTTTACCGATTCTCCTGTTTATTTCGGTGTCGTGGTATTACTTCTTGCCATCGTCGGAATGGTGTATAATTTCAAAAGGAATCCGTTCGTTCAGGCGACTACATTTATTATAGTCTTTTTCTTGTTCCTCTCATTCGGCAGGACATTCCCGCTGATTTATGATATCTTCTATAACTATATGCCGTTCTTCAGCAGCTTCAGGGCTCCGGTAATGATTCATTATTACATCGACCTGGCATTTGTTATTCTTGCAGGGTACGGATTGTTATCAATTATTTCATTCGTAAAAAATCCGGCAGAGGAAAACAAACTCCTGAAGACTTCTTATGTTGTTGGTGGAATTGCGATATTAATGTTTTTCGTTTCTTTGTTTGGCTTTGAATCTTCATACACAAATTCAGTCCTTACGGGACCAATGGCTCAGAAACTTACTGCACAGGGCTATCCTGCACAGCAGGTTGCTGGTTATTTACAAAAGCAGGTCGCTCCAATTGCATATGAAAATGTAATCTCAGACTTACGCTTACACGGATTTCTGATTTTAATTATTGCAGTATTAATATATTTATACGCAAAAAGAAACATTGCAAGAAATCTTATGCTGATTTCTGTTATCGTCATTGGGTTATTTGACCTTTTAAGTGTCAGCGTAAAAACTTTACACTGGGATGATAAAAAGCAGAGAGATGATTCTCTGGCTGAATCAGATTATACAAAATGGATCCTAAGTAAGGACCCTGATACTTATACATACAGGGTTGCGCAAATGAACAAGGGAAACCTGATTACTTCAAATGATTTAGCATTCTTCAGATTACATCAGTTTAACGGTTATCAGGGTGCCAAGTTAAGAATATATCAGGATGCCGTTGATGTTGCAGGAGGTGAAAACCCATTCCTGCTTGGTCTTGAAGGCGTTAAGTATGTTATTTCCGATTCACCTATGAAAGATACTTTGTCATACATAGAAGCATACAAAGGTTCTTATATTGTTTATCTCAACAGGTATGCAATGCCGAAAGCTTTCTTCGTAAATGAATGCAAGGTTGAAACGGGAATGAATATTCTTAACAATATTAAGACTGGAAATTTCGACCCGCGTAAAACTGCTTTTGTTGAAAAGAAGATTGAAGCAAACATTGAGAAATCAGATTCTACAAGTAACGCAAAGATAACAAACTTCGGAATACACAATATTGAATACGATGTTTACGCAAGCGGGAATAATTTACTCGTTCTCAATGAAGTATACTATCCAGCTGGATGGAAAGCATACGTAGATGGAAGCGAAACGGAAATATTTAAAACAAATTATCTCCAGAGGTCAATTGTAGTTCCAAAAGGTAAGCATAAAGTAGAACTTAAGTTCTATCCTGAAACTTATTATATGGGAAAGAAAATCAGTATCGCAGCAAATATTCTGGTAACTCTTATACTAATCGGTGGTATTGCAGGTATATTTATTTCCAGAAAGAAACAGAATGCTGTAATTGCACAAAAAGAAGAATAACAAATTTTAATATTATGTTTAAGAAAATCTTAATCGCCAA
>JBMOHR010000053.1:0-16665 GCA_049317745.1 Ignavibacteria bacterium
TAATTGTTTTCAATTATAACATAAATAATTTATTTTTAGTTTTGAGACAAACTCCACGGCGGATCTGCGACCATCGCCACAGGAATCTACTTCTATCAGATAATAGTATCGGGCGAATCCACTCACCAGACTTTTACGGAGACGCGGAAGATGATGGTACTAAAATGAAAAGAATATCTTATATAATCATTTTACAACTGTTACTTACTTTTAATTATTGTAACAGTCAGTGGTATCAAATCAACTTACCAGTTGCAGGTAGTGTTTACAAAATGCAGTTTACAAATACCAGTACCGGCTGGGCAACTGTTAAACAGACCAACAATCACTATACTCTCATTAAAACTACGAATTCTGGCTTAAACTGGTTTTCGATTTATTCTGATTCTGCAAAGGTCATTACATTTCAATTTATCAATGATACGCTTGGTTATGCAATGGGTAAATATGAGGGATTTTATTTGATGTCTAAAACTTTGAACGGCGGAAATAACTGGACTACAATGCAGAGTTCATATTCTGACGTTTATAGCGGCTTTTATATGGTAAATGCGGATACGGGATGGGTAAACGCGTTTGCACTTCCGACTCAAATTACATTAAGAACAACAAACGGATTTCAAACACTCGAACAAATATCAAGCGGCGCCGGCGGTACGCCTGCAACATTATTTTTCTTCAAAGAAAAGTACAATGGAGAATATTGCGGTTACTTACTCGGAGCGGGCTTGTTTTGGAAATCAACAAACAGTGGTTTTACTTGGCAGCAAATTAGTACAGGTTCCTCTGATAATGTGAACAGCTTCAGTTTTATAAATAAGGATACTGGGTGGGTAGTTATAGGTGCTTTCACAAACAATAATAAAATACTAAAAACAGATAATGGCTGTTTAAGCTGGTCTACTCAATTTTTGGCAACATTAGGTAATGCACTCAACATATTCGCTTTATCTAAAAATAGAATATGGTGCGGTGCAGCTTCCAATTTAGTTTTTACAAGCACAAATTCCGGTATCACGTGGGGGACACAAGCAAGCGCCATATATGCCAATGCTTGGATATACATGGTTGATTCATTATTAGGGTTTACCTGGTCGGGTTCTGATTTTTATACGGCAAGGACTAGTAACGGCGGAGGGGCAATAACCGGCTTAAATCAAATCAGCACAGAAGTACCGGAAGAATATTCCCTCGGTCAAAACTATCCGAACCCGTTTAACCCAACAACAAACATCCCGTTCGAACTCAAAGAGCCGTCGCACGTAACGCTGAAAATCTTCGACACCCGCGGACGCGAAGTGAAAGAACTCGTCAACGGACGCTGGGGCACAGGAAAGTTCATCGCCGATTTCGACGCCTCGGCACTCGCCACAGGAATCTACTTCTATCAGATAATAGTGTCGGGCGAATCCACTCACCAGACTTTTACGGAGACGCGGAAGATGATCTTTTTAAAGTGACAGAGTGACAGAGTAACAAGGTGATGAAGTGATGGATGTAAGTTCCTGGCGGAAGTTTCAGATGGGTTGAGAGCATTGGTGCAGCATAGGTGATGGTTTAGTGGAGTATAAGTGAATGGAACCTAAATGGGACTCTAATGGGACTCTGATGGGAGTTTGATGGAATAGTGCGGATAAATGACTGTTTTTACAACGGTATATCTCCTATTTCTTTTTTGAAGAATATCAAAAAATTAGGAAATATGTTTGCAAAGGAGCGTAGAATAAGGGTTTACAGGGATTTGAGGATAATTTATATTATGCAGAAATATGTAATTTGAGAGTGTTTTTAGGTCTAAAAGGGTGTAGTTGATAAAATTTGCTTATTTGAGAGTTTTATTTGTTAAAATTTAAGTGGTATCTTCCTCTCAATCAACCATCAACAAACAATCCCAATAAATCGGAACTTCGTTAAAAACGATCTGCTGACAACTAACAACGAACAACTATCAACGAAGTAATATGCACGAATTTCTTTCTTTCATTAGACAACTGAATTATTTATGTTGTTTCTTCATTTATGAGGGAAAAAAATCCAATGAAAATATATTTTGCGACCTCTATTAGAGGTGCTAATGACGCTGTAAATAGCAATATTCTTTTAATCGGTGCTTTGAAAAAGTACGGCACTGTTTTGACAGAACATTTTGCGGGAATGACGCCCGGCGGAGAGACGAATCTGTCCGACAGGGAAATTCACGACAGGGATTTGCGGTGGATAGACGAGTGCGACGTGATTGTTGCAGAAGTTTCGAACCCGAGTCTTGGTGTCGGTTACGAAATAAGGTACGGAATCGAGAACGGAAAAAGAATTCTCTGCCTGAAACACAAAGACGGCAAACGCCTTTCGGCAATGATTTCGGGAAGCGATTACCTTGAAGTGGAAGAGTACATAAACGAAGATGAGATTGCCGATATACTTAGTGATTTCTTCGAGGAATAAAATATTTATTAATAACATTTTTAAAAAAATTTAACTTTGGTATATTTCCAAAAATTAAAAACGCTTTTATAATCAATGTTTAAATCAATTGTATTAGTAAAACAGGTTCCTGATACTGCCAACATTACCGGTAAGGTGATGAAGGACGACGGAACTGTTAACCGTTCGATGCTGCCGGCTATCTTCAACTACGAAGATAAAGTCGCACTGGAATTTGCACTTCAGATAAAAGACACATACGGCGGAAAAGTTATCGCCATCACGATGGGACCCGCAAGGGCTGCCGATATTCTGCGCGAATGTCTGTTTATGGGTGCTGACGAAGTTTATGCTATCAGTGACAGAAAATTTGCAGGTGCAGATACACTCGCAACTTCATACGTTCTGAGCGAGGCAATAAAGAAAATCGGAGACTACGATTTTATTTTTGCAGGCAGACAGGCAATCGACGGAGATACCGCACAGGTTGGTCCGCAGACTGCCGAGAAGCTGGACATCCCGCAGATAACTTATGCAGAGGAAATACTCGGAATCAAAGACGGCAAGATTAAGATTAAGAAAAAGATTGACGGCGGATATGAAATAGTTCAGTGCAAGATGCCCGTGCTTATCACAGTGCTAAAGGGCGCTGCCGAACCAAGACCGTTTCAGGCAAAGAGAATTATGGCATACAAAGGCGCTAAGACTCTTACTGAACTTGAAAAACTTACAGAAGGAAATTCATTGCTGTATGTGGACACTATGAAACACGAATACGAAGAGAGAAATCTTTTTATAGAAACATACTCTGCCGATGATTTAAAGGTGGACGAATCGAGATGCGGAATAAAAGGCTCGCCTACGAAAGTTCACAAGGTTGAATCTGTAGTACTTTCAGGCGGAAGCAAGGAACTGATTGAGCCGACAAGAGACGGAATGGGAATATTAATCGACAAACTTCTGGAAGACAGAATTTTTTAATTTTTCAAAAGAATTTTAAAGTATATATAAATGCATAAAAATGAAGTATGGGTTTTCGTTGAACAGAGAAACGGCAAGCCCGCTGATGTAAGTTTTGAACTCTTAAGCAAAGGCAGAAAACTCGCCGACAGTATGAAGGGTGTTCTGAAGGCAATCGTTATCGGACACGACGCAAAAGGCATCGCGACTGAAACATTCAAGTACGGTGCCAACGAAGCAATACTCATTGACCATCCTGATCTAAAACTTTTCAGGACAATGCCTTACACACGCATAATGAACGACCTTATCAAACAGCACAACCCGAGAATAATTCTTTTCGGTGCAACTGTTTACGGACGTGACCTTGCTCCGCGCGTTGCTTCAAACACAAAGAGCGGCTTAACAGCAGACTGTACTGACTTAAAGATTTCTGACGTGAAGTATCTCGGAAAAGATTATCCGCAACTGCTTCTGCAAATCAGACCTGCATTCGGCGGTAACATCGTTGCAACAATTATTACTCCCGATGTACACGTGCAGATGGCAACAGTCCGCGAAGGTGTTATGGAAATGCATCCGTGCGAAAAACCTTTCCCTGTAAAGATAACGGAAGTTGCTTACAAACCGATTGACATAGACGGAATACTCGAAGTTATAGAACAGCACGTAGAAGAAAGCAAAGTGAACCTTAAAGGTGCACCGATTATCGTCGCAGGCGGATACGGACTCGGCTCGAAAGAGAACTTCAAACTTCTTCACGACCTTGCACACGTAATAGGCGGTGAAGTTGCAGGAAGCCGTGCAGCAGTTGACGCTGGATTTATAGGCTCGGAAAGACAGGTCGGACAAACGGGCGTAACCGTAAGACCAAAGCTTTACATTGCAGTAGGAATTTCAGGTGCAATTCAGCATCGTGCAGGAATGCAGGAAGCAAAGAAGATTATCGCAATAAACACTGACCCCGATGCACCGATATTCGGAGTCTCGCATTACGGAATAGTAGGCGATGCGGCACAGGTAATACCTTTACTGATAGAAACATACAAACATAAACTGAAATAAAATTAAAGTTAAACTATAATGCCAAATTTTTTCACAGATAACAGCGACTTACTCTTTCAGTTCGACAGTCTTGAATACCGCAAGATTGTTGATATGTCTGAAGACAACTATGAATTTTCGAAGGAGTTCAATCATGCTCCCGTAAATTATGAAGATGCCATGGAAAACTATCGCAAGGTACTCGAAATGACTGGTGACCTTTGCGGTAACTTTATCGCAGACCGTGCAACTGATGTTGATATTGAAGGTGCACAGTTTGATAACGGCAAGGTTGAATACGCAAAAGGAACACAACTTAACATTAAAGAACTTACAAAGGCAGATTTAATGGGACTTGTTCTTCCGCATAAATTCGGCGGACTGAACTTTCCACTTACTATTTATATGATGGCAACAGAAATGGTTGCACGTGCCGATGCATCGCTGATGAATATTTTCGGACTGCAGGATATTGCAGAGATGATTGAGAAGTACGGAACAGAAGAACAGAAAGAAAAATACATTCCGGGATTCTGCACAGGTAAGTACACGGGTGCAATGTCTTTAACAGAACCTGATGCAGGTTCAGATTTACAGGCAGTAAAACTTGTTGCTTATCAGGATGAAAGCGGAAAATGGTTCTTACGCGGAGTGAAGAGATTTATAACAAACGGAAATGCACACGTTCATTTAGTACTTGCACGTTCAGAAGCAGGAACAAAAGACGGCAGGGGGTTGAGTATGTTTGCGTGCTTTGCGGATGAAACAGTAGTAGTAAGACGTATCGAGCATAAACTTGGTATTCACGGTTCACCAACCTGCGAACTTCAGTTTAACGACACACCTGCAGAACTCGTAGGACAAAGGAAATTCGGACTTATAAAATATGTATTCGATTTAATGTACAGGGCAAGAATGGGAGTATCTGCACAGGCGCTTGGAATTTCTCAGGCAGCTTACGAAGAAGCACTTATGTATGCAAAGGACAGAGTACAGTTTGGAAAGGCAATCTATAACATTCCCGCAGTCGCGAATATTTTAATCGATATGAGAGTAATGCTCGAATACAACCGTTCGCTGCTTTATGCAACGGGAATGTATGTTGATTACAAAGAAAAGACAGATTACGTGATTGCAAAACTAAAGAAAGAAGGAAAACCCGTAACCGAGTTAACCGAAAACTTAAAGTATTATACTAAAGTAGCAAACTTATTAACACCTATAACAAAGTACTTCCTTACAGAATGTGCTAACAAGATAACATACGATTCACTACAGATACACGGCGGTACCGGATACATGCGCGAGTTCAGGATTGAGCGTCTTGCACGTGATGCCAGAATAACAAACATATACGAAGGTACATCGCAGCTTCAGATAGTTGCTGCAATCAGCGGTGTTATAAACGATATACTGAAAGAACATTACAACGGGAAAGAAAAGAAGCAGTATCCGGGCGGACTTGAAAGACTTGCAAACTACCTTAAGGAAATCCGTGGAATATTCTACGACTGCCTGAAGTATGTTGTGGACAAGAAAGACAATGCATTCCAGGATGTTGCAGCAAAGGACCTTGTTGAACTGTATTCATATCTTTACATCGGATACTTACTGCTGGACGAAGCAGAAAAGAACGACAAGAAGATTTTCATTGCAAACAGATATATAATAACTTCTCTTGCAAACGCAAAGAAGAATGCTGATACAATCAAGAACGAACTGTTCTCTGACTTGCTTCATGCAGATAAAATACTTGTATAAATTATTCAGACACGGAGGTTTTAAAAAATGTTTTATTACAGAATATTTGACGACAAAGAAGAACTTAACTTTTTCAAGAGTTCTTTAGAGTACCCGAAGATAGCAGAATATATGAAGGAGTTTGAAAAAACTCACAGTGAATATTGTAACTCTGATTTCATCTGCTTCCTTAAAGAGAAGGACAAAGAAGCAGAACTAATAGACGTTACAAATATTTACTATTAATTTTAAAAGGGTTATTCCTGTTTCCCTTTATTAACGGAATAACCCTTTAAGAAGTATTTAACCTTAAAATATTATTAATGTGTTAAACTTCGTTCCCTCACATACGATAGATTTTGAACAGCTCTGGACGCTTATCTCCACGCGTAACAAGTGGCTTATAAACGTGAGATATTATGTTGTCGTATCTTTTGCGCTCTTTGTCCTGTTTATGCAGCACATCTTTAATATAGGTTTCACTTCCGAACAGCTCTGGACTTTTACGATAATATCAGCAGCGTTATTCCTTATTAATGTTTTATACAATTACATCGTCACATCTGGGATTGTAAAAAATGATTCCGAAGGATTTAATCAGCTGCATTTTGCCTTTAACCAGATTGTGGTAGATTTGCTGGCTATTGCTCTGATTACTTATTACACGGGTGGTATTGAAAGTCCATTCTACCTGTTCTTTGTTTTTCATATGATTATAGGAAGTATGATTCTTCCTAACTATGTAGTTTACAGTCTTTCAGGAATTGTAATATCATACATAAGTGTTCTCTCTTACCTTGAGTTCAACGGACTTTTGCAGCACTATAATTTTGGTAATCTTCTGACAGTTCCTTTGTACACAAACGAAAGGTACATTATTATTTATGTTACTGCTTTCACGATAATGATGCTCGTTAGTGTATTTCTGGCAAACAACATTTCCCGTGCTCACTTTATGAGGTCGCAGCAGCTGAAACTTACTCTTAACAGATTGAAATTAGCCGAAAAGACTAAGATGAAATACACGATGGGAATCGTTCACGAGATTAAAAGTCCTATAGTGGGAGCACAGTCGAACCTCGACCTTGTTCTGAAAGGATTTACAGGGGAGATTAACACTGCAACTGATGAAAAGATTAAACGTGCAAGAATTCGAACCGATGAGGCAATAGCAATTATTAACGACATACTTAAAATATCCAAATTGAAACTTCTTGAAAGCCTCAACAAGGAAGAAGTAGATATTGTTAAGTTCGTAGAGAACACATTCTCCAAGAAAGATTCGCAGATACTTTCTATGGAAGTATCGACTAATATAACTGACAAGAGAAAAGAAAAACTTCCAGTTAAGATAGACCCTGCATTATTTGAACTCGTCTTTTCAAACCTGATAGGTAATGCCATAAAGTACAATACTCCAGGCGGAAACTTAGAAGTAATATTAGGTAACAATGAGAACGGCGAAGTTGAAATAGTAGTGGCTGACGATGGTATAGGCATCCCTGATGATGATAAGCACAAGATGTTTCAGGACTTCTACCGCTCATCAAACGCAAAGCAGAAGGGAATAGAAGGAACGGGACTTGGATTATCGGTTGTGAAGGAAATTGTTGAGCAGCACGACGGAACGATTTCTTTTAACAGTCCATCAAGACTTACTAAAGAAGGGAGAAGAGGAACAGAATTTATTCTTACGCTTCCTGCAGTTTAGAAAAAATACTTTACAGCAATTCCCGCTGCTGCACTTAAGATAATCAGGTAATACGGTTTTAACTTCGTGTAGAACAATATTCCGATTCCCGAAAGAAACATTCCGTATGTCCAGTAATCAACGAGTGCATCCTTCGAAAGAAAGTATGCAGTTGTAATGATTGCGCCTATTGCCGCAGCGTTGGCACCTTTAATCGCTGCCTTTAAGTAGAAATTATCTTTCACCTTTTCGATTACCTGTGCAAGGATTAAAACTATAATGAAAGTTGGAAGAAATACTGATATCGTAGCAACTACAGAGCCGGGTATTCCCGAAACCATATAGCCGATGAATGTTGAGGTAATCACAACAGGGCCGGGAGTTATCTGTCCGAATGCTATTCCGTCAATGAATTCCTTTGCAGTAAGCCAGTGAAAGTTTTCAACCACATCCTGCCTTAACACTCCGATGATTACAAAGCCGCTTCCGTATGTTAATGCTCCTGCTTTCATAAACACAAGTGCAAGGTCCAGAAGTTTAGCGTTCACGTAATCTATAAACTGATTTAATACTACAGGCACATAATTAATCGCAGAAAGGATTGCAGTGATTGCCAACACTGATATGGAATTTACTTTGTCACTCTTGAACTTTTCTTTCAGTGTGTAATAGGTCAGTGCAATGAATGCAAAGGAAAGTATTAATATGAGAATGTGTACTTTGAAAAATATCGAGACTGCAATTGCAGAGAAGAAGAGTATGTACTGGAAAACATCTTTTGTGAAAACTGTTCTGCTAAGGTTAAAGCCAGAATGGAATATGATTGATATTATCACGGGGCCGATTCCGTAAAGTCCCCAGACGATGTAACTGATGTCGTTGAACTCTTTGTAGAAGATTGAAAATATTAAAACAATTATGAATGAAGGCAGAACAAGTCCGACGAATGCGAGTACTGCAGCCCAGAATCCTTTCTTGAAGTATGCAAAGTAAACAGCAACCTGAAATGCAAGAGGACCGGGAGCAATCTGTGCGTATCCGAAATAGTTTTTGAATTCCTCGAGAGTCATCCATTTCTTTTCGAATACCAGTTCGCGTCTGATATGTTCTATAATGGCAAGCGGGCCTCCAAAGCCCGCTATGCCAAGATATAAAAAGTATTTTAAGATTTGAAGATTTGTTATCACTTGCTATGCAAACGAATTTATCTCTTTCGCAATATCAATGTCTTTTTGTGTAATTCCGCCTGCCGTGTGTGTCGAAAATGAAACTTCCACTTCCGAGTATTTCACGGTCATATAATCAGGATGATGGTCGTGCTGCTGACAGACTGCACCAATCACAGAAACAAGTCCCATAGTTGCAGGGAAACCTTTTGTCTTAAAAGTTTTTCTGATTGAGTTTCCTTCAACGAACCATCCGCTGATTTCTTTTATCTTTTCGAACACTATATCAGGATTCATCTTTTCCATATCGTGTTATGCTGAGTAACCTGCTTCGCCGTCGAAGTTGTACAGGTTTTCTGTTTTGATAAAATCGAATCCACTTTCTCTGATTTTGCTTAAAAGTTTAACTATGTCATCGTGCTGAATGATTCTGCCTTTTTCAGTGCTGAAATATCTGCATCTCCACTGGTCAACACAGTTAATATCAGGTGAACCGTTCGGGAACACTGTAACACCGCGGTTGCTGATTACCTGTAATGCTAAGTTATCAGTTTTTACTCTTGTGAGCATATTTCCTAAATCATCAGGTGAGCCATTGTTCCAGTCGAGGAATACGTCAACGCCGACTAAATCTTTTCTTTCAACTGCACCGGCTTTTTCTTTTACTGATTCGATTTTATGTGCAGGCTCTGATGAGTATTTAACAACTTTCAAAGTTGAAGGTACCTGTCCGAGTCTTTCGATTACTGCGTCTGCAAATTCTTTTGTACCGACAGGCGGAGTATTATGAACTTCATCGTTAATGTCGTAAGTGTGTACACCGTCTTCTAAAGTCTTCAACCACGCATTATGAACTTTAGATGCTATTGCAGGCTGTCCGATGTGAACAAGCATCATCACTGCTCCGAGGAGTAGTGCAGATGGGTTTGCTGAATTCTGTCCTGCTCTTCTTGGTGCCGAACCGTGAATCGCTTCGAACATCGCAAATTTATCGCCGATGTTTGCTGAACCGCCAAGACCAACTGAACCTGTCATCTGTGCTGTTACGTCCGAAAGTATATCTCCGTAAAGGTTTTCCATTACGAGAACGTCGAACGATTCAGGCGATGTTGCAAGCTTTGCCGCACCGATATCTACAATCCATAATTCTTTTTCTATGGTAGGATATTCTACACCGATTTCATCGAAAACCTTGTGGAACAATCCGTCTGTGATTTTCATAATGTTATCTTTCACGAAGCAGGTAACTTTCTTTCTGTTGTTGTTCAGCGCATATTCAAAAGCATACCTAACAATCTTTTCTGTTCCCGGTCTTGAAATAACTTTCAGTGCCTGTGTTACCTGTTTCGACTGTCTGTATTCGATACCTGCATAAAGGTCTTCTTCATTTTCCCTTACGATAACTAAATCCATTACAGGATGTTTTGTTCTGATAAACGGAGCGTAAGAAACGCAAGGTCTGATGTTTGCGTACAAGCCGAACATCTTTCTTGTAGTTACGTTTAAACTTTTGAAACCGCCGCCCTGAGGAGTTGTGATAGGTGCTTTAAGAAAAACTTTTGTTCTTCTTAAAGAATCCCACGACTCGGGAGCGATGCCGGTATTGTTTCCCGCCAAATAAACTTTCTCGCCTACTTCGATAGTTTCAATTTCCAGTTCAGCTCCTGCTGCCAGAATTATTTTTAAAGTAGCCTCCATAATTTCGGGACCGATTCCGTCTCCGTGTGCGACTGTAATTGGTTTTTTAGCCATTTTTTAACCTTTCAAATATATTTTATTATTTTAAATTTCAAATTCTGTATAGAAAATAAACATTAAACCTGATATACTAAAGAATGAATCCTAAGATTTGTGCAAAAAGAACTTACAAAATATTAAAACCAAATTGTATATAAATAAGTTCGTGTTTTATAGCAATTATAATGCACCATCTTAATTCTTCCAAAAATACCTCTGCGCTTTACTGAAGTAATGCCCACTTCGCAAATTTACAAGTGGAAAATTTCTTTTAAAAGATGCGCCTTGGAAATCTTAGCAGACAATCTTTGCCTCGGAAAACGTCCGTTCTCATAGTTGCTAAACTCCAGTCTGCCGCCAAAACATCCCCTGAATAGTACGACAACTATGTAAATACAAACAAAATGCCCTCTGCCGGACCTGGCAGAGGGCATTTTATCAACAAAACACGGTCTGTCGGGATTGGCAGAGGGCATTTTGTTAACAAAACACGGTCTCCCCGAGCTGATAAAATGCGTTTTTGAGCTAAAAAGGGCATATTCCCATTTGCATGCCCCATTTCTCACCTAAACAATGTCCTGAGGTTTTGAAAATAAAACCAAATGTTATCGGAATTCTCTTAAGTGAGAATCCCGCTGGGATTACTCTATATATCGAATTAATTTGTAGCAAAGGAAAGAAGACAAAGATAAAATGTGAAATGCTATTACTACTTAATCAGCACCATACGGTTTGTCTGAACAAAATCTCCGCACTGAAGTTTGTAGAAATAAACTCCGCTTGTGAGTGCCTCGCCGTCAAACGTCACTTCATAAATCCCAGGCTTCAGCGATTCATTCACAAGTGTCTGCACTTCACGACCCATTACATCATAAACTTTTAATTGAACTGGATTCCCGATAGAAACATTCGGCAATGACAAAGAAGTAGCAACATCAAACCTTATCTTCGTACTCGGATTAAACGGATTCGGATAGTTCTGCGACAATGAATAGGAACATGAAATTTCAGTGCTGATGTTATTTACAGAGACAACACTATCCGGGTTTGTGTAGGAGCGAACATTCAGGTACATTTGTGGATGACCACCTAATCGGGTGTCCCGCCAGAGATTAATGTATTTTTTATTGATAAGAAGAATATCATTGCCAGTCTTGGGAATGTTTAGAAATTGATTAGAGGCAAGGAAATAAGTACCGATAGGATTATCGTTTTTATCTATTCTTAAGTTATACATACCACTACCGCTTACAGCAACGCTAATAAGAAAAATAAGATTACCGTCTTCATCAGAACTTAATTGATAAACATAAGAGTTGATGTTTATTAATTTGTTGGCTCCGATTTTATTGCTGTTTGAATCAAACCTTTGGTATTTAATTCTTGCTACACCTGAACTGTAAGGTATTTCTTTAAAGCCGACAACAAAATTGCCTGAAGAATCAAATGCAACATCAGGATAAGACCGATCATCTATAGTATCTGAACCATTTTCATTAACCTGAACATTATTTCCGATTTGTATCCCGTTTGGAGAATACATTTGACAATAAATGGTTTTAGGGTATAAATTTACGGAACCCAACCAAGCAATTACAAAACTACCGTTTTTACTGACGGCTATGGACGGATTTCCATAGCTGTTATTCTGGTTCACTTTAACATTGTTACCTATCTTTACTCCATTAGGATCTACAATCTGAAAATAAACATTTGGCTTGGCTGAATTGGGGATAGAATAATCGAAGGTTACTACGAATCTACCAAGGGAGTCAGTACCAATTTTGATTTTTGGTTCATAACTTTTACTTGAATCACTTAATTGAATTTCAGGTGATATAGGGATTCCATTTTTATTAAAGACTTTTAAAACGACTTTACTTCTATAGGGGTTCTCAGTTATACTATTCCATGCAATACCAAATGACCCGTCCTTTCGAACTGCAACATCGGATGTTGAGGAAAGATTAGGGATTGAGTTGACAACGAAATTATTTCCAACTCTATTAAATAAACTATCGATAATTTGAGCATAGATATTTACTTTTGAATCAGTTCTTACTTCCCATGTCACGACAGTATTTCCTTTGGTGTTTGAAGATACTGAAGAATAAAACTTGCCAGTAGTAAATATATTGGTATCCAGATTAACTTTCATATCATTTACAAGTTGAGCGAAGAGAAAGTTTGGGACTATGATTAATATTAATAAGAATGTCTTTTTCAAATGCGTAATATTATTCCTGATTGATTTAACTTTAACTTGTATATTTCTTACATTTATTTCAATTCGATTATAAAGACACTGCGGCGCGATGCTTCTATGTAATTATAATCGACTTTAATTTTTACATTAATATAATTAATTATAGATAAAACTTTATGCCATGATAAACAGAAGAAAATTCATTAAGAGCGTTTCATTGCTGGCAGGTACTCTGCCGTTTGTTAAGCCTTTAAACTTTTCGAAGTATGCAAAATTGCAGACTGAAAAGCCGATTGTGATTTCTACATGGGACTTTGGTCTTCCCGCAAACGAAGAAGCGTGGAAGGTTCTTAGTTCGGGCGGAAGAGCACTCGATGCCGTTGAGGCAGGTGTGAAAATTCCCGAGGGCGACCCGAAGGTTAACACTGTGGGATACGGAGGACTTCCTGACCGCGATGGACACGTGACGCTCGATGCCTGTATTATGGATGAGAACTTTCGCTGCGGCTCGGTGATGTTTCTGGAAGGAATCAAACATCCGATTTCTGTTGCACGTGCAGTGATGGAAAAGACTCCACATATTATTTTTGCGGGTGACGGTGCTTTGCAGTTTGCACTTCAGAATGGTTTTAAAGAAGAAAATCTTTTAACTCCGGAATCGGAAGCTGCGTGGAAAGAATGGCTGAAGACGGGCGTTTACAAACCGTGGGAGAAAAAGGACTGGAACAACAAGGACAGCCACGATACGATTGGAATGATTGCAATAGATAATAATGGAAACCTTTCTGGTGCGTGTACAACGAGCGGACTGAAGTTTAAGATGCACGGACGTGTTGGTGATTCGCCTGTTATCGGAGCGGCTCTGTATGTGGATAATGATTATGGTGCGGCAACATCTACGGGAGTCGGCGAAGAAGTGATTCGTATTTCGGGAGCGCATACTGTGGTTGAACTTATGCGTAACGGCTACAGCCCTGCCGATGCGTGTAAAGGTGCAGTGGAAAGAATCATAAAGATTAATAAGGATAAAGCAAAAGAACTGCAGGTAGGATTTCTTGCACTGAATAAATTCGGCGAGTACGGTTCGTATGCCATTCAGCCTGATTTCCAGTATGCAGTTTATTCTAACAAAGAGAAGAACGTTTTAAAGAATTCAATAAGTCATTTTTAAATAATAATGAAAGCTCAGCTTAAGTTTATTTGTAATAAAGAGATTATATCGGGAGAGTTTAATCCCGCTATGACAGTCCTCGACTTCCTTCGCAATATGAAGGAGCTGAAGGGGACGAAGGAGGGATGCAGAGAAGGGGACTGCGGTGCGTGCACAGTGCTGGTTGGTGAACTGTCTGGTAATTACGTAAACTATAAAAATATAAATTCCTGCCTGCTGCCGATGGGTGACATCGACGGCAAGCACGTTATATCAATAGAAGGTTTAAACATAGAGGGCATAAATCTGTTCCAGCAGTTTCTTGTTGAAGAAGGCGGAACGCAGTGCGGCTTCTGCACACCGGGCTTTGTTGTATCGTTCACTTCGTACCTGCTTACAGCGGAAACTTTCGAAACGGAAAAGGCAATCGACTATCTAACGGGTAACCTCTGCAGATGCACGGGGCATCCCGGAATCATAAGAGCAGCGCAGGACGTAATAAAGATTTTAAACAAGAAGGAAGTTCTTACGGACAGAATAACTTTCCTGATTGAGAATAAATTAATCCCCGAGTACTTCAAGGTTGCTGCTTCAAAGCTTAAGCAAATGCAGAAACCAAGAACACACATTAACTACGAAGGCACAAAGCTTATAGTATCGGGCGGCACAGATTTATACGTTCAGCAGGGAGATGTGATTGCAGGAATGGATATAAATCTGATTTCCGAATTGATAAATGCTGAGATAATAAAAATACAGAATGATGAATGCGTAGTTTCTGCCGCTGCAACAGTTGCAGACCTTGAGACATCTTCCATCTTCAATAATATGTTCAAAGGATTTAAGGATGTTGCGGAAATGTTCGGTTCAAAACAAATCCGTAACCGTGCAACTATTGGCGGCAACATTAACAACGCTTCACCGATTGGTGATATGACGGCTTTCTTCCTGTCGTTAAATGCTAAACTGATTTTATCGGGAAAGAGCCAGACGCGTGAAGTATTACTGAAAGATTATTACAAAGGATACAAACAGCTCGACAGACAAGCGGATGAAGTGGTATCAAGAATTGTGTTTAAAATCCCTTCGGGAAATTCGAAGTACAGTTTCGAAAAAGTATGCCGCCGCAAATATCTGGATATTGCGAGCGTGAACACTTCTTTCTACTGCGAAGTTGCGGATAATAAGTTTTCTGTCGTGCATATATCGGCAGGCGGTGTGGGACCGATACCAACCTATCTTTCAAAGATGGCAGAGACTTTAAACGGTAAAGAAATAAATTGTGAAAACATCAAGCAGGGAATTGAAACTGCACTCACGGAAATATCACCAATCAGTGATGTGAGAGGTTCAGTCGAGTACAAGAAACTATTACTGAGAAACCTTTTGTATGCACACTTTATGAAACTGTTCCCTGAAGTTATAAGCGAGGAGGTTGTATTATGAAAAACTATGATTCCATAAGACACGTAAAAGGCGAATCATTATTCATAGATGATTTAAGCATTCCTTTGTCGGCATTGTACTGTGCGGTTTACGCTTCGCCAATAGCACACGGAAAGATATTAAGCATAAACCTTGATGATGCAAAAGCATCCGAGGGAGTTGTTGCGATTTATACTCACAGCGATATTCCCGGAGAGAATCAGATAGGCGGAATAATTCAGGACGAGAAACTTCTTGCAACAGACCACGTTCACTTCATTGGTGAACCCGTAGCATTGATTGTTGCGAAGACACAGTCGAACGCAAGACTTGCAGCAAAGAAAGTTAAAGCAGAGTTTGAAAAACTTGAAGTGATAACTGAACCGAAAGATGCATTCCAAAAGGGAAGTCTGATTGTAAAAGAACCTAAAGTATACATTAGCGGAAACGTTGACGAAGTATGGGATAAATGTGATTTGATAATCGAAGACACAGTTGAATCGGGCGGACAGGAACACCTTTACCTTGAAACACAGTCGTCATTATGCTATCCGACAGAAGGCAGCGGACTAAAGATTATATCATCAACACAGAACCCGACTGCAATACAAAGAACTGCGGCAAAGGTTTTAAACATACCCGCGAATCAGATTGAGTCGGAAGTATCAAGACTCGGCGGCGGTTTCGGCGGTAAGGAAGATCAGGCAACTGCCTGGGCTTGCCTCGCAGCACTCGCTGCTTATAAACTTAAGAAACCAGTAAAGATAATTTTATCAAGACAGGATGATATGAAGATGACGGGTAAACGTCATCCGTACACTTCAGATTATAAGATAGGATTTTCAAAAGAAGGAAAGATACTTGCGTACGAAGTAACGTACTACCAGAACTCGGGTGCTGCAGCAGACCTTTCAACTGCAATACTCGACAGGACACTTGCACATTGCACAAACAGTTACTTTATACCAAACGTAAAAGCAACAGGATGGTGCTGCAAGACAAACCTTCCTCCGAACACAGCCTTCAGAGGCTTCGGCGGACCGCAGGGAATGTTTGTAATTGAGTCGGCACTTCATAAAGCTTCGAAGAAACTTGGAATGGAGCCGTATCAGATACAGGCAGTAAA
>JBMOHR010000054.1:0-16505 GCA_049317745.1 Ignavibacteria bacterium
GCAATTCAGTTCATTACTTCAAAGCAAAAGTTTTAGTTGCAAACGGAACTGCCGGTTTGCTAATTCTTAGATTCTGATTGGAATAATAGCTTTCTTACTATCTTTGAATTATTTGTCAAAACCCGCAAATCTCTCTGATTTCATTAATACATAATTTATCAGTATTTTATTTGGTCATCTGAGTATTTGTTGATCTTGGCCTGTAATTAGTATCTAATTAGTATCTAATTGGTCTCTAATTAGTATAAAGAATATTGAAGTATTTGTCACTCGAATAATTATAGTCAATCAACTATCTTTCCACTGAATTTAAAATTTATTTTGCTTTTACGTTGTTCTGAAATATTACTTTAAATAATTTTGCCTATGAAAACTTTATTGTACAACGGAAAAATCTGGATTGGTAAAAACTACTTTGCTTCTTCTGTCGGATTAGACTCTGAAACAGGTAAGATTATATTTGTTGGCAAAGGAAAAGCAGATGATAAAAACATTTACAGCGAAGCAATTGACTTAAAAGGTAAGCTGGTTCTCCCTGCATTCACAGACGGTCATTGCCATTTGTTCAAGGGTGCACTTGTAAATTCTGAAGTTAACCTGAGGTATTCTTCAACTCAAAAAGATTTTGCCAATTCCATTAAAGATTATAAAGGAAATTTAAAAGCAGGAGAGTGGATTGTTGGCGGTTATTTTTCCGAAGCAAATTTTACTGAAGACATCACAATCGATAAAGATTTCATTGACAATATCTGCAGTGATGTTCCTGTCGTATTATTCAGAACAGACCTGCATTCCTTAGTGTGCAATTCTCCCGCACTTGAAAAAATTGACCTGAATAATCATTTAAATGAATTCACAAACGACGAAGTTATCAGGGACGAAAATAATAATCTGACTGGTGAACTGAAAGAAAAGGGAATGTATTTTGTCTTAGCAGCGTTGCCTAAAAAAACAATTGAAGAGAAGAAAGAAATACTTAAGAAACAAATCGACAAACTTCATTCACTTGGTATAACATCAGTAACAGATATTTCCTGGAGGGAAGACCTTGATGTATATAAGGCGTTGCTTGAAGACAATAATCTGAAACTGAAAATAAACTCCGTAATTCCGTTTGAAGAAATAGATTCGTTATATTATTACAAGAAAGAATTTGCTGAATACAAAGAGTTTATTCGTTTCGGTGCATTGAAAGCCTTTTACGATGGTTCTTTATCAAGTCACACAGCCTTATTCTTCGATAACTACAAAGGCACAAAGAATAATGGATTAAGAACCGAGCAGGTTAAAAGCGGTAAGTTTAAAGAACTTGCGTATAAAATAGACTTGGCAAGCGGTCAGTTGGTGATTCACGTAATCGGTGACCTTGCAGTCAGCGAAGCGCTCGACCTTATTGAAGAAATCAGGAATACAAATCCTTTATGGGACAGAAGAGTAAGGCTTGAACACATTCAGCACGTTCAGGACAAGGATTTATACAGGTTTAAAATGCTCGATGTAATTTCATCGGTTCAGCCTGCACATTTATTCTTCGATGCTAAAGTTGCTGCTCAGCATATAGAGAAGCCTGATACTACTCACGTTTTTAAGAAACTGATTGATGGCGGAAACCGAGTCTGTTTCGGGACTGATTTTCCTGTCGTTCCGGAAAACCCGTTTGATACGATACACATTGCTATGACCAGAGAGGCAGTGGGATACACTGAAGGTTTCAATACTGATATGTGTCTTGACCTTGTTACCTGTCTGGAATCTTATACAATTAATAATGCTTATGCAAGCTATGAAGAAGATTCTAAGGGAAGCATCAGAGAAGGCAAATATGCAGATTTAATAGTTGTGGACAGGGATATATTCAGCATTACGGCTAAGGATATAAAAAATGCCGTTGTCGAAACTACGTTCATCAACGGCAAAATTGTGTATTCGGTTTAAACTATTTTACAAGAACGGCTTCCAGATATATTTTCTGGTCCTTGTTTTTCATTAATTCTACGAGCGGGAACGACCAGCTTCCTGTTTTACCGTTAAAACTCAGACCGTTGCTTGTTTCAATATTGTAAGGAAATTCTATCTCAAACTTTATGTTCTTGTTTGCGAATAAAAATGCAAAGGCTTTATTGTTATCGTCGTTTGAATTTTCATTCTCGTTATTTGGTTTGTAAAGTAAACTGAAATTAATCTTATCGCCATTGTCTTTCCATTTTACTTCAGACTTGTTCTTTTCTTCACCTGATAATTCTTTTGGTGATATGTTTGTTGCATAACCAATTTTCTCGATCGAGTTAAACTTGTAATTGAATTTGTATGTAGTTGATGAATCTGCATTCGTTGTACCGGTTAATTCCGTTATTTCCATACCTTCCTGCTTACTGAGGTTCTCTCTTATCTTGCCAAGCATATCTTCGTGATTGTACAAAGAATCTTTAATGCTCATCGACTTTGCTGAGTCCATGCTGCTTACCATACTGAAAATCAAATCGTAGAATGTTCTGTCTATGTTGAAAGTCTGTGTTTCCGAACCGCTTCCGTCAGCATTAATCTTTATTTTCCTGTCAATGTCTATGCACGAACTCAGTGTGAACAGACTTACCGCAATTAATACAAGCGGTAATATGTTGAATAATTTTTTCATCTTAATACTATTGTTAGATTATTATAAATTTGTCTTTTCTTTTTGTAATACTATTTTACTTTTGAACTTGTTATTATTACAATATATGATTCGCCTTAAAATAATATCATTAAGCATATTTCTCCTTATGTCTGTGTCTTTGTTCTCACAGACGCAAAGAGTTGTAATAAAATTTAAACAAAACACTCCTGTTAAAGTTCTGAATGATTTTACACAAAATAATATCAAGGGTTTGTCAAATCCTTTAGCAAAAATCATTGAAAGATATGATATATTCAATTCAGAACAATTGTTTAAAAAATATGCTTCCAGACTCAGGAATATTGAATTAACAGGTTTGGACAGAATATTTATTCTGCAAACAAATTCACCATATCTCACAGATTGTATAAACAGTTTAAAACAAAACGCTAACATTGAATACGCTAAGTCAGTTGATAAATTAAAACTTGAATCATTCACTCCGAATGACACTTACTATAACAATCAGTACTATCTTCAGAATATTAATATCACGCCTGTCTGGGATTCTCAGCAGGGAACAAATGCATTAGTAGGAATTATTGATTCAGGTATGGATTTTCTTCATCCCGATTTACAGCAGAGCTACTTTATCAATGCCGGTGAATTCGGTAACGGAAAAGAAAATAACGGAATTGATGACGATGGTGACGGATACATTGACAACTGGAGAGGCTGGAATTTTATCGATAACAATAACAATCCTGTTGACGACAACATCGTTTCGCACGGTACCTGTGTTGCGGGTATCATCTCTGCGGGTTTCAATAACGGTATCGGCATTTCATCAGTAACAGGCGGAAGCAAATCTTTAATACTTAAATGTTTCAACTCACAGGGCGTTGGTTACGAAGACCAGATTGCCACTGCTATTTTATACGGAGTTATGCAGGGTGTAAAAGTTTTTAACTTCAGCTTCGGTGATTACATATACAGCGATTTACTAAGGGATGTTGTCAGGTATGCATATCAGAACAATATTACGATTGTTTCTTCTGCCGGCAACGATAACTCAAACGTGCTTCACTATCCTTCTGCATTCGATGAAGTGATTTCAGTCGCTGCATCGGATGAACTTGACAGAAAAGCAACATTCTCTGCTTATGGGGAGACAGTAGACATTTATGCACCTGGTGTAAACATACTTACTACTTCGCGTGTAGGGCAGGGAAGTGCGGAATACGGAAGTAATTATACACTTGCGAACGGAACATCATTCTCTTCTCCAATAGTGGCTGCTGTTGCTGCAATATTAAAGACAAAGAATCCAAACCTTTCAAACGAAGAAATCAGAGGTATACTCGTTTCATCGGCAAGATATTTTTCGGGACAGAGCGAATGGAATAATTATTATTCTTCGGGACTGCTGAATGCCTACGCTGCATTTCAGAATTATAACAATCCTTCTGTCGCACGGATATTCACACCTTCGCTGAATTATAGCTTTACGAACGATACTGTGCCCGTTGCGATTACAGCTGCATCTGCTTTCTTCCGTTCTTATTCTTTAAAGTATGGCACAGGAGAAAACCCTGTAACGTTCAATGACCTGTTCTCATCAGGCTTACAGATTATTAAAGATACAGTCTATAAATGGAATACGGCGTCTTTGCCTGACACTTCTTATACTCTTAAACTGATAGTCTACACTAACAACGGAAAGACTGTCGAACATTCTACTATAATCAGGAAAAATAAATCAACGCCCGTTATTACTAATTATTCAAGTGGTGAAATTCTGTTCAAAGACGGATTCTCTGAATTCATTACTTTCTCTTCAAAGGAACCATCGAAAGGTTTAGTGTATTTCAAAAGAAAGAATGTAAACGAACCGTACAACAGCATCTACGCAGACGACGGTAACATTGGATTCTTCACAACAGACCACTATGCTCTGCTGAATCATATTTCCTTTATTCCGGAAACAGAATATGAATTCTATCTGGAGGCAGTTTCGCTTAACGGAAAGAAAGTGAACGTAAACGATACATCTTTTCATTTCCGTGCAAAGAAACAAATAGATAAGTACTCATACATTAAAAAACCATACAACCTCCCGAAGAGTCAGGTAAACGACAAGGTCATTGATTTGTTCAATAACGGAAGCAAAAATATTTTCACGAACAATGTGCAGCTTGGTTTAACAGCAGAGATTTATAACTTTAATAATAACAGGTTTGAAAAAGTTACGAGCGGATGGATTGGTAATAATGTTGTAAGGGATGTTATACTCCGCAGCAATAAATGGGACTTGCTTTCTTCTCAGCAAAGAAGCGGCAGCATCTTTGAGTCTCCCGCAGCATACCAGATTCCATCGAATAAAATCTGGAGCAACGATGCAGGCGACGATTTCTGGTCGTCTAAGTATGCCGATGTTGACGGAGACGGTGTGGAAGAGGTACTTGGTTTTGGCTCGCAGGGTTTGCGCATTATGAAGTTTCAGAACTCTGTAACTCCTTTTGCAGTATTGAATTACCTGCCTGCAAATGCTAACAACTATGCCAACTCACAGAATGTTGTAGTAAACGATTTCGATAACGACGGTAAAAAGGAAATAGTCTTCACTAACTCTTTTATCAATGCAAACAATGTTCAGAACACTTCAGTGAACATCTTCAAATATTCTTCTGGAAACACTTTCTCGCTGGTGTTCCACGAAGAGTATCCTCTCGTAATCAAAGGTGACAACTTAACCGCGGGTGATTTCGACGGCGACGGCAAGAAGGAAATCGCAATCGGGTTCAGCACTGATATGGGAATCTCGGTTAAACTGTTTTCTGTCCTCTTCATTAAAAGCACAGGCATTGGTTTATTCAGTGAGTACAATTCAGTTGAGATGTATAACAGCGATTCACAGGGTGAGCTAAGCATTAAAGCAGGCGACATAGATAATGACGGACGCGATGAACTTATCACAAACGAAGGGAAACTGCTTTATGTACTTAAATACAATCTGTCAGTGTCTTCGTTCGAACCTCAGTACTTCAGAGAGAATATAAATTCTTATAACTCTATAGTTTTTGATTTTGATAATAACGGAGTAAAGGAAATCGGAATTAACAATAACGACTCTGTAATATTCATCGAAAAGAATACTGCGTATGCAGGTCCGAAAACACCAACAGGCTTAGCGGGTTACAGTCCTGATTCAAACCGTGTTGCATTATCTTTTCAGGGAGTGTCAGGAGCCCAGTATTACAAGGTTTACAGGGGGCTGAGCGATTCAACAGGATACAGCCTGTACGATTCAACAAATACTTTTGCGTACAATGATATTCAGGTAAACAACAAAAGAGATTACTATTACAAAATATCCGCAGTTGATACAACAAAGCAGATAAGGGAAAGCGTGCTGTCGGAATACGTAAAAGTTTATGTGCACAATAAATCTAAAATCGTAAGTGCTGTTTACAGCAAAGGACTTCTTTCTGTAAAGTTTTCCGAAAAGATACAACTCTTTATCCCTGACGTCAAAACATTCAGACTTAACGGCACAGTAAATCCTTCAAGCATAGGTATCGTAAATAATTATGAATACGGATTATCTTTCAAAGTTCTGACAAACGGCAACTACTTAATCAATGCAGCGGACTTAAAAGATTTTTACGGCGCCCCTGTCGATACATCTTCCGTAGCATTTTCTGTCAGTGCGATTGATTCGGGTTCGTTTTACATTACAAATATGAAACTCATAAACCCCAGCACTTTAAAAGTTGAATTCAACACTGCCGTGGATACAATCACATCTTACAATACATCGAATTACAGCGTAGAACCTTTTAACCTGAAAATCACATCCTCGGAAAGAGACAGGACAGATAAGAAAATTCTCTACCTCACCGTAAACAGCAATAACAACATCGGACCAAGCGGGAAAACATATTTCTTAAGAATAAACAATATCTACTCCGAAAGCGGACTGAAGATTGTCAGCGGAAGTGGCAGCGTGTTCAGTCTATCCTTTGTAAAGGAAGACCTCTCAAACGTAGCGGTCTATCCGAACCCATACAGCAAGTCCAAATCAGCAAAGCAAATCATAACATTTGCCAACCTTACAAAAACAGCAAAGGTCTACGTCTTCAACCTCAGCGGCGAATCAATAATCGAGTTGTCAGAAACTGACAGCGACGGCGGAATCGAATGGAACTTAAGAGATTCCAGAGGCAATGAAATCCCCTCAGGCATTTACATATATAAAGCAGAAGGTAAAAACTCTCTCGGTGCAGATATTGACAGCAAGATGGGAAAGTTTGCAGTAGTCAAATAAAAAAGGCATTGCTATGCAATGCCTTTTATAAAAAAGTTCAAATGATAATTATTTTTTACCGTTTACAAAATCACTGAAATCTTTTCCTGCTTTAAATTTCACAGTTTTCTTTGCGGCAATCTTGATAGGTTTTCCGGTTTGTGGGTTTCTTCCGGTTCTTGCTTTTCTCTTACCTGATGAAAAAGTTCCGAAACCTACGAGACCTAATCTGTCACCTTTTTTTACTGTCTTTTTTACAGCTTCAATAAAAGATGCAAGTACTGCTCTTGCAGCTACTTTTGTGATCTTAGCATCACCTGCTAATTTGTCAATGAGTTGTTCTTTGTTCATGGTATTAAATTAGTTTAGTTTATTAACAAACAAAAATAGTATTGTATTATCAAAAAAGCAAGAAGTAAACTAATGCTGATAATTTTCGACCCGTCCGTAAGTCTAATCAGTATTGAGTTTCCTTAATGTCCGTTTTTAAAACTATCTGCCGTCACCCGGAATCCCTTGCTGTTCCTCGCTTTCCCGATGCTGTCTTTTCTTTACTTCAAAGGTTTTCTCCGAAGTGCCTGATTTTCCTGACACTCTTACTGTGTATTTACCTTCGGCTAAATATACTTTCTTGTTGTCTTTTTCCTTTAAATCCGATTTATTCTTCGTTTTGTAATTATCTTTGTACATTTCAGTGAATGTGCCGCCAACCGTCAAATCGTATTTGTAAAAATTAATTCCCATAGTAAAAGCTTTTTCTTCTTCATAAACTTTCATCCCGTCGCTTGTCAATATTTCTGTTTTTAACACGGAAACTTCGTTAATGTAGAAAGGTATAATAAGGTCATCCGGCAAAGTGTAATTCCAGTCGAATGTTCTGTTGCCCCATTCAGAATCGTACTCAGCATTTTCAGTTTCAAAAATATAAAGACTTCCGATATTCTTTACAGATAAGAATTTATGAATTATGCTCATATCAGCTATATAAATTGAACGTCCGTGAGTTCCTACAATTAATTCTTTAGTCATCGGATGCACTGCTAAATCATGTACGGGTACATTCGGTAAGTCGCCTTTCAATGGAGTGAACGAAGAACCTCTGTCAATAGAAACGTAAACACCCGCATCAGTTCCTAAATATAATATATTTTTGTTATTATTATCTTCTTTTATCACATTGACAGGCTCTGGTGAAAGATTCAACCCTATTCTCGTCCATGACTTTCCGTAATTATCTGACCTGTACACATACGCTTCAAAATTATCCCATCTGTAACCGTTCAGTGTTGCATATACAGTACCTTTGTCAAACCTTGATGCTATAACCCTGCTTACCCATAGTTCTTTAGGCAAACCTGCGGAGATGTTCTCCCATTTCTCTCCGTCATTTTTTGTGACGTAAACTAAACCGTCATCACTTCCTGTATACACAAGCCCTTCAGCCAATGGCGAAACAGATATTGTTGTCAGTGTCCCGTAAGGAACATTCCCTGCTTTACCGCCGTTTGTTAAATCACCTGATATTGTTTCGAATTTATCTCCTTTGTTTGTTGACTTGTGTAATCTGTTAGAACCAAAATAAACTGCATCCATATCAAAAGGTGAAAGTTGTATCGGTGCCTGCCAGTTAAACCTGTATGGTCTTTCGCCGAGTTTGTGTTTTGGTGTTATGTATTTATAATCCTTCTTCGATTTTGAAATCCTGAAATAATTTCCAAACTGGTAACCTGTATAGACTATGTCGTTATCGCGTGTATCAATAACAACCTGCATTCCGTCTCCGCCCATCAGGTTTTTAAACGGATAGTCACCTGAATTCTGCCAGTCAGTGTTTATTTCTGTCTTTGATGAACCGTACCACACTCCGTTATCCTGAAGACCGCCGTAAACATTGTAAGTCTTTTCTAAATCGTAATTAACCGAATAGAACTGTCCTACTGCGGGTGTGTTTGCCTTGTACCAGTTTAATCCGTCATCGTACGAAATGTTTATTCCGCCGTCATTGCCGTTGATAATGTGTCCGTCTTTTTTCGGATTAATCCAGAGACCGTGATGGTCCGCATGAACGTTATCTCCGTTCAGTGATTTGAAACTCTTGCCGCCGTCATCAGAACTTATTAAAGGAACTCCAAGCAGGTAAATCTTTTCAGGATTATTCGGAGCAACTCGTATGTTCGCAAAATAATATCCGTACGTATAGAAAAGTCCGTCAAGATATCCTTCGTGCGTTTTTATCCACGTGCTTCCTCCGTCATCAGAACGGTAAACCTCTCCGCCCTTTACATCAGTCTCAAACAGTTTACTGTTGCCGTCTTCCAGATACTCTACAAGTGCAGACGGTTTAAGTTTGTCATCCTTCACCATTTCAGATACATACTTATAATTGTACTCTTTCGGAAAATCATATTTAGATAAATATTTTTCAACTAAAGATTTGTCAAGCTTAAGGAAGTTTTCTTTCGAGATTGTTCTTAACAAGTCCTTTGTAACTTTTGAACTATCCTTCTTCACTTCTGTGGATTTTGGGAAATTGTTATCTATCAATGCGTATATTATATCAGGGTTAGAATTGCTGATAGCAAGACCGCATCTTCCGAACCCTTCACCGTCAGGAAGTCCTTTGCCTGTAAGCTTTTCCCACGTTGCACCTCCGTCTGTAGACTTGAATATACCCGAGTTCTTTCCAGCTCCTCTGAAATCCCATGCTCGTCTTTCCCTTTCCCACATTGCAGCATATAACACTTCAGGATTTTTTGGGTTTATTTCTATGTCTATTGCGCCTGTAATATCATTAACATAAAGAACTTTTTCAAAATGATTTCCGCCATCACTACTTTTATAAACACCTCTTTCACTGTTCGATGAATATAAATGTCCGAGTGCAGCAACGTATACATTGTTCGTGTTTACAGGGTCAATCACAATCCTTCCGATTCTGTGTGTCTCTTCAAGTCCTAGATGTATCCAGATTTTACCGTCATCAGTGCTCTTATAAATACCCGTACCCGAATAACTCGAGCGGCTTGAATTGTTCTCACCCGTTCCAACATAAATTGTTTTACTCTTCCAGTCAACTGCAATATCTCCGATTATAATGCTTGCTTCATTATCAAATATCGGATTGAAAGTAATCCCGTTGTTAGATGTCTTAAACAATCCGCCCGATGCATAGGCAACGTAAAATATTGTCGGGTCTTCGGGGTTCGCTTCAATATCAACTACACGTCCGCTCATTATTGTCGGGCCTATTGACCTGAATGGAATATCCTTGAACAGGGAATATTTTGCTAAATCTGATTTCTGGCTGTAACCTTTTAATCTGTCTGAAGAAACGGTGTATGGTGTTTTGTTTTCTTCATACACACTTTGTGAAAATACAGTACTGATACTGAATAATAACAATAATAAAACGGGCAATGTATTCTTTCGCATTTGCTGAAATTTGAATATTAAATATTAATTATTTAGGTTAATTTACATTATACCATGAATATTTAAAATACACATAAATATAAAGGAAATTAAGAGTATGCAAAATTCTAAATTACTAATCTTACTGGTTCTGATAATCATTTCAAATCCCTTGTTCTCTCAGGAAAAAAACAAAGGAGTGTTTACAGAACCTAAATCAGGGTTCTTTGATGAAATTAGCAAAGAGGCTGAACGTTTCGCTTCAAAACCTAAATCTGATATAAAAAGCTTTAAGGTAGATTTTACTGGAATGGATTTACCGAAGAATTTATCCGAGTTTACTTATGCATGGCATAACGAAACTGTGTCGCAGGGCTTAACAGGGACATGCTGGTCTTTCTCCACTACTTCATACTTCGAATCAGAAGTTTACAGAATTAATAACAGGAAAGTTAAAATATCCCCTTTGTACAATGTCTACTGGGAATACGTTGAGAAGGCTAAACGTTTTGTACGCGAAAGAGGGAATTCACAATTCTCTGAAGGTTCGGAAGCGAACGCAGTCCTGAGACTCTGGCAGGAGTACGGAGCGGTTCCCGAAAAAGATTATACAGGATTATTGCCTGGTCAGGTTTATCACGACCACCGGAAAATGATTGGTGAAATGTCCGCATACCTTGAGGGTATTAAGAAATCTAACAACTGGAACGAGGAAGAAGTAGTAAACACAATAAAATCTATAATGAATTTCTACATCGGTGTACCACCTGCTAAAGTGAACGTTGATGGTGATGAAATGACTCCGAAGGAATACTTCAAAAATGTGATTGCATTGAACCCGAATGATTACGTGGAAATCCTTTCATACATGCAGCAGCCGTATTATCAGTACGTAGAGTACGAAGTTTCTGATAACTGGTGGCACAGCAAGGAATATTACAACATTCCTCTTGATGAGTTTATGACCATACTTAAAGATGCAGTGAAAAATGGTTTTACCGTTTCAATTGGTGGTGACGTTTCTGAATCTGGAATGGATTCCTGGAATAAGGTTGCTATTATTCCTACTTTTGATATCCCTTCGCAGTTTATCGATGAAAGTGCAAGACAGTTCAGGTTTTCAAATCAAACCACAACAGACGACCACGGAATTCATTTAACAGGAATGACATCAAAGAGCGGTAAAGACTGGTATCTTATAAAGGATTCAGGAGCGGGCTCAAAGAACGTTGACCCAAAAGGATACTATTTCTACAATGAAGATTTCGTTAAATTAAAAATGATGAATTATACAATTCATAAAGATGCATTACCACAATCATTAAAATCTAAACTTAAATAATTAATATGTTCAAGAAATATTTAATCGGAGTATCAGTCATTGTAATATTTCTGTCGTCAATGATGATAGTCCTCAGCAATGCGGATTCTTTGAATCCGGGACCCAGAAAAAGCAAGAATAAATTTGGGAAACCGTCAGGGGCACTGCAGTCACTGCAGTTTATGAGCGAAATCCGTGCCTATCCTGACAAGGATATTCCTGCGGACAAATTTTATAAAGCGTTTGAATATTCACAGCAAAACCTTTCAAATGTCTTTGACAGCCCCGATGCTCAGCAATGGACTTCTATCGGTCCCAATAACATCGGCGGAAGAAGTATTTCTCTTGCAGTCCATCCTGTGGATACAAGTATAGTCTATATCGGTTCGGCTTCAGGCGGACTCTGGAAGTCAACTTCAGGAGGTATAGGAGCAAATGCATGGACTATGGTTAATACTGGTTTCCCGTCACTGGCTGTAAGTTCAATTGCGATAGATTCTGCAAATCATAATGTTATGTTCATAGGAACAGGTGAAAATTACGGTTATCAGTATTCGGAACCTCACGGTGTAAATATGCGTTTAACAAGAGGAATGTACGGAATAGGTATTCTGAAAACTACTAACGCTGGAACTACCTGGACTAAATCTCTTGACTGGTCTTATAATAATCAGCGTGGTGTTTGGAACGTTTCAATCAATCCGAAAAATTCTAATATAGTTTATTCAGCAACAAGCGAAGGTGTATACAAGTCATACAATGGCGGTACCAGCTGGACTAATGTTTTAAACTATCAGATGGCAATGGACTTACTGATAAATCCTGTTGACACAAACATTCTTTATGCCTCAATAGGAAATTTAAGTAATAACATGCCGAATGCAAATGTGGGGATTTATAAAACTACAAACGGCGGAATTAACTGGACTAAACTTGCAGGAGGTTTGCCTGCCACATGGTCAGGTAAAGCGACTTTGCAGATGTACAGAGGGAATCCGAATTATATATACGCAAACATCGCAAACGATATAACTACATACGTTGGATACTACAGAAGTACTGATGCAGGAACGACATGGACTCTTGGTTCGACCACAGTTCCTTCAAGTAATCAGGGCTGGTACAATCAGGGACATTTTGTAAAAGCAAATGACCCTAACTCAATCCTTGTAGGATGCCTGGATGTTCATAAATCAACTAACGGCGGAGCAAGTTTTACTATCAAGTCGAACTGGTCTGCCTGGAATACAGGTGCTACTCCTCCCGGGCAGCCCGAAGGCCCGTCTAACTTCGTTCACGCTGATGTTCACTATTACGTGGATAATCCTAAAGACCCTAATAAGATTTATATCGCAGCAGACGGTGGACTTTACCGTTCTGATAATTTTGGCGAAACATTTTATTCCTGTAACGGCGGCTACGTAACTTCGCAGTTCTATGCAACACTCGGAAACTCTTACACAGATTCTGTTTACTGCCTCGGCGGTTTACAGGATAATCGTGCAGCATTCTATCAGGGAACTACTGCCTGGTATAAAACTTTTGGTGGCGATGGATTCTGTTCTCAGGTTAGTTCGCAGAATGCACAGGTAAGTTATACTGAATATACTTATGGGGCAATTGCACGTTCAAACAACGGTGGTGTCTCCTTCACGTATTTGACTGTCCCGGGTTCCGGTTCGGAAGCTAATTATTGTTTTAATACACCGTTCATTGTCTGTCCTTCGAATCCTAATATGCTTTATGTTGCTGGTACTGACTTCTATAAGTCAACAAACACAGGTACAAGTTTCAGCACATCTCTGTACAACTTTGGCGGCGGCAAAGCTTTATCTATGGCGACTTCCTGGTTGTCGGTTGATACTATATATGTTGGTACTACACCTACAACAAGTGTTGCCGCACGTGTATTCCGTTCAGTAAACGGTGGTACAACATGGACGAATATCACGGCTGCTCTTCCTAACAGATATCCTACCCGTATTGTTACTAATCCTTACAAGGCAAGTGAGGTTTATGTTACTTTCGGCGGATTCGGAACTGGTCACGTTTATAAATCATCGGATGCAGGAGCGACCTGGGTTAACATTACAAACAACCTTCCTGACGTTCCAACGCAGTCTGTCTTTTCAGATCCTGTTTATCCGAACAACGTATACGTCGGTAATGACCTTGGAGTTTATGCAAGTACTAACGGCGGAACTACCTGGGGCGAGTACAGAAACGGAATGCCTTATTCAATCGTCTTTGATTTGTCGTATGTACCTGTCGGCAGAAAGATGCGTGCATTGACTCACGGAGCAGGTATCTGGGAAATAAAATTAGCCGCAGTACCAACAAGTGTCCTTAATGAAGGAAGCGGAATCCCAAAAGAATTTGCTCTGAAACAGAATTATCCTAATCCTTTTAATCCTGTTACTCGTATAGATTTCTCTGTTGCAAAACAGTCTGACGTCATGATTAATGTCTATGATGTATCAGGTAAACTCGTAAAGACACTGGTAGATAAAAAACATTCAACAGGTAATTATTATGTTAACTTTGACGCGTACGGATTATCAAGCGGAGTGTATTTTTATGCTATGATAATTGACGGCAATCTCTTCAAAACTAACAGAATGACTCTCATAAAATAGTCTGATTTTCAGGTGCTGCAGCTTAAAAACTGCGGCACCTTTTCTTCAAACATCTCAGAAATCTGTCTCAAAATGAGAAAATCTGTCTCAAAATGAGACAAAAATCCTTCTTTTCTTATTGTACTAATTATTGCAATATTCCCTAAACTTATATTATTACAATGTTTATAAACATTCGTCTCTTTTCATTTTTCTGGCACAATAATTGAAGTATTATTATGCATAGGGGTAATATTTACTATTGTAAAAATGTAATCCCTTTTTAAAAGAATATGGAAAATCATGCTCCGGTAAAGTATGATTCTTAAACATAAAAGAGTACCCCAAATTACCCTTTACTTAATTCAAGTGCTGTTGATTTTTCAACAGCACTTGTTTTTTATACCACAGTCTTTGTGCTATAATTTGTGCTTCAATACTTTACTATTCCGTCTCATTTTGAGAAATACCTTCTCATAATGAGAAAATTATTCATGCTATTAGTTCTGATATTCTATTTGTGTTTTTATAAAGCATCTATTATTACAATTGTTAACCTCATAATCTTGCTTTGCATTTCTATAGAAATCCCTGGCACATTTATTGATGCATTATTTGCAAGGGGTTTTCAAATAATGTAAAAGCAACGACAATGAAAAAACTAACTTTACTTCTTACTTTGTTCTGTAATTTATTAGTGATACAGAACTTACATTCATCTATCATAGATACTTCAAAAGTCTTTGGAGTCACAATTGATGGTATCAACAGAATCTCAAACACTGTAGCCGCTTTATCAAAACATTATAAAAAACCGACAACAAGAATTGTGTTTGACGAATGGATTGCTGCAACAGAGTATCTCGACGCTGTCAATCGTATCAGCAATGTCAGTTTCATTATGGGAGAATTACTCGATAGTTATTATATGAATCAGTACAACTTAAGCCAGTATGCAGAACGTACGAATGAATATTTGAACGTTCTTGGAAAAAAAGTAGATATCTGGGAAATCGGAAATGAAATAAACGGTGAATGGCTGGGATCAACTCCTTCCGTTGTCGCAAAAATGGATACTGCATATAAGATCGTAAAATTAGCGAATAAGAAAACGGCATTGACTTTGTACTACAATAAAGTCTGCTATGAAAACTCTCAGAATGAAATGTTCCGATGGGCTGTAAATAACATCCCGCAGTATATGAAAACAGGTTTGGATTATGTTTGGATTTCGTACTATGAAGATGATTGTAATAATTTTCAGCCAAACTGGCAGCAGGTTATAGACAGCCTTGGTAAAATATTCCCTAATGCAAAACTGGGAATAGGTGAGTGCGGAACGAGTAACGCTAATAAAAAAGCAGATTACATAAAGAGATACTATTCTATGATTATAAATCATCCAAGGTATGTAGGCGGATATTTCTGGTGGTACTACAGGCAGGATTGTGTACCAAACACAAAAACATTATGGAATACTCTCGATTCAGCTATGTGCGGACTTAAACACGAAATCGGAATAAATGAAGAGGATAAGTATGCTAAATTAAGCAACTATCCTAATCCTTTTAACCCAAGTACTAAGATAAACTATAATGTCCAGGCAGGACAGAAAGTAACATTGAAGGTTTATGACCTTATAGGCAGAGAAGTGGCATCGCTTGTTGATGAATGGAAAGGTGCAGGAGATTATTCTGTTGATTTTAACGCATCAAACCTTTCATCAGGAATTTATTTCTGCAAATTAAATACGGGTGAATATTCGGTTGTAAATCGTATAACATTGATAAAGTAATTTCAGTAACGAAGTGTGTCTGATTGTTTAAAGCTCCGCTGCTTTTTCCTTCAGCCATTGTATATCTGCAGAGAGTAGAAGTGTTTTGGTATATTTTTCGACAAACGTGCTGAATCCTTTTGACTCTTTCGATTCTTTCAGTTCAATAAGTTTAATGTAATTTGTGAGAAAATTATTCGTTGCTTCCCTGTGCTTTTTATCGATGCCTTTTTTTCTTAAATACTTCTTCAGCAGTAATACCTCCTGTTCATTTTTCTCCGTCCTGTTGATGTCGTAGTTAATCATTATTTTCATCCTGTACATATCAAGGATGTGTATATGGTTACGGCTGGGTTTTTGTCTGCTTATCACGTGAAGTGCGTTCAGGAGGTCTTTCTTCTGCCTGTAAAGACTAACCATTGCATTCGTGTATTCATCTTCTCGTATTGACGCAGGAATCTGAGAGGAATATTTCTTAATAA
>JBMOHR010000055.1:0-16442 GCA_049317745.1 Ignavibacteria bacterium
GCCGAAGGTATCTACACGGATAAAGTTCTCGAACACAACATAGAATCTACAATCGACGTAAACGGTGAAGTGCGCGATAATGCATCGCGTGACCTTAAGAAGATTCGCGAAGACTTAATCGATAAGCGTGATTCGCTCCGCAAACTTCTTTCAAAATTACTTAAGCGTGTTACAGAACAGGAATACACTCAGGATGATATCATAACGCTTCGCGACGGGCGCTCCGTGATTCCCGTAAAGGTCGAAAACAAACGCAAGGTTCCGGGCATAATCCACAGCTCTTCCGCAACAGGCTACACAGTGTTCATCGAGCCCGCGGAAACTATAGATTTAAACAACGAAATCACCGAACTGCATTACGAAGAGAAGAGGGAAGTGGAGAAGATTCTCCGCCACCTTTCCGAAGCAATCGCAAAGTATTACAACGAACTTAAAGTTAATGCGGATATACTCGCAGAACTCGATTTCATCATTGCCAAAGCAAAGTACGGAATCGAATACGATTGCATTCAGCCCGATATCAGCAAGGAGAAAATCAGGTTCGTAAATGCATTCCATCCGATACTTATACAGAAACTCGAAAAGCCGAATGTAGTGCCGCTGAATTTTGCAGTCGATGACGGAATTAACACCATCGTTATCACAGGACCAAACGCAGGCGGTAAAACTGTCTCGCTTAAAACTGTCGGCTTGCTTCAGATGATGTTTCAGTCGGGAATTCTCGTGCCAGTATCTCTGGACAGTGAGTTTAAGGTATTCACAAGATTCTTTACCGTAATCGGAGATGAGCAGTCTATCGAAAACAGTCTTAGTTCTTTCAGCTCACACCTTAAGGAGCTAAAAGATGTTATCACAAATTCAGACGAAAACTCTTTAATACTTATAGACGAAATCTGCAGCGGTACTGACCCGAAGTTCGGCTCGGCACTCTCTGCATCAATACTTAAATATCTTTCAGACAAGAACTGCTTTACAATCGTCACTACTCATATCGGCGACCTGAAGATATTTGCACACAACAACGAGAAGTTTATTAATGCATCACTCGAATTTAACTTCGATAAACTTTCGCCGTCGTTTAATTTCCAGATTGGCATTCCCGGACAGAGTTATACTTTCGAACTTGCGAATAAATTCAATCTTCCCGACGGCATCATTCAGTTCGCTTCAACGATGGTAGTGGAAGACCAGCACAAGATTGAAGATATGCTCAGAGAACTTAACGATTCAAAGATTAAGTACACCGAACTGAAGAATGAGTTCGAGGATAAAACTGCAAAGGCAAAACTTCTTCACGAAGAACTTGAATCGAAACTCAGCACTATTAAAGAGAAAGAAAAGGAAATCATCCGTCAGGCAAAGGAAAAAGCAACTACTATACTCGACGAGGGCAGGGGATTAATCGAAAAGGCTGTTAAGGATGTGAGAGAAAAGCAAAAGTCTATTTCCGAAATTAAGAAAGACTTCTCCGAAGGCTCAAAAGCAATCGCTCCCGAAACGAAGCTAACCGATGAAGAGAAAGTTAATCTAAGAGTCGGTGATATAGTGAGGATTGTAGATTCAAACGCAGTGGGAGAGATAACCGAAATTCACAAGGATAATGTTGTAATCAATTCAAACGGTTTAATCATTAAATCGAAAACAAAGAAGTTAGTCGTGGTTGGCGCAAACACTTCCACAAAAGAAAGTGATTACAAGATTATTCTTAAAGAGGCATTCGATACTAATCTTGACATAAGAGGAAAATATGCAAATGAGATAGAAGAATTACTTGAAAATTTCATTTACGACGGGCATATTAACAATATCCAGACTCTTTCAATCGTTCACGGAAAAGGAACAGGCAGTCTGAGGAAATCTGTGCACGGCTTACTGAAACGCAGTAAGTATGTTAGCAGTTTCAGACTCGGAAACTGGAACGAAGGCGATACGGGAGTTACAATAGTTGAACTTAAATCATAATTAATGGCTAATAGAATATTAATAGTCGACGACGAAGAATCGATAGTAGACAGCCTGTCTTTAATACTCAGACACGCTAACTACGAAGTTGATTACTGTTATGACGGCATAGCAGCATTAAATAAGTTTAGTAAGGCAAGTTATGACCTTATTCTGCTTGATATAAAGATGCCAAAGATGGACGGTATGGAAGTTCTCGAAAAAATGCGGGAAATAAAGAACGACCAGTTGATAATTATGATTTCAGGACACGGTAATATCGAAACTGCCGTTGAAGCCACAAAGAAAGGCGCTTACTACTTCCTCGAGAAACCTTTGCCCGATATTTCCGAAATGCTTGTTACATTCAAGAATGCAATAGATTTCAAAAACAGCAAGGATGAACTCGCCAGGTATAAGAAAGATTTAATCGAGTCTAACAGAATCATCGGCAGCAGTCAGAAGATTAAAAATGTTATAGACCTTATAGAGAAGTACAAAGACCTGAACCTTAACCTTCTGATAACAGGGGAAAGCGGAACGGGAAAACTTCTTGTCGCAAATCAGATTCATTACAATTCCAAACGTGCCGATAAGCCGATGGTGGTTATCAACTGCGCTAACATAAAAGAATCTAACGTTGATGAAGAGTTATTCGGACTCGTCGATGCGGGTGAACTTAAGAGAAAAGGTAAACTCGAAGAAGCATTCGGCGGTACTATTCTGTTCGATGAAATATCAAATATGAATCTGGATGTTCAGTCGAAACTTCTGAAAGTTATTGACGAGGGTAAGTTCAGCAGAATGGGCGAGACTAAAGAAATTAACACAGACGTTCGTTTCCTTTTCACAACCAATAAAGACCTTCAGAACGAAATCTCCGAAGGTAAATTCCGCGAAGACCTTTACCACCGTATTAACGTGATGAACATTAACATTCCTCCTTTAAGGGAAAGAATCGAAGACCTGGAAGACCTGACAACTTTCTTCGTTTTCCACGTATGTGTTGCTTACAATATTTCAGTAAAAGTGTTTAACGAAAATGCTATGAGCAGAATGAAAACATTCCGCTGGCCTGGTAACATCAGAGAGTTAAAAAACTTTATTGAAAGAATAATATTCACTGTCGACAGGGAACAGATTAGCGTTGAAGATATCGAACTGCCTGAGACCAAACACACAAAGGAGTTAAACGACTTGCTCAACAAGTATCTTTCGCTTAATGAATTTCAGAATGAATCCGAAAGAATGTTTCTGATGAAAATATTACAGGATTATAAGTATAACATAAGTCAGACTGCGGAAGCTTTAAAAATTCAGAGGAGTCATTTGTATAAGCTGATGAGTAAGTACGATATCCCTACTCCCAGTAAGATTAAGTAAACAGGCGAAGGTCGAGCAGTAAATCTTTTTCTATCTTTTCAATGATGAAGTTGAAATCGTTGTGCGAATGCACAAAGTCGAGATTATCTTTATTAATTATCAGCACTCTTCCAAGGTTATAACCTGCTATCCACTTTTCATAACTGTCATTCAGTTCTTCAAGATAATTTATATCAATATCCTTTTCGAAATCTCTTCCTCTAACTTTAATCTGATTTACGAGTGTCGGAATGCTTGCCTGTAAGTAAACGAGCAAATCAGGCGGCTGAAGGTATGCAGTCATATCTTCAAAGAGGTTAGTGTAAGTATCGTAATCCCTGTCAGACATCTTTCCGAGTTTATGAAGGTTCTTCGCGAATATCTCCACGTCTTCGTAAATGCTTCTGTCCTGAATAACGGAACCCGGTTTCTCTGTTAAGTCTTTGTGAATTTTAAATCTGTGTGCGAGGAAGTATATCTGAAGGTTAAAAGACCATCTTGTCATATCGCCGTAGAAGTCAGAAAGATAAGGATTATCAGCGACTGATTCATAATAGGGAAGCCAGTTAAATTTTTGGGCAAGCAAGCCTGTCAGAGATGATTTCCCTGATCCAATATTGCCGGCAACCGATATGAAAATTTTCTTTGATGACAAAGTATGTAATAAAAAAAGGTCAGGTGATTAGCCTGACCTTATATTATCATTATTCTTTTGTTTCGGTTGTCTGTTCTGCTACAGGTGCATCGTGAATCTCAACTGCAGGAACTTCATTCACTACAACTGTTTCTTCAATAACAGATTCAAGAACTTTTCTTTTCTTTTCTTTAATCTTTGTTGCAGCTTTACCCGTTAATCCTCTTAAGTAATATAATTTTGCTCTGCGGATTCCGCCGTGCTTTATTATTTCTACTTTTGCAATCTTAGGTGAATTGTAAGGGAAAATTCTTTCAACGCCTACGCCATTCGAAATCTTTCTGACTCTGAATGTTTTGCTTAAACCGCTGCCCTTGATTCCCATAAGAATTCCTTTGAACTGCTGAATTCTTTCTTTATCACCTTCGATAACCTTTACGAAAACTGTAATGGTGTCACCGACGTGAAAGTCCGGCAAATCTTTTCTTAATTGTGCCGCTTCGACTAATTTAATTTTATCCATTTCTTAATTACTCCTGTAACTGTTATGATTTATTTAATTTTCTTAATTTTTTAAACTTAGCTGTTGCTTTTTTATTGCGCCATATATTTATGTTGTTGTGATTCCCCGACAGTAAAACATCAGGAACTTTCATACCTTTATACTTTTCCGGTCTCGTGTATTGCGGACAGTCAAAACCTGATTCTATCTGGAATGAATCTGTTAAAGCAGATTCTCCGTCTCCTAAAGCTCCCGGTAATAACCTTGCTACCGAATCAATAAAGACAAGTGCTGCCACATCTCCGCACGATAATACATAATCTCCGATCGATACTTCCTTCGTCACCAATTTCTTTATAACACGCTCATCTATGCCTTTATAATGCCCGCAAATAAGTATGAAGTTTGATTTCAGTGAAAAATCGTTTGCAATCTTCTGCTTCAATTTAATCCCCTGAGCTGAGAAGTATATTACATCATCATATTCTCTTTCGCTCATTAAGCCTTCCACACATTTAAAGATTGGTTCAGGCTTTAAAATCATTCCTGCGCCACCTCCGTAAGGAGTATCATCTATCTGCTTGTAATTACCCTCAGCGTATTCCCTGAGGTTGTGCATGTGTATTTCAATAAGTCCTTTCGAACTTACTCTCGAAATCAAACCATTTGTCAAAGAACTTTCTAAAATCTTCGGATTAGCCGAAACTATATCAAACCTCATCATCTGTTTCTATTAATCCTTCTATCAGCTTTACATCAATCTTCCTGGTCTTCACGTCTATCTTTGTAACGAATTCTTTCAGTAAAGGAATCATTATTTCATTTCCTTTAAGGTTTTTTATAAACAATATATCTGAACATCCGAAATTGTCTATCTTCGTCACAGTGCCGAGCAGATTATCAGCTTCGAAAACCCCGCATCCTATCATTTCATAATAGTAATGAAGTCCTTTAGGAAGCTTCATTCTCTTCTTCTCGTCTATGCATATAAGCAAATTAAGCAGGGGAGTTACCTTCTCAATACTTTCGTAACCTCTGATGCTTAACCTTACAAAACTATTAAAGAGCTGGACATCAAACACACCAAAGCTAGTCTCTTTAGTAATCTCATTTACAACCAATTTATTCTTCTTTTCATCGAATAATTGAAGTTCCTTTAATTTCAAAAACCTTTCGGGAAAGTCAGTTAAAAGTATTACTTTAACAGCACCTTTAATACCTATGGTTTTAGTAATTTTACCGATGAATATAAATTGATCTAAATCACTCAATGCTTATCATGTTTAATATACAGAGTATAAATTATACTCCTGCAAACAAAAATTTAAACGTATCTTTCTGATAAGTAACAGAAGACTGACAAAACAAAGTTAAGTTAATCTATACCGCAACTGACAGAAAGAAAAAGGAGTTAGACTTACTTAGACTCTTCAGTCTTAGCTTCGGTTTTCTTTGCTTTTGTTTCTTTTTGTCTTACCTTTCTGGCTTTAGCTCTTGCAACTTTAGCAGGTTTATCAGCAATAAATTGATTTATTTTCTCTTCAATTTTTTCTGCGCTTATCTTTGATTTTGAAAGACGGTACTTCATCATAACGCCTTCTTTTCTAAGTAAACTTTTTACTGTCTCAGTTGGTTGTGCTCCGTTGTTTAACCAGTAAAGAACTCTATCCTCTTTAAAAGTTATTAACATTGGATCTGTATGCGGATTGTAATGTCCAACGGATTCAATAAATCTACCGTCTCTCGGTGAACGTGCATCTGCAGCTACTATTTTGTAAAGAGGGATATGTTTCTTACCCATTCTCTTAAGTCTCAATTTGACCAATTAAACGTGTCTCCTTTCGAATTCTTTTATCGATTTAATTATATTATTATTTGTTGTTAATTACTATTTAAATTTATTTCAAATTCATGCTCTTCATTACGTCAGGCGGAAGTTTCATGCCCTTAAGCATATTCTTCATCTTTCCGCTCGAGAACCCTTTCATCATCTTTCTCATATCATCAAACTGCTTTATTAATCTGTTAACATCCTGAATTGTAGAACCGCTGCCATCTGCAATCCTTCTTCTTCTCGTTCCGTTCAAAACGTTAGGATTTTCTCTTTCTTCATACGTCATCGAAAGTATTACTGCTTCTATCTTATTGAAAACCTTCTCATCAATCTCTTTATCTTTTAAAGCCTTGCTTGCTCCCGGAATCATCGAAATCAAACCGCCAATTGAACCCATCTTCTTAACCTGTTTTATCTGTGCAAGGAAATCATTGAAATCAAATTTATTCTTTCTTAACTTTTCTTCAAGCTTTGCTGATTCAGTTAAGTCTATTTCCTGCTGAGCTTTTTCAACAAAAGAAATAATGTCACCCATTCCGAGAATCCTTGAAGCCATTCTGTCAGGATGAAACTGTTCTATAGCATCCAACTTCTCGCCAACACTCACAAACTTTATCGGCTTGGAAACAACTGCACGTATTGATAATGCTGCACCGCCCTTTGTATCACCGTCAAGCTTCGTAAGAACTATTCCTGTATAATCAAGTTTATCGTGAAAAGTTTTTGCCGTATTAACCGCATCCTGTCCTGTCATTGAGTCAACAACAAAAAGTATTTCTTCAGGAGCAAAACGCTTTTTAATGTTGGCAACCTCATTCATCATCTGCTCATCGATTGCAAGTCTTCCTGCAGTGTCGATAATCATCACATCTCTTGCGTTCTTTCTCGCAAAATCTTCTGCCTGTTCTGTTATCTTGATAACATCTTTCTCACCTTCAAGAGAAAAAACAGGAATCTCTATTTCTTTTCCTAAAACTTTTAATTGCTCAACTGCTGCAGGTCTGTAAATATCACAGGCTACAAGCAGTGGATTCCTGCCTTTCGATTTTAAATACTTCGCAAGTTTTGCAGCAAGAGTAGTTTTACCCGAACCCTGCAATCCCGCAAGCATAATCGAAGACGGAATATTGTTTGAAAATTTAAGGTCACTTTTCTCAGAACCCATCAGTTCAATTAATTCGTCATTAATAATCTTAACGATTAATTGTCCCGGTGTAATACTGTTTATAACATTCTGACCTAAAGATTTTTCCTTAACTTTAGCTATAAAATTTGTAACAACTTTATAGTTAACGTCTGCATCAAATAAGACACGGCGTACCTCACGCAGTGATTCATCTACGTTTTTTTCCGTAATTTTCCCTTGTCCTCTGATCTTCTTAAGGACTGAGTCAAACTTATTTGTTAAATCTTCAAACATTAAAATATTTTATACAAACGCTTAATTTAACTAAAATCTGCAATTTATTCAATGATATAATGAATAATACTACTGATTAAAATCAAGCGACCTTGTTTTAAATCCGTCACCCATTACATCGTTCACATCCACAAGTACCATAAATGCCTTAGGATCTTCCTCTTTTACGAGTCTTCTAAGACTTGTAATCTGTCTTCTGTTGACGACAACAAACAGAACATTCTGCTTTTGACCGCTGTATCCGCCCTCACTGTGAAAGACCGTTATACCTCTGTCCAGCTCAGTTATAATCCTTTCCTTAATTATGTCCTCAAATTTTGACATAATATAAGCGCCTTTTGTGTATGGAATACCTTCTGCCGTAATATCGACAATTTGACTAGTTATGAAAAGGTTTAAATAACCCCAGATAATTAAATTTAAATCCTTGAAGGCTATTCCAATTGATAAAATAATCAATGTCTCAATAATCCAGTATCCCGTCCCAATTGATACTCCTGAATATTGTTTAAGCATTGCAACAGGAATGTCTGTTCCTCCCGTCGAACCTCTGAACTTGAAAATAATGCCTAAACTGAATCCGAGCAGCACCGAACCTGCAATAGAAGCCAGCAATATACTGTCTGTGAAAGCCCAGAATTGTGTGTTAATAAAGTCTCTTAAAAAAGGGAAATTCTTATAAAGCAGTTCAGGACTCATTAAATCAATAAATATTGAACCCATAAACATTCCTGCAAAAGACTTAACTCCGAATTGCTTACCGAGGAAGAACCATGCCAGAACAAACAATGGAATGTTTATGATTAACATTGAAATACCTGCAGGAATACCTAAAAAATAATAAATAACCTGAGCAATACCGCCAACTCCGCCGGGGGAAACCTTAAAAGGGATTAAAAACCAGGAATATGCAATACCGAATAATATACTTCCGAATATGATTCCTGCATAATCCCGTATATTAACGAGCAATTTTCTTTTTGAACTTGTCATAAAATTATAATTTAAAATGATTTTTTGTCTATTCAGATGATATTGCGAATATGAAGTCCTCTAATCTACCAAAATTTAAAGATTTATTAAAGTCATTATGATATTATTTGGCTTCCTTTGCTCGAATATTTGTGTAAATAGATTTAGGAATACATAAAATCAGACCTTAAATTATCAAAAATCCATTCAATTATATAGTTAGTAAACTACTATTTAAACTCTTCTGCTATCGCTAATTGAGATTAGTGATTATTATTGACCTATAATTGAGCATAATTCTGGCATGCTAATTGTAATTAAAGAGGTAATCTATAAAACTTTAAATAAAAGGGAATTTAAAATGAAAAATTTAATACTACTTTTAGCTTTTGTTCTTTTGACATCATCGGTATATGGACAAAGTACAAAACGTACCTGCAAAATTAAATCATCCGGTAAAAAAATCGAAAAACCTGTAGTTAAGAATACTGTTTCAACTATAACATCAATACAAAACGGCGATTGGGCTTCTGAAAAAACATGGGATTCAGGAAGAATTCCTGAAAGAAATGATAATGTTGTCATTAAACATCAGGTAAAGTCTGCTAAAGATAACAGTTGCTCAGGCTTAACAATCAATTCCGGTGGAAAATTAACATTAGAATCAATGTTCAGGTTATCTTGCTATGGATTGTTAACTAATAATGGGGCACTAATTATAAACGAAGGTGATATCAAATCAAACACCACTATAGTACTTTATAACAGCTATATCAACAATGGTACCATAATATCGATTGGCGATTATGCCAGACTGATTTCACAAAAGTAGAGTTCTCATTGCAATATAGTACTAAATGATATAAGAAACCCTGCTTTGTACAGCGGGGTTTCTTTTTTGAGTATTGTATAGTGCAAATTTTATTTAAAGTATATTGTTCGCATTAATTATTTGATTCTTACCATATCCCTCATCACTTCAAACTATTTATAGTTGTATTTATGATGGTGCAATTCTCAAAATAATGCGTTTCCTATCCAAAATTATAACATTTCCCTGAGTTTACATCATAGTGTAAATACTATTATTAGTGCCCTGATGCTATACTTTGCTAATCATGATAAGGTTTAAACGTTCTAAATGCTTATAGTTGTGGCATAGATATTGAATAATAAATGGTAACGACAAAATTTAAATAAAAAGGGTTTAAGGAAATGAAAAATATTTTAACACTCATCATCGCAGTTCTTCTGACTTCACAGGTTTTCGGACAAAATGTGCAGGAATTTAGAAATGATCTTAATAATAAAAGAACTATAGTTTCAAAACCTGGAGATTATGCAGGTGTAACAATTACATCAAGACAAAATGGTTTTTGGGGGTCGGCCAGTACATGGAATGGAGATAAAGTTCCTGCTAATGGTGATAATGTCATAATTAATCATAATGTAACTCTGACAAATAACGATTATGGCTGTAACGATTTAACAATTAATTCAGGAAAAAAACTGACTATAAATTCAATCTGGTGGTTATATTGCTTTGGTAATGTAATCAGCAACGGTACTTTGCAATTAAATGACGGAAATTCATCATATAGCACAATGATAATGTTTTACGGCAATTTTACGAATAATGGTACTTTGGCATCAACAGGTGGATATACAAGAATAGAATTTTACGGTACAACTGCTCAGACTTTTACAAATGACGGAACTGTCACAGGGCAGATTTACAGTTTAGGTTTAAGCAACACTGCAGGTTTAACATTAAGTGTAAACAAAACTTTTCCTATAGTAAGATTAAACTTATTTGCAGGTGCAATCACAAACTCAAACAAGATTGTTCTGGGTAACGGTACATTTGCACTCATTCAAAGAGGCGTAAGCGGTGCAACAAACCCTGCGGGTTCTTTAACATCAGCTCCGTCAATGAACGGTTCAAGTCCTTTATACTTAAGGTATGATGAATCATCAACTTTAACAACAACAGGTTTTGAAATTCCTGCATCAAACACAGTTTATACAATATTCAGCAATAATACTAACAATACATTATTAGCAAAATCGATAAGTGTTACGAATAAATTAGAATTCAATCTGGGTAAATTTCAGATAGGTGCAAACACATTAACTTCTTCAAACTCTTCACTTATCATCAACGGCGGTCAGTTAGAGGGCGGTTCTACTTCGAAATTGGTTCTTAATGGTGATACATCAGTCATTGATTTACCTGCTTTAACTTTGAACACTCTTACACTTAACAAGAGCAATGGCATCACATTAAAAGGTAATCTGGTTATTACAAATTTACTCACACTAACAAACGGAGTTTTAAATACAACGAATAAAAATATAACATTCACAACAACGGCTCAGAATCCTGTTGAAACTTCTTCTAAAAGAATCGATGGTACTGCAATAATGGAAGCAAGAACAATCGGAACAGGTTCATTTAATTTCTTAGGTGCTTATTTTGCAGCAGCAACTCAATCATTAGGCAGTGTTAACATTACAAGAAGAACAGGTGATATCGCAATCGGACAGGGAAATTCAAATCAGAGTATTGCATGCAACTGGGATATAGACGCACAGAATCAGCCAACAAACGGAAGAAATATGACTTACAACTGGTTCAGCAATTATGATAATAATAATTTCTTTGGAGATAACAATCGTGGTCAGGTTTATTTCAGCGTAGACGCAGGTGCAAACTGGTCAACAATCGGTACTCTGGTTAATCCTATAACCGGTTCAACAACAAGAGCACTTACAATTAACACAACACACTATTCACGCTGGTCAGTTGGTTCAGAAAACAGTCCGTTGCCTGTAAAGTTAAACTCATTCACATCGGGTGTTTCAGGAAATAATGTGAAATTAAACTGGGCAACAACTTCAGAAGAAAACAATGCTGGTTTTGAAGTTTACAGAAGTGAATTAAGCAAGAATGAATTCGTAAAAGTCGGATTCACAGCAGGAAAAGGGAATTCAAACAATGTAACAAACTACACATACGAAGATAAGAAATTAAACTCTGGAAAATATGAATACAAACTGAAACAGGTTGATTACAATGGTAATTATGAGTATTTCAAATTAAACAACAGTGTTGAAATTGGCAACCCTGGCAAATTCACATTATCGCAGAATTATCCTAATCCTTTTAACCCTGTAACAAAGATTGACTTCTCATTACCTAAGAATTCCAAAGTCAATATTATTGTTTATGATATTACAGGTAAGGTCGTCAGTACATTAGTAAACGATACTAAATCAGCAGGCTTTCACACAGTAGAATTTAATGCATCAAATCTTTCAAGCGGAGTTTACTTCTATATGATGACTACCGAAAGTTTTAAAGATATAAAAAAGTTAACTGTTATCAAATAATCCTCTTATTTAATGGCAGACGCAAGGCGGGCATTAATGTCCGCCTTTGTTATTTACAGGAAGTTCAAACTCATTACAGTATAATAAAAAAGGCGGGATGTACCCGCCTTTTGCTTTATAATAATTATTGTTTAGACTTATTTAATAAGCGAACCAACTCTGTTCCATCTTATTGTACCGAGCAGTTTAAAGAAGTCGGCAAATGAAATGTTAGCATCCCACGACCAGTAAATAAGGAAAGCTTCACCGACTACATTATCCATCGGCATAAAGCCCCAGAACCTGCTGTCGAGAGAATTGTTTCTGTTATCACCCATCATCCAGAGATAATCTTTCTTGACTTCATATTTCCCTTCTTTGAATGTCTTATCATCGGCTGTTAAAGAACCGTCAGTGTTAAGTTTAACGTTTGTATAACCTTCTTTAACGATAAACATCTTGTAACCGTCAAAATTAGAGGAATCTATCTTGATTATATCACCTTTTTTAGGAATTCTAATCGGTCCGTAGTTATCTTCATTCCAGCCTGAACCCTTTGGAAAGATTCTGTTGTTCGCAAGATTAGCAGGCTGCAATGGTGCAATATACTTTGATTGAGAAGGATTAGGAAATACCTGTCCGTTTCTGTATAAAACTTTATTCACAACTTTTATTGAATCTCCTGCAACTGCCACGCAGCGTTTTATATAGTTTAAAACTTCTTTCGATTCTTTGTCGTCTCTGTCACCAGGGAAATCAAATACTACTACATCACCGGGTTTCGGGTCTTTAAATCCAGGCAGTCTGAAGTAGGGGATTCTTATATCCGTGAAAGGAATATTCCTCGGTGTTGTAGCACCGTACGTAAATTTTGTTACCAATAAAAAGTCACCCACAAGAAGTGTGTTTTCCATAGAACCTGTCGGAATTCTGTATGCTTCAAACAGTAATATCTTAATTATAAAAGCAACAACCGCTGCCCAGATTAATGCATCGAAGTATTCTTTTGGTTTAGATTTTCTTTTCTTGTCGAGTTGTTTCGGAAGTTTCCCCGGAACGTTTTCGTTTAATCCCATTTAGTTTTATTCTTTTAAATTATTTATCAATTGATAGAACAGCTAAAAACGCTTCCTGAGGTATTTCAACTGACCCTACTTGTTTCATACGTTTTTTACCTTCTTTTTGTTTCTCCAGCAGTTTCCTCTTTCTTGAAATATCACCACCGTAACACTTTGCGATAACATTCTTCCTTAATGCACTGATAGATTCTCTTGCTATAACCTTAGCACCAATTGCTGCCTGTATTGCAATCTCAAACATCTGTCTTGGAATAAGTTTTCTTAATTTTTCGCAAAGTCTTCTGCCCCAGTAATACGAATTTTCTCTGTGAATGATTGATGATAAAGCATCAACAGGTTCACCATTCAGTAAAATATCAAGTTTTACTAAATCAGACTTCCTGTAATCAATCAATTCATAGTCTAATGAAGCATATCCCTTTGTAACAGACTTAAGTCTGTCATAAAAATCAAATATTATTTCTGCAAGAGGGAATTCAAAGTGCAGGTCAACTCTTTTGGTATCAATATAATGCTGATCTTTGAACACACCGCGCCTGTCATTCGCAAGTTTCATAATATTTCCTATAAACTCTACGGGTACAATTATCTGTGCAGAAATATAAGGTTCTTCAATATGGTCAACGTGAACAGCATCGGGCATTGTTGACGGATTGTCAACTAATACAACTTCGCCATTGTTCTTATAAACTTTGTACTCCACGTTTGGAACTGTAGTTATTATGTCTAAATCGTATTCTCTTTCAAGTCTTGCCTGAACAATTTCAAGATGAAGAAGTCCAAGGAATCCGCAGCGGAATCCAAATCCAAGAGCAACTGAAGTTTCAGGTTCATAAGTAAGCGATGAATCGTTTAATTTTAGTTTTGAAAGTGCATCTCTTAATCCTTCAAAATCATTCGTAGCAATAGGATAAATACCACTGAACACCATCGGCTTTACTTCTTTAAAACCGGGAATAGGTTCAAGCGCTCTTTCATTAGTATTTATGATTGTATCGCCAACTTTCGAATCGTTTACATCCTTAATGTTTGCGATTAAATAACCAACGTCACCTGATTTAAGCAATCCTGTCCGTTTCTTTTCCATCTTCAGCACACCGACTTCTTCAGCCTCAAATTTCTTTCCGCTTACGAAGAATTCGATTTTATCGCCTTCCTTAAGTTCGCCTTCAAAAACCCTTAAATAAACTATTACACCTCTGTAGATGTCAAAAATTGAGTCAAATATTAAAGCACGTAAAGGTTTATTCTCTATAATTGCCGGTGGGGGAATCTTCTCTATAATTTTTTCCAGAACATCTTCCGTTCCTGTTCCAACTTTTGCACTTACGCAAACAATATCTTCGCGTTTTCCGCCGATAAGTTCAATTATCTGGTCTTTTGTTTCCTCAATCATAGCACTCGGAAGGTCAATCTTGTTTATTACAGGAATTATTTCCAGACCGTTATCGATTGCAAGGTATAGATTACTTATTGTTTGAGCCTCAATTCCCTGAGTTGCATCAACAATCAGCAATGCACCTTCGCAGGCAGCAAGTGAACGTGAAACTTCATAAGAAAAGTCAACGTGTCCCGGTGTATCTATTAAGTTTAAGTTATAAACTTCACCATCTTTGCCCTTGTATGCCATCTGAATGGCGTGAAGTTTAATTGTAATTCCGCGTTCCTGTTCCAGATCCATATCATCAAGAACCTGTTTAGTCATATTTCTGCTTTCAACAGTTCCTGTGAATTCAAGCAATCTATCGGCTAAAGTTGATTTACCGTGATCTATGTGAGCAATGATACAAAAATTTCGAATATTAGATTTCTGCACTTTTTAAACGTATCTCCATTTTAAATATTAAAAAAGTGGGCTAGACTACACCCACTTTAAAACCAAAAAGATGTTTGCCATCTTTAAGAAGGTATTAAGCACCTGTTTTTCTTGCAATCCTTGTTTCCTGAATTTCTTTTCTAATGTCAGCTGCAAGCTTTCTTAAGTTATTTAATTCTTTTCTTAATCTTGTGCCTGCTGCATTTTGATTCTTTTCGTAGAACTTTTCTAAGTCTACTTTCATCCCGTCAAGGGTCTCTTGCAATTTGGTAAATTTCTCCATTAGATTTCCTTTAATTTAGTTTGATTAATATAATAAATTTAATTCCTAAAATTAATTCAATTTAACGATTAACTCTTTAAATAAGGTATTGAGAATATAATACTGTATCCCCAAACTGTAAATGCAATTCCGAAAATAACTAATGCACTTATTACACTTATTTTTAGCCACGGTTTCATGTTGTAATCCCTGAATATTCCCCAGATTCCGTTTAATCCATGATACATACCGAGCGATAAGAACGTTAAATCGATTATTCTGTACCACGAATACTGCATTCTTCCCAGTACGGCATCGTATGTATGACCCGAATCAGGATGATAATGCATTAAAATATAATGACCTATCATAAGAACTACAAGTGCAATACCCGATATTCTTTGCATAACCCAACTATTTGCACCTGAATTTTTTGTAGACTGTAATTTAAACATATTCAATTAAGTTTTTATTTTCCAAAGAATTTTAAAATTTCGTGCGAGAACATAATGTATCCCATCAATAAGAATAATATTATTCCTATTATCCACGAAAATCGGTACAATGTTTTGTGATATTTCGCTCCGTCTGCCCAGTCGACTAAAACTATTCTTACGCCGTTCAGTGAATGGAAAAGCACAATAATGAATAAGAACCACTCTAATGCTAAGAGCGGCGGAGAAAGGAACGCTTGCATCTTTGTTTCAAAGGCTGTTCTCCCTGAAGTCAAAGTGCTGAGTGAATAAATGTGTAAGAACAAATAACCAATCAGGGCAATACCTGTTACTCTGTGAAATATCCACGCCCAGCTGCCGCTGTCTTTCTTGTAGGATAAATTTTCTTTTACCCATTCCTTCTGGTCAAATGTTTTAATGCCTTTGTATTCGTCTGCCATTTAGTCTTTTGTTTTGATTACCTTGAAATTAAATATTTATTTCAAATTTTACAATTTATTAATGACTCAAAAATATCATTTCTTAAATACTTAATAAACACTAATTTTAAGTAAATTAAATTATTATTCTATGTTTAAGACACCTGATTTTATTAAGAATCTGAAACCTTATGTACCTGGTAAGTCAATCGAAGAACTTCAAAGAGAGTTCGGCCTGACAGACATTTATAAAATAGCATCGAACGAAAACCCGCTTGGACCGTCGCCCCGCGCCATTGAGGCAATGAAAAATTTAATTAATGAAATCCATCGTTATCCCGACGTTGGTGCCATTGACCTCCGCGAAAAGATTG
>JBMOHR010000056.1:0-16337 GCA_049317745.1 Ignavibacteria bacterium
ATCTTTTCAAAATCGAGGTAAGACCTCATCTCAATGATTTCCATCCTGTCCTGAAGGGCAAGAGGAATGTTGTACTGAACGTTTGCCGTTGTAATAAAAAGTACGTTCGATAAATCATAATCTATATCGAGATAGTGGTCGTTGAATGTATTGTTCTGCTCGGGGTCAAGGACTTCAAGCATTGCAGATGCAGGGTCGCCGCGGTAATCGTTACCCATCTTATCAATTTCGTCTATAAGAATAACAGGGTTTGAAGTACCTGCTTTTTTCATTGCCTGAATAATCCTGCCCGGCATTGAACCGATGTACGTTCTTCTGTGTCCGCGTATTTCAGCTTCATCTTTCACACCGCCGATTGAGAGACGTGCAAACTTTCTGTTAAGTGCCCGTGCTATAGATTTACCCAGAGAAGTCTTACCGACTCCCGGAGGTCCAACAAAGCAAAGTATCTGTCCTTTAGGCGGTTTCTTTATGTTCTTATCTTTGAGTAATTTCAGTACTGCGAGAAGTTCAAGTATTCTGTCCTTTGGTTTCTCAAGTCCGAAATGGTCTGTATCGAGAATCTTCTTCGCATTATCGAGGTCATAATTATCTTCTGTAAATATATTCCACGGAACCGAAGTCATCCATTCCAGGTAATTTCTGGAGACGCTGAAGTCGGGTGACATCGAAGGTGTTTTTCTGAGTTTCTCAAACTCTTCTTTCGCCTTTGCTTTAACGGCTTCGGGCATATCTGCTTCCTCGATTAACTTCTTGAGTTTCATAAGGTCAGGGTCGAGTTCGGCACTTCCGCCAAGTTCGTCCTGAAGAATTCTTATCTGTTCCTGAACTATAAACTTTCTCTGATTCTTCTGCATTGATGCCTGAACCTTTGTTTCAATCTCCTTCTCAATCTTAAGCACCTGTGTTTCGGCAACGAGCATAGTAATCAGTTCGAAGAACTTATCGTACATACTTTCAATGTCGAGAAGTTTCTGCTTGTCGAATATATTTACGGAAAGAGTTGATGCTATAAAATAGAGTTTACGGTCATAATCTTTCAGAACTTCATAACTTGAGAAAGTGTCCTTTGTAAGCGAGGGATTGAGTTTCACGTAATCGCTGAAAAGTTTCGAAGCCCTTGCCGCAAGCATGTCGAGTTGTGCATCGGGTACGTTATGTTCGTATTTAATGTCGAGGTCTGCGTATATAAAATCATCTTTGTAATAGTTCACTACTTTAGCGGCTACCACTGCATCCACAAGTATTTTCATAAGCCCGTTCGGGAGTCTGATTACCTGCAGGATTTTAGCAATGACACCTGTTTTATAAAGATTATCAATAGTAGTTTCTTCAACGCTTCCGTCTTTCTGAGTGACGAGGAATATGTATTTATTTTCATCTTCCGATGCTTTGTTAATTGCACGGATAGACGAATCCCTTCCTGCCAGAATCGGATACACCATATAAGGAAAAATGACAATATCCTTTAGCGGTAAAACGGGTAAAGTATTCTGAATTTCTTTTGCACTGATGCTGACAGGTTTTACCTGAATCGATTCATTCACATCTGTATTCTCTTTTGGAACTAAGTTCACTTTTTTCTTCTTTATCATCATTAAATATAATTTTAAAGGTACTGAGTTTCAATTCTAAATGAACAGGATACGGCAAAAAAGAAAGTAAGAAGTTCAGTGATAGAAAAAGGGCATTAGAATAAAATATTATAAACCGATGAGGGTATCATAAAGCAATAGATGTTTGGTATTTAAGGCATTAAGATAGAAATAATAACAGCAGAAAAGATATTGCAAAATAGCTTGACAAATAAAGGATAAATAGTTATATTTATAACTATGATTATAGACGGGAACTTTTACTTAAATGAGAAGTATAATAATTGAGCCCCTATAAAAGACCGAAAATCAGCCTTTCAAAAAAGAAACAAGAAAATAGCGTATTAGTGGCGTATTAGTGGCGTATTAGTGGCGTATTGGTAGCGTATTGGTTTACTGAGAGCCTGCCTAGAGCATACCGAGATCTAACTACATTGACACTAAACAGAGTAAATAACCGCCATCCGAAACATTAATTCTGGTTTGAGAATTAGTGTACTATAAAGACAAGATAGTAGTTTTATGACTATTATTTGATATAGACTGATAGATTTATCATTGATAATTTGCATCCTAAGAATTGGCTATAAATATGCCTTTCAAAGTATAACTTGGGAAGGAGAAAAAGGAGGGCAGGAAAACCGGCTCTCCTTTTTTTATACATATTTAATTAGTTTTAAATATATTTAATAAAAAATATATGTATTATTATGTTGCTTTTTATATTTAGATAATCTAATATAAACGTAACTAATAAAAGACTAATGATTGAAATATATTATTCTGACTTTAAAGAGTTATCAAAATCCCCGCTTCACATAAATAATATAAAATTTGAGAATTTATATTCTAATTATTCTCTGTCAATAGGACTTCATAGTTCAAATCCATCTATTCAATTTATAATAGATAAATTGTGTCCTTCAGTATATTTAAATAGATTTTATATTAGAATTATTTATTCTACAAGTTACATGAAAAAAGCAAGATTCGTTGATAAAACCAATAGTTGGATATCAGATAACCGACTTAAATTTTGGGAAAGAACAGATTAATGAAAAAGTTATTAACCTATATTTTGCCATTTATATTCTATTCGCTTGTATTGCAAGCCCAACCAACTCAAGAATGGTTTAAAAGATATTCATTCGAAAGCGGATACAATCATAACGTTGTTGATATGGTACTTGATGCACAGGGAAATTCCTATACAATGGGTTACATAAAGTATAATAATGACTATCAGGATCTGTTTTTGATTAAATATTTAGATGATGGAAGTCTAAGTTGGGCAAGAAAATATTCTGGTGGTGATTCAACTAAAATTATACCTGTTGCATTAATCATAGATAAATCAGGAAATGTAATAGCTGGAACTTCAATTCTTGATATTAGAAACGATAGAGTCTCACAGGATTTTCTGACATTTAAGTATAATCCCTATGGAGATACGATCTGGTCTCGGAGATATAATTATGTAAGTGATACTTCTGTACATTATCGTTATTCTATTCCCGGAAAACCTTGTGTAGATAACTCTAATAATATTTATGTTTCAGGTACTTCTCCTGCAGGTTACCTTACATATATAATGACAACTGTAAAATATGATGAAAACGGAAATATTATTAGAGTAATTTATAGAAATGGTGGCGGTGGTCCTGTAATAAATGACCAATATGACAATGTATATAACGCAGGAGGCTCTTATAACGGACAAAATAGTTATAAATTTGATAGCAGTGGCAATCAAGTTTGGTCTTCTAGGGATACAATATTTTCAACATATAAAATTCTTTTAGATAAGCAAAATAATTATTATTTAGGAGGTCAATATTTTAACCCAACAACATTTAATGATCTTGCCTTATTAAAATATGATTCTGATGGAAATAGAAAGTGGTTAAGAACATACGGTCAAATTAGCAATTCTCACAATGATGATTTTATTGATATGATTTGTGATACGCTCGGGAATGTTTATGTTTCTGGAGTGAGTGCTCATCTTAACCAAATTGGATGGGATTATACAACTATAAAATATAATGGAAATGGTGATACGTTATGGGTAAGAATATTTAATCCTGTATTAGCAAGTGATGATAAAGCAAACTCAATAGATGTTGATAAGTCTGGTAATGTTTTTGTAACAGGCAGAAGTAACTATAATTTATTAGGCAGCAAGGTAGCTACTGTAATTTATAATAGTATTGGTCAGCAAAAATATGTTTTAACTTACGATAACAACCTCCCATATGGAAATCACGAAGGAATAAAAGTAAAAGTTAATAGTAAAGGATCTTTCATCGTGGCTGGAAATAGCATGAATAATTCAGGAATTTATGATGTCGTAATAATTAAATATTCGCCAGTAACAGGTATACAAAATATTTCAAATGTTGTCCCTTATAATTTTATGTTATATCAAAATTTTCCAAATCCATTTAACTCTACAACTAAAATAAAATATCAAATATCTAAATTATCCAACATTCAATTAATTGTTTTCGATGTACTAGGTCGCGAATTAACGGCTCTTGTTAACGAAAGACAAAATCCGGGCAAATACGAAGTAAATCTTGATTGTTTTTCGTATTCCAGTGGAATGTATTTCTATAGATTAGTTTCCGAAGGCAACATTATTGATACGAAAAAATTTGTTTTAATAAAATAAAAAAGGAGGATTTATGACTCGGTTTTCTAAACGAGTAAGATTAAAGCGATATTAATTAGAAATAGTATTCTTAATAATTGCCGATTTTGCAATTATTTTTAAGAAATAATTATTTGTGATACTTAATTTAAAGTCTAATTCTAAATTTTAAAAACAACTCATCTTGAGAAGATTATAGATACAAAATATCTATAATGCATACATGCTTCGAGGGCGATGTAATATTTGCATAAATTTTATCTTATTTCAAGATGAGTTTTAAATCGAAAGGTAAATATAATGAAATTGTTAACTTTTCTAAATGTAATTATTGTTTCTATTTTATTATTCTCATTTTCTGAGATTAAATCACAAACGGCAGATGATATGCATTGTGGATCAACAATTGGCAGTCTGTCTGCTCCTTATGATATTCCTCATCTTACAACAGGAAGAAGCGAAGCTCTTCGAATCGCAATTATATATGTAACGTTTAAAGATGATTATTTGACCGGTTTTGATTATAGAATATGGGATAAACCGACTAATCCTCCCAATCCTCCTGTTGCAACCCAGCCAAATGTAAGTTTGATTGAACCTAACAAACAACCATCCAACTATCCTTTTATGACAAAATATGCTGATTACACTTTATCAGATTTTTTCAGTGAAATGTCTATGGGGAAATATGATGTTGTTGGTGATGAGTTCGCTGTAATATTGCCAGAACTCTCAACTACTTATCGTAGAAATAAGACAACTGTTGGGCAGCTCAATGAAATTGTCTTAAATGAAGCCAAATCACAAACAAACATAAATTATTCTAACTATAATAATTGGTCTAAAATAAATAACGAGTGGGTATATGGTAATACTTCTGATGGAAAAGCGGAAATGGTAATTATTTGTTACAGAAATGTTCCAAATAACGATTATACCTGGTTTTTTAATGATCCAACTTACGGTGGATTGTCTGGCTTATTGACAGGTAATGTTGTCATAGACAATACTGAAATTTCAAGTAATTGTGGAATAATAGTTTTAAACCAAGTTTATAATCTTGCACATTCGCTTCAGTTAATGGAACATGAATTTAGTCACAGATTTCTTGATCACAATGAAGTAGGTTTTATGCCCCAAGGAAATACAAAAACAACATATTGTTATACACCTTACGAAAGAGCTGCAATTGCTGATTATTTAACATTTGAAACAATTGATCAAAACGGAATTTACACAAGAACTCTTGGAGATTTCATAGAGACAGGTCAGACAATAAAAATTCAGATTCCAAATACTTATAATTACTACTGGGTTGCAAATTATCAGAAAAAATCTCCATATGACGGAATATCAAGAGGAGGAAAAAATTGTTATATTACAAATTATACACTTCAATATCCTCCTTGCAGTGAAGGAAAGGGATTATATGTATTCAGAGAAGGGTCTGGTTGTAGTAATCAAAATGAACCTTATGATGTAATAAGTGCAGAAGGAAAGTTTAACTGGACAACTTCAAACAATCATGATGTCCCTGCTCAACCAAATCATTTATTACCTATTGGAATTGTTAATATGCCGGTTTATGATATGCTTCTTAGCCAATCAAATACTCGTTATTCTGGAATTGATAAATATAGAAAAGCACCGACAGGCGGATACGTACAAATATTAAACGATGATCCTTGTTCAAATTCAAACGGATATTTTATAGTTTGGGATGATAAAGGAGATGGTAAGAATGCGTTTAATATGGGTTATGATGAAGTATTTTCACCATATAGTAATCCTCCAACATCAGAATGCAATCCCGATAACACCGGATTGACAATTAAATTATTGAATCAAGATCCTATAACAGGTGCAATAGAAATTAAAATTTATTATAATAACAATACAACAGCGATTTCAGAATTACCTCCTAGTAAACCAAAGAATTTAAAAGTTACGGCAGATTTAGTTAATACAGAATCTTTTCACCCAAAATTAAATTGGGACCCTAATATAGAACCAGACTTTCTGAATTCCCAAACACCTGGACATTAGAATATTTATAGAGGAATTTCGTATACATGCGATGCCGTTCCTCTCTATATATATTTAACTAATGTACCATCAAATATCACAGAATATATTGATCTTTCCACATTACTCTATAATGGAACACAGGGAAGTCAAAATTGCGGAAATATGAAAATTACTTATTCCTACAAAATTTCGGCAGTAGATAACACTACTCTCGAATCTATAAGGTCAGAAAGAGGATTAATTAGAGGTTACCAAATTGGATGCTATGCTGAACAAGGAAATGATAATCCTTTGTTGATATCTGATTCACCGAAAGAATATAATCTTAGTTTTAACTATCCAAATCCATTTAATCCGACAACTAAGATTAATTATGCTTTGCCGAAAACAGGTCTTGTGACAATGAAAATCTATGATATTACGGGCAGGGAAATACAAACACTTGTGAACGAAGTGAAACAAGCAGGTTATTATTCTGTAGATTTTAACGGCTCAGCTTTACCAAGTGGTGTTTATTTCTATATGCTTAAATCCGGTGATTTTGTTATGACGAAGCGTATGGTATTAATAAAATAATTATACTCTTAATATAATAACCCCTGTTAAAAGCAGGGGTTATTTGTTTGCAGCAACATTAATTACCGTTACCATATTTTAAAAAATCTCTGGATTTTGGCTTGATTAAGGGCTAAAATACGGATAATTTTAACTTGTATGACTAAAACATCAAAAATTGCTTTTTATATATTATTGTTCTTCACTGCTGTAAGTTTTTCCAGTTGTGATTATGCTACACACAGAACTTTATCCAAAGATTACCAGCCCAAGGATGAAGAACCTGACCCGAATTATGAAGTTTCTCTCGATTATAATTATCAGGATTTTACATCGTTTATGTTTATGGGGAACAGGTCGGAATCTTTCAGCACTTACTTTAACAAGTTCTTTACTGCTAATGAGGATTTTAACGAAGCTCTAAAGGAATACAAGGCAACTACAATTGCATCTTTTAACAGAAGGATTGATTCTCTGAACATAGTAGTCCCGGTACAGCAAACTACGATAGACAAGTTCACGAAGGTTATTGAAAGATGTTCCAAGGTTATTCAGTACAACAAGAACACAAAGTATGTTGACGATGCAGTGCTGCTGATAGGGCTTTCTTATTTCTACTCTAACAACTTTCTGCAGGCAGAAAGAAAGTTTTATGAATTCCTTTCTAAGCTCACTAAGAGCGAAATAGCAGACGATGCTATTCTGTATTTAGGCATTACTAAATTAAGACTGGGAAGGTATGCAGATGCCGAAATGATTCTGAAATCCTTACTCCAGACCACGAAGAAGGTTGAAATCAAAGCGGAAGTGCTTCAGCAGTTGTCGGTTTATAATATTGGTCTTAAAAATATCAATGATGCACAGAGTTATTTGATTCAATCAATAGAGATTACGAAAGACATTGAATTGAAAGCGGAAAGGCAATATCTGCTGGCAAAGATGTATACTATTTATAACAAGAAAGAAGCTCCGAAACTGTATGCAGAGGCATTCAAAAATACTTCCAACTTTGACTTTGAATTCTACGCGAAACTGAATGAGGCAAAAGCATATAACGAAATAATGGATTACCAGAAAGCCTTCGAGATTCTGTCGAAAATGGGCAGGAAGTACATCGATTATCCTGAATTCAAGCAGCTTGTTGAACTTGAAATAGCCAATACTGATTTTTACGAGAAAAGGTATAAGGAAGCAAAGGAGAAGTACTTCAGTTTAATAGTTAAAAACCCCGGTACAAAGGTTGCCGCAGAATCGTATTACGAATTGGGTGTTTACTATGAATACACATTAAAAGATTATTTAAAGGCTTTAATCTCATACAAGAAAGCTTACGAGACATCTCCAGCTATTGACTATGCTGACGTTTGCAGGAAGAAGACCGAAGTTCTGGACAGATACTTTACAATACAGGCAATAATACACGATACAACTAAGATAGAAATTCCTGCCGAAGAACACGATTTGATGAAGTACAAAGAAGAGTATGACAAGGAATTTAATGAAAAGTTTAAGATAAATACGGATCCTCCGAAAGGCGGAGAAAAAGGCAAGAGCGGAGGTTATTCTTCAAGGGATACTATACCCGAAAACGATTCGCTAATGAAGGCGTTTGAAAAGATTCTTCTTGATAAGAACAAAGAGAATAAAGAGAATAATGAACAGGATCCGGGTAAATTAAAAATCCCGAAGGACAGCACAATACACTCAAAAGATAGTTTATTAATCAAAAGTGAAAACAAAGATACTGTCGTTGTACCTTTGGTAAACCTCGATTCACTAAGGGAAGTAAAGGAATCTCAGAAACTGAATTCATATTTTGAACTTTCGGAGATTTTTTATTATAACCTGAATCAGCAGGATTCTGCAATATTTTATCTAAACAAAATCATTACCGAATACAGCAGATCAGGTATTGTCAGCAAGGCTTTGTTTTACCTTGGGACTATTTATAAATCTGCGGGCGATACTATCAAAGCAATTTGGTATTTCAACAGCGTAATAAGCAAATTTCCAAACAGTGTGTATGCAAACGAATCGAGAAAATACTTAGGGATTGCCACCATTCTGCAGAGTTATGATGCTGCCGACTCTTTGATTACAGTTGCACACAGACTTTTAATAACGAACAATAAAGAAGGTATTACATCCGTTATTTATGAAGCAATCGCAAAATATCCTGACAGTCCTTTAATACCAAAAGCTTATTATACCCTTGGCTGGTTGTACGAATACGTTCAGCCGAACAAAGACAGTGCGATGAAATACTATGCTGTTGTTCTCAACAATTACCCTCAAACTGAATATGCGGCATCTGTAAGAACTAAGTATGAGTATTATGAATCCCTGAACAAGAAGGAAAAAGTAAAGGGAAATGACTCATTAATGGTAAAGGGAAATGACTCATTAATGGTAAAGGATTCTCTTATTTTTAATGATTCAACAGTGATAAAGGGCGATTCTTTAAAAACAAACATTCCTGAGAATATAAACGACAGTTTAAAAACAAATAACCCCGGGGAGGACGGCGGTGAAGATAAGACCAAACCTCCTGAAAATCAGGAAAAGAAAGATAGCGAAGATTATTTTATCAAACCTTGACCATAAAAGCTGATTAGAACTCATTTTCGGTCTATTGAGCAAAATGTGTTTCCAAAAATTATGCTGTTTATTCATTGACAAACGGAATTCTTGTATAATTAAAGTTATACAAAAATTTTTACCTATGGATAATTTCTATTGACTTAACGTTATTGATTTAATAATTTGATTTAACAATTTAAATAAGTACATGAACTATTTCGATGACATAGAATATAACGCCGATGATAATTTTGAATATGATGATATTCCGGGATTAAACTCAGAATCTACGGAAGAAAGAATAAATTATTTATGCGAAACAGGTAAGTTTGAAGAGGCTCTTAAACTGATAGACCAGGCTATCGTTTATTCGCCGTATTCTTCTGACTTATACCATAAAAAAGCCGTCACTCTCGACGGTCTGGGAAGAAACAAAGAATCTATTGAATATTACGATAAAGCTCTTTCATTAAACCCGCACGATTACGATATATACATTAATAAAGGTATAGCCCTGGATTCACTCGGCAAGTACAAAGAAGCATTGGTTAATTATGATAAGGCACTGGAATTTGATGCTAATAACACAGATGCATTCTTTAATAAAGGTTTAAGTTATGAAAGAACCGAGAACTATCAGGAAGCTATAAACTGTTTCAGGAAAGTCGTGGAAATCAATCCCGATTATGCCGATGCATATTACGAAATGGGTTACTGCTTCGACTTCACAGATAACCTTGATTTATCTCTGGATAATTACGAGAAGCACATTGAACTCAACCCACTGAATTATAATGCCTGGTACAACACAGGCATAGTTCTTAACAGACAGGGAAAGTTCCTGAAAGCAATCGAAAGTTATGAATACGCATTATCCATCAAGAAAGACTTTTCATCTGCATGGTACAACTGCGGGAATGCTTATGCTTCTATCGGATTACTCCTTAAAGGTATTGAATGCTACAAAGAATCTGTAAAATTTAATAAGTACGATTCATACGCATACCATAACATTGCAAACTCATACTACGAAATCGAACTTTATGACGAGGCACTTGAGAATTTTGATAAATCTATAAAACTGAATCCGGGCAATTTCGATTCATTCTTCGGAAGAGGCTCCTGTTATTACAACATGAATATGTTCGATAAAGCACTTTCGGATTATGACAGCGGCATCAAACTGAATAATAATTATTCCGAACTGTGGTATTCTAAAGCCGATACTTTATTCGCTCTCGGAAGGATTGATGAATCTCTGGACTGCTACAAGCAGGTATTAAAACTCGACCCTGACAATTACGAAGCAATATACGATTACGGTTGTGCACTCGCAGATTTGCATAAAAACGAAGAAGCAATGGTGCACTTCAACAAAGCACTCGACATTAAAGCAGACTGGGCTGACCCGTACTATGAGAAAGCAAAGATTTACTTTCTTACGAAGGAAACAGAACTTGGGATTGAAATGCTAGAGACTGCTTTTTACATTAAACCCGAAGACAGGTTTCCGTATAAGTTTGAAGATGACTGGCAGATGATAATTGAGTTTTTAGTTAACAGATAGTTTCGGAATAGACTCACAGAAACTACAGAGAAGAGATTTTTTAGATAAAGAGAAAAAGACCTTTAATAGGTCAGAGACAAATAAGATTCTTTAAAGTAATACTTTGAGGAATCTTATTTATGCTTTAAGGCGGACATCGAAAACTTTTCTGTCCTTTAACTGCAGAATACGATTATCGGCAAACTTTTTCACAATATCAAAGTTATGCGTTGCCATAATCAAAGTTGTACCCGTCTTATTGATGTCATTCAGGAGTTTAACAATGTCCAATGCAACGAAAGGGTCAAGGTTACCCGTAGGTTCATCTGCAATCAGCAGAATAGGTTCTGTAATCATCGCTCTGGCTATTGCCACTCTCTGCTGCTCACCACCCGACAAGTCATACGGAAATATATTTAAATATTCTATCAGTCCAAGTTTAGATGCAATTTCGAAAACACGTTTCTTAATGGATTCTTTTTTTCCGTTAGCAATATAAAGAGGCACAGCGATGTTTTCAAAAATGTTTCTGTCGTTAAGAAGTTTAAAATCCTGAAACACAATTCCGATTTTTCTCCTGAGTAAAGGGATTTCAGTCTTATCTACATTTGAAGAATTATAATCATCAAAAATCACATTACCGCTTTTAGGCTTAACGTCAAAATATATCAGCTTAAGCAATGTGGTTTTACCTATACCGCTTTCACCAACAATAAAAACAAACTCACCTTTATTAATCTCTAGAGATGCTTCAGAAAATATCTCTTTATTGGAATACGAGAAACTTATGTTATTAAAAGTAATCATTATTTATCGATTAATTTAGCTGCAAGTTTAATTGCCTCAATTGTACTTTCAATCTTTGCTTTGTTCTTTCCTGCAATATCGAATGCAGTACCGTGAGTCGGAGAAGTTCTTATTATCGGCATCCCTGCTGTATAGTTCACACCGCGCCCTTCAGAAAGAATTTTAAACGGAATCAGTGACTGGTCGTGATAAGCCCCTGCAACTGCATCGAATTCTTTGTAAGTACAATTCCCAAAAAAACCGTCGGCGGGGAAAGGCCCCTGTACATCAAGTCCTGATGCACATAACTCCTTTATCACAGGTTCAAGTTTAGTCTTTTCCTCAGAACCGTGCAGTCCGCCGTCACCTGCATGGGGGTTTATCGCAAGAACTGCAATCTTCGGATTCTTTACTTTGAAATTATTTAAAAGCGTACTGTGCAAAAGCAGCAGATTGCTCTTGAGTACTGATTTTTCGAGTGCGGAAGTCACTCTGCGCAGAGGAACGTGAATAGTTACGGGAGTAATAATCAGCTGCTTAGAATACATAATCATTATCGTTCTTTCGCAGCCTGTAAGTGCTCTTAAGTACTCAGTGTGTCCCGGAAAGTCAAACCCTGCAAGGTTAAAAGATTTCTTTGAAATCGGTAAAGTTACAATTGCCTGAAATTCTTTTCGCAGACACAGTTCAACACCTATGCGGATTGAATCAGCGGCAACTTGCCCTGCTTTATGGTCTATGCGTCCTTCTTTAACCCTTATCTTTAAATCGGGAATATCTATAATACTGCTTTTATCGGGAATAGGCAATTCCAGAGAATGGCAGTAATGCTCAACAATAGAATAGGGTACAATAACTTTAATATCGTATAAAGCTTTCAGCCCATTATCATTAAGAATCTTAATTACAATCTCAGGACCTATACCGTTAGGGTCACCGCATGTGAGAACAATTTCTGGTTTACTCATTATTACTTTTTCTTCAACGGTTTCTTTAATGTTGTTTTCGTGACTGCCTTCACGGTTGTTTTCGTAGCCGCCTTCTTTTTAACAGTTGTCTTTACTGACGTCTTCGTTGTTTTCTTTACAGGTTTCTTTGCCGGCTTCTTCCGGAAATCAAAATCCTCGGGAATTTCTATCATTTCAGCATCTCCCCAAAGACCTTCAAGGTTATAGAATTTTCTTGTTTCCTCGTGAAATATATGAACAACCACATCCACAAAATCGAGCAGTACCCATGTTAACCCCGTATATCCTTCATCGCGCCAAACTTTCTCACCTGCAAGTTTAGTCTCTTTAAAAAGATGGTCAGCAATAGCTTTAACCATAGTAGTGGAAGAGGCAGAACAAATCACAAAATAGTCTGTCACAGAAGTTTTTCCTTCAAGGTTTAAAATCTTTATGTCCGTACCTTTTTTCTGAAGTATTAATTCTGCAACAAAGTAAACAAATTCTTTTTTATCCATTAATTATTTTTAAGTTTTTCTATGTATGGTTTTAATTCTGTATAATCTTTTCCTATCAGCACAGTCGCATCGATAAATTTAGTCTTATCAAGCTGCTGAATAACATTCCGCTGACTTACTCCAAGAGCGTCAGCAACTCTTTTTGCTTTGTTAATATCTCCGCATAAATCAAGCACCATTGTTTTCTCAACGTCAGTTTTATAATTACCCATATCTACAACATCGAAACCTTTTTGTTTCAGGTAATCCCTGAACCTTGCACCGATTCTGTTCTCTCCCGTAGCGTTTAAAATATTAATCTGTATCGAAAGGTTTGGCTGATTAGTTACCTGTTTTCTTGTAGTATCGGTTCCGTCCTTCTCGCCTCTTGTCTTTGAACCCGAAGAACTCATTATTAAAGAATAAGCGAAATAAAGGCAAAGAGCAGCTATAACGACGATTGAGACGTTAAGCACATAATTCAGTAAATTCTTTTTAATGTCTGGTTTCATTTCTAAAATTAAAAAACCGGAGACTTTACATCCCCGGTATAAATTAAAATCTGTTATTCAGCAATTGATTAACGGTACATCCTGTCATAACCGAAATCGTTATAATGATTATAATAGTACATATCATCAAGTTTTCTGTATTCAAGCTTGATGTATGAATTATCAGAGACTTTATAATCAACCGATAATCTTGAAAGGGAAAGTCCGTTCAGGTCGCTCTGCAGACTGTTTGCGAAAGCACCTCCCAGTGAAGAACTCACGTAAGGAGAATACTGCAGTTTAACATCAGCAGAAACATTCAGCCTGTCAGTAACTTTATAATTCATTGAGTTTACGTATGAAGTAAGTGAAACGTTTCCAAAAGCCGAACTAAGCATCGACACCTGAAAACTATGATTCATAGTAAAGTTCTTCGGATTAAATATTCCGAGAATTAAGTTATTTGTATTCTTGTTAATTCTATTGCCGTCTTCGGGTTTTTTATACTGTGCATACGAAACACAGTTCAGAACAAAAACCGATATTAATATTAATGTTATTTTCTTCATAATTTTACCTGTAAATTTAAAATATCAATTTTTAACTAAAACAACAATGTAAGAGAAAAACATTTTATTAATCAAAATGAACTTTAATACTTTGAAAAAAACACAATAGTTATTGTTTTTTGAGTTGCATTTTTGGAATAATTCTCATATGATTGTTTAAATACAAATTAAACTGACAACCTGAACTCAGGTCGCTTAGTAAAATTGTAATTTAATTTATTTAATTAACCTTAATTAAAGGAGAAAAAATTGAGAAAAATTTATTCACTCGTAATTGTAGCATTATTATTAATGTCTGCAAGCTTATCATTCGGACAAGCAACACAGGTGTCGCCGATTTCATTCCCGACAGTTGTTGACGCAGGTCCACAATGTTCAGGTGGTCAGATTCACGATGACGGTGTAGCAGAAAATGGTTATGGATGGAATGCAACAGCAGGAAACCCAAGCGGCTTTTGCACAAAGTTCATTCCTACAGTTTATCCATACAAATTTTCAAAGTTCTGTATCGCATTAACCAGACTCGCTTCAGGTGTACCTAACTGGACTTTTACAATTGTTATGTGGAAGAGCGTTAACGGTATGCCGGGACCTATCATGGACTCAACAACCGTAACAGCAAGTGGTTTACCAACATGGCCGACAGTTACATTCTTTGACTTTAACCTCCCGCCAACATGGGCTAACGTTACAGGCACAGATAGTGTGTTTATCGGTATGTTAACAAACCCTGTAACAATGACAGGTGTATTCGTAGCATCAGACGAAAGTGCAACAACACCAATATGGCCGGGCTGGGCAACAACAGCAGCAGGTCCATGGCAGTCACCTGCAGTTTTATGGGCAGGTTACAGAGCCTTCTTACAAAGAGCAGAAGGTGGTTCAGCAGTAGCATATACACACGACTACGGTGTAACAAACTTCTTAAGTCTTCCTGCTGAAATAGTAAGAAATACTGCATACAGCATCAAAGCAAGAGTACAGAATTTCGGTACAACTGCAGAAACCAGTGTTCCTATTAAGTTCTTCGTTAACGGTACACAGGTTGGAAGTACAATCAATTTAAGTCTTGCAGCAGGCGGAGTTGACTCAGTCAGTTTCCCATGGACACCTACAATAGCAGGCCCGGCAAACTTAATGGTTGTTTCAACATTAGCAACAGATGAACAAAGAGGAAACGATACAGCAAGAGTTACAAAGACTGTAGTTCCTTCAGCTTTACAGACAATTTTCTGCGATCCATTTACAACTACAGCGAACTGGACATTAACAACAAACGGTGGAACAGTTCCTTGGTCTTCAATGGCAGCATTCACAGGAAAAACAATGCCTCCAACAGCAGTTGCACCTGGATTAGGTTGCGACGTTGACGCAGCAGGTTCAGGTAACAGTTCAAACGCAGTTGCGACATTAACAACAAGCTTAAACTGCACAGGCAAAACAGGTTTATTCCTAACGTTCGATAATGATTGGTATGTACTTTCAGCATCAGACCACGCTATAACAGAACTTAGCATCGATGGCGGAACAACATGGACAATATTAGCCGACTGGACTACAAGTCACAGAGCTTCATCTGAAACCATTCAGATGCCAACAGCAGAAAATAAACCAAGTGTAAAAATCAGATTTACCGCCCTCCAGCCAAGCTGGGATTGGTGGTGGGTCATCGATAATGTATGCGTAAAAGGTTACACAGCAACAAGTACAGGTAACAACGGTAATACATTACCTTTAAACTATGCATTATCACAGAACTATCCAAATCCTTTCAACCCAACAACATCTATCAGCTATTCAGTAAAAGCTAACGGATTTGTTACTTTGAAAGTTTATGATATGCTCGGTAAAGAAGTTTCTTCATTAGTAAACGAAACAAAGAATGCAGGAACTTACTTAGTAGATTTCAACGCTTCTAACCTATCAACTGGTGTATACTACTATAGATTAGACGTCAATGGATTCTCATCAGTTAAAAAGATGGTCTTAATCAAATAAGATTAACAAATTGCATTCCTGTGGAAACGGGATTAGCATTAAAAATATTAAGAGGTGCAGGTTCATTCCTGCACCTCTTTTTTTATGCCTAC
>JBMOHR010000057.1:0-16194 GCA_049317745.1 Ignavibacteria bacterium
TCGATGCCTATATAAAATTTATCATTCATAGGGTTCAAGTTATATAAAATCTTAAAAACTTGAAATTGAATTATATTAGGGGTAGGTTCACGGAGAGCAAGGAGGAGCAATTTACTAACAAAGTAAGAAAGAAAACATAGGAATAGGTTCACAGAGTCCTCAGAGAACTCACAGAGAATTTAAAAACAGACACGAATTAACACAAATTAACTCGAATTTAAGAGTAAGAGTTTTTTAGGCAAAGAGCTTTAAAGATTTTACCGCAGAGATATCACGGAGAACTCTGAGAAGAAATAATTTGAGGATTGCATATAAAGTTTATAATTTAACGGAGTCTCATAATAATGAATATGAATTATGTTTAAAGAATATGTTAAAACAGGGGTTATAATTTAACTTATGGATTGAATAATTTCACTTGCTTTAATTGAAAAATGATTTTATCTTTAGGCAATTAAAGTTATGATAAATAGAGTAACAAAAATACTGTTTTTATTATTAATTACGGTCAGTGTTGCGTACGCAGGTTTAACATTTGAATTTTTCACAGGCAAAACAAATGCCGAGGGAATATTAATCGAGTGGAAGACAGGCGATGAAAGTGGAACTGTTAAGTTTGAAGTAGAAAGAAGTGCATCCACACCTAACAGTTTTATATTTGTAAAATCAATAACCGCAAACGGCAGTAATTCATATTATTCGTTTCAGGACAACGGAGTAGACTTCCAAAACAAATCAGGGTCTGTATATTATTACAGACTTAAATGCATTACTGCGAACGGAAGTTATTCGTACACTAATTCGATTACTGTAGTTCATACTGTTTCCGGTATAAAAAATACCTGGGGTAGCATTAAAGCGATCTTCAGATAAAAAGTTTTTTACAAACATTTTAAAAATAATAAAAGGGAGCTAGAATGGCAGAATCTACAAGGAATCTTAATATCACACCTGAAGAAATCGAATCAGGAAAAACAATGGCATTTGTTGCCTATTTAATCTTCTTCATTCCTCTTTTAATGGATGAATATAAGAAGAATAAATTCGTAATGTATCATACCGAGCAATCGATAGTTTTATTAATAGTAAATATATTAGTAAACATTATCGGTGTTGTTACCTGCGGATTTGGATACATTCTTTACATTGCCGTTATCGTGTTTTATATTATCGGTATAATAAATGCATTCGGTGGAAAAGTTGCACCGCTTCCATTAATCGGACAATTCGGAGAGAAGTTCAACTTAGTCAAATAATTGGACTTTAATAAGCTTTTAGAAAACAAGAAATTTCAAGGAACTGCGGTTGTATCAGCCGCAGTTTTTTTTATCCTCGTTTTATTCTTCTGGGACCCTGAAGTCCAGCATTATTATCCGCCCTGCTTATTCCAGACTGTAACAGGTTTGTTATGTCCCGGCTGCGGAGGAATGAGGGGTACTCATAATTTACTTCATTTCCATTTCACCGAAGCTTTTCATTTTAACCCGCTGGTGTTTGTCTCAACACCGCTTATTATTTATGCAGCGACATATTATACTGCACTGCTTTTGTTTAAGAAACAACTGCCGAAAGTACCTGTTAATGGTGTGACGATTACAGTTGTATCAGTGGCGGTTTTGATATTCTGGATATTAAGGAATATGTAGGGAGTTACGAGTGAAAACGTGCATTAGTAGCCTCAAAGAAAAGATTGGAACGCGGATGACGCGAAAAGAACGGATTTTCGTTGATAGTGATACATTAGGCTTAAAGATAAGATTTAAGAAAGAACTTTTCCGCGAATTACGCTAATTAAACGAATTACACTAATTAGAGAAAAGGGTTTTCAGGGTTAGAGATTAAAAGATAGAGTTTTATCAGTCAAGCATTTTTTCGAAGTCATCTTCGGAGAGGACAGTAACTCCGAGTTTTTTTGCCTTATCAAGTTTACTGCCTGCTTCTTCACCAGCGAGAAGGAAGTCTGTTTTTTTACTGACTGATGAAGTTGTTCTGCCGCCAAGTTTCTCTATTAAGTCGGATGCTTCATTGCGTGTGAACTTTGTAAGTGTGCCTGTAAGAACGAATATCTTCCCAACAAACTTTTCGTTCAGTTTTGTTTTCTCGTCTGAGTCGAGTTCGAATTTCAATCCTGCTGTCTTTAATTTAGAAACGAGTTCTTTGCTCTTGTCATCATTAAAAAACATTACCACGCTTCTTGCAATAGAAGGGCCAATTTCATATATATCGTCAATCTCTTCTTCCGGTGCTTTCGAGAGGTTTTCCAGTGAGCCGAAATGTTTGGCAATTAATTTTGCAGTGCGTTCACCTATCTGTTTTATGCCGATTGCAAACAATACTTTTTCAAAAGGCTTCTCCTTCGATTTTTCTATTGCATTAAGAATGTTATCAACACTCTTTTCGCCGAACCTGTCTATTGCAAGGAATTCTTTTCTTTTATCTTTTAATGTGTATATATCCGCAAAATCTTTTATAAGCCCCTGTTCGAGAAGTATGGCAACGATGCTTGAACCGAGTCCTTCTATTTCCATAGCATCGCGGTGCACGAAATGTTCTATCCTTCCCTGTATCTGTGCAGGACAAAAATAATTCGGACAGTATATGTATACTTCTTCTTCGGGTTTCTCAAGTTTCGTACTGCATACAGGACACTTATCAGGTTCGGGATACTCAACCGATGACTTCTCCCTTTTATCAAGAACTACTTCTGTAACCTTCGGAATCACATCGCCGCCCTTTTCAATCTTCACATAATCTTTTTCCCGTATATCCTTACGCTTTATCTCTTCAAAGTTATGTAGCGTTGCACGTGATATGGTAGAGCCGGCAAGGAACACAGGTTCGAGTTCAGCTACGGGAGTTATTGTACCCGTTCTGCCGACCTGCAGAGTTATACTGTTTATCTTTGTAACTTTTTCCTTTGCTTTAAACTTGTACGCAATAGCCCACCTTGGAGATTTAGCCACGTTGCCGAGTATTTCCTGCTGAGCTATTGAATTAACCTTCACAACTACTCCGTCTATTTCATATGGCAGCGAATCTCTTACTTCGTCAATTTCATCGCAGAATTTCTTAACTTCTTCAATACCTTTAACTTTTTTGAAATGATTGTTTACGGGAAACTTCATTTCCTTAAGTGTCTCAAGATTTTCCTGATGTGAATTGAGCTTGTAGTCTTTTGAGAGCAGATAATAGACAAACACGTTTAATGGTCTTGAAGCAACTACCCTGCTGTTTTTAAGTTTTAATGTTCCGGCTGCGGTGTTCCGTGGATTAACGAATAGTTTCTCGCCTCTTGTTTCCTGCTCTTCGTTTATCCTCAGGAAATCTTCTTTGTTAATGTATACTTCACCCCTCACTTCAAAATCTTTCAATGAACCTTTGTGTATTTTCAGAGGAATGGAACGTATTGTTTTTAGGTTATTAGTCACGTCATCTCCCTTGGTACCGTCACCGCGTGTAGCACCTTTACGGAAGAAACCATTTTCATATTTAAGCGAGACTGCAAGACCGTCTATCTTTAATTCACATACGTATTCAATTTCGGTTTCGTTTATTATCGATTTAATTCTGTTATCGAATTCAATCAGGTCTTCGAAGTTGTATGAATTAGCGAGTGAGAGCATAGGTACATCATGAAGAATTACTTCGAATTTTTTAGTGGGTTCACCTGAGACTCTTTGGGTTGGTGAATCTGGAGTTATTAAAAGCGGATATTCCTTTTCAAGTTCTTCAAGTTCTTTAATTAAACCATCATAGACATTATCTTCTATGTCAGGTTGCGCAAGTACATAATACTTATAGTCAGCATCATTTATCTTTTCTCTGAGAGAATCAATTCTTTTTGTGATATCTTTATTCATCGTATCAAAGATAAAGTTTAGGACAGAACGGCTTAATTAACAACGCCCTGTTTGGAGATTTTCAGCCTCTTGATTTTCTTATCATCAAATTTCATTCTCTTACCGTTAAGAAAAGCCTCAAAGGATTCGGTGTTTGTAGAAGTAATATAGAATAATTTCTTTGCTTTCCATACACCTTTATCACCTTCTTTAAAACTCTCCTTATAGACGTTCTTTTCCAGGAGTGTATCTGTGACAATAGTCACCATTCCCCTGTCTAAACCTACTATATTGAGCGTAATGGAATCTGTTTCAAGTCTCTTAAGAGAGTCTGCTTTAGATATGGCTCTGTTTACAGAATCCTGTATCTCTTCATCTGTCCTTTTTCCGAGAATCTTCCTTTCTGTTTCTTTAACAACATCGTCAAAGTTCTGCCTTATTATATCTGTCTTTGACGAATTCTTCTGCAGAAATATTACATCGATTAAAAAATATATACCTGCAAGCAATGCAAGGACAATGATTATAATACCTGCATTCTTAAAGAAAGAAGATGATATCCTGAATCCACTTTCCTCGTTATATTTTCCGTCAGAATCTTTGTTACCGGTTTCTATTTTAATACGTTTGGATTTTGAGAATTTCCTTCTTTCAGAATGATCTTCTGATTCATCAGTGTTGTATACTTTATCAGGTTCCTGTATCGGAATATCGGTTTTATATTCTTTCTTCGGAACTTCAAAAATATCATCAAGGTTTTCACGTTGAGGATTCTTATTGATTATAATCTCATCAGGCTGAACGGGTTCTTCTACGTATTTAACTTTTTGTGCTTCGAGTTCATCTGCTTTTTCCTTTTCTTCAATATCCTTAATCATTGAAGTGTATTTTCCGTTCTTAGCCATTTCATAATTAAACAAAAGTTCATCACCGTCAATACCTATGACCTTAGCATACTGTTTAATAAAAGCCCGCACGTGAGTTGCGGTGAAGAATGAAAAGTCCCCTCCCTCCATTTTTTCCAGTATAGATTTATGGACACGGGTCTTTGCAGAAATATCGTTAATCGTAATTTTCTTTGACTCTCTTATCTTAATAAGATCTTCGCCAAATTTTTTTAACATAATGAGCCTCTTAATATTCTGTAAGTTATCAGATTTTTAATTAATATTAAAGTATAGTATTTTTCCCAACTTAAATATTTACAAAGTTAAAGAATTGCAGGAAGAAAGATGAGGTTTATACTGCCTGAGGATGGTTGTGTTTTTGACCGACGAAAGTACTTACATTTCTGTATTCCCTGATAACATACTTGAACCAGAGGTACACTAAAATTACAAATACCACAAAACTCATTTTATTGTGATGCCATGCCTGCAGGAATTCAAGATTCATTATTGAGTACAAAGCATGACGCGTACCGCAGCCCCAGCATTCCATACCCGTTGTTTTTTTAAAAAGACAGATGCTTCCAAACTTATCCTGAAAAGATATCGGCACGATGTAGAATACCAGAGGCAGGAATAAAAAAGTCCCCAGTCTTAATACAGAATACCAGACTGAGGACTTAAAATGTGTAATTTTATTTGCCAATTATTTCTTTAATAACGGGTTTCCGTTTGAATCTTTGTAAGAACCTGTAATGATTGTGATTAAATCTATTAAACTCCAGATTCCACAGCCACCAAGAGTTAATAACTGAGCAATACCAATTCCTGTGTGACCTGTGTAAAATCTATGTATCCCTAAACCCCCAGCAAAGATACAGATTAATAATGTTGTCATCCAGTCTTTCTGGCCGGTTGCTTGTGTGTTTTGTTCGTCCATAACTTTTCCCTAAAATTAATTTAATTTTTTAAAAATGAAAATAAACATATTCATTATATTTGTCAACAAACAAAGGCAGTATAAACGTTCATTTCTTAAGTACTTATTATTGGCTAATACGTCTTTTAAGGTTCAATTTAATCTTTAAATAGGGATTTTGGCTTATATTTTAAGGTAACTCCTTAAATGTTGAATTTTCAATTTAATAAACATATTTTTTAATTATTATGAATAAGCAATATTTGAAGGAAAATTACGACACTTTAATCAAAGATATTAAAGATACTTGTGAAAAGGCTGGAAAGGATTTTAATGATATTACATTGATTGCTGTCAGTAAAACATTTTCCGCTGAGGATATTGTTATCGTTAACAAATCAGGGCAAATACATTTTGGAGAGAATAAGGTACAGGAATTAAAGAGTAAATTTGATATTTTAGGGAGTGAGAATATTAAGTGGCATTTGATCGGACACTTACAGTCAAACAAAGTTAAGTATGTAGCCGACTTTGTTTATTTAATTCATTCTGTCGACAGTCTGAAACTTGCCGAAGTTATTAATGAGCAGGCAAAGAAGCATAACAGAACAATTGATATTCTTGTACAGGTAAACACAAGCAATGAAGACCAGAAGTCAGGAATTGAACCTGAAGATGTAAGGAGTCTGTGTTTGGAAATAAGCAAACTTGAGAATGTTTGCATTAAGGGATTAATGACAATCGGTATGTTCACTGACGATGAAGAAGTGATAAGGGATAACTTTAAATCTCTTAAATTGGTTTATGATGAATTAAAGTCTGATTATCCGTCGTTTAAGTATTTATCTATGGGTATGACATCTGACTTTAAAATAGCGATTGAAGAGGGTGCAAACATGCTGCGTATAGGCAGTGCGATATTCGGTTACAGGAATTACTCAAATTGAATTTTAAAAAATTAAAATATAAATAATTATGATTCTTTCTTCCAAAGACATTAAGAAAAGAGATTTCAGGAAATCACTTCGCGGGTTCGATACTGACGAAGTAGATGCATTTCTTGAAACAGTAAGCAGTCATTACGAGAAACTGCTTGTAGAAAACAGAAATCAGGCAGACAGGATTAAGTCGCTGCTTCAGGATATAGATATCTACAAAGAAAACGAACTGAATCTTCAGAAAGCAATCATTAAATCACAGGATTTAGGCGAAGAAATCGTTGCCAATGCAAAGAAGAAATCGGACAACATTATCAGAACAGCAGAACTTGACGCCAGAACGATAAAACAGGAACTCGAAGATGATATCCTGAGCAAAAGGCAGGAACTCGAGGAAATTAAACAGAAGAACGAGAAGACTTTTGACGACCTTAGAAATTTTCTTCACGATAAAATCACTGAACTTGATGAATTCTTCAAGAACAGAAAGATTCTGAATATGGAATTATCTACACCGAGTGAAATGCATCATTACCAGAGAGAAGAAGCTGAATCACACGAGGAAGAAGTAACTGAGAAACCGATGAAGAAAATATCTTTAACTTCGCAGTCTCTAGAGCACCCTGACGGTTCTTTTGACGACAGTTTCGAAATTAAAAAATGATTACGCAAAAACAACAATGAACGCAGAACATAAAGATACATATAAGTATATAAAGAGTATTTCTGACAAAAAATACGACGTCGGTATAATTTTAGGCACGGGGCTTGGCGGTCTTGTTAAGTTTATAGAGAAAGAACACTCCATAGATTACAAAGATATTCCGGGATTTCCTGTTTCTACTGTTGAATCGCATACTGGTAAACTCATTCTCGGAAAACTTTCGGGTAAGAACATAATTGCAATGTCTGGCAGATTCCATTACTATGAAGGTTATAGCCACAAGAGAGTTACGATGCCTCTTCACATTTTCAAGCATGCAGGAATAAAAACACTGATTGTGTCGAATGCCTGCGGTGCCGTCAGCACTAAACTTGAAAAGGCAGACCTGATGATAATGACATCGCATTTCAATATGCATTTTTCAACACCGCTATTCGGTGAGTTTAAACATAACAATAATTCCTCAATATATTTTTATGATGCAGATTTAATAGCACTTGCTGAAAAAGTTGCTCTGAAGAATAACATCAATATCAAGAAAGGAAGTTATGCTTCTGTTCAGGGTCCGAACCTTGAGACAAAGGCTGAATACAGACTAATGCAGAAGATTGGCGTTGATACTGTCGGTATGTCAACCATTCCCGAAGTGCTCGTAGCAAAGGAACTTGGATTAAAGACACTGGGCTTATCGATAATTACCGACTTAGGTTTCCCCGATACATTGAAAGTTGCAATGCTCGAAGACATACTTGAATCGGCTGCAAAAGCAGAACCTAAAATGGTTACTTTAATTAAAAAACTTGTTAAAGAATTATAATACAAATAAATGAATAAAATGACTGAACAAAGAAAGAGGATACTTGAATCCGTTAAAGCAATCAAAAAGCACATTCCTGTGAAACTGAAACCAAAGGTTGCGCTTATTGTTGACGACAACTATACACTGCCGTACGGAATAAACATCCTTAAAAAACTTGATTATAAAGACATACCTCCAAAAATTGATAATTTCGATAAAGAGAATAAGGGAAAAATCTACTATGCCAAAGCAGGTTCAAGGGATTTGATTATTTTCAAAGGTCGTTTCCATTTTTACGAAGGTTATTCAATGCGCGACATCGGTCATATTATTTACATTATGAGTTATCTTGGTATCGAAAAAATTCTTTCCATTGATGATGTTGCAAACCTGAATCCCCGTTTCGAATGCGGCGAACTTGCGTTAATTTATGATCACATTAACCTGATGGGTGACAACCCGTTAATCGGTGAGAATGATGAAGAACTGGGAATCCGTTTTCCTGATATGAGCAATGCATACGACAAAAGAGTGTTCGAAAGAATCGTAAAGGTTTTTCAGGATAATAAAGTAAGGATAAACGAATCTGTTTATTTGAGCATCATCGGACCACAGACGGAAACAGAAGCAGAAGCAAGGTTTTACCGCGAAATAGGTTCAGACGTACTCGGATATTCGCTGGCACCAGAGAACATAACGGCAGTCCACGCAAAGATAAAGTTTGCGGCAATCGGACTGATTACACGCGATTTAATCGCAGACAGAATGCTTGAGGATAAACGCAATGCAGATGATAAGAAAAAGGATGAGCAGAACAACAGAAGATATGCTCACAGCGAACTGAATAAACTATTAGTTAAGATTATTAAATCGCTTTAATTTATATTTGGTACAGCTGAAACAATTTAGTAGTATTTTTGTTTCTATTTTAGGGATTGTTTAAACTTCTATATCTATTAATTTAAAAAAGTAAATGAAGAAATTATTATTATCAGTACTATTACTGTTTAGTTTTTATTCTTTGCATTCAAATGCACAGACTTATGATACATTAAAAGTTGACGCAGAAAGCATAGACGAAGCTGACGGTACAATATCAAACTATTTAACAGACTTTTTTCCGATAATCTCAGAAAGTATAATTAAGAAGATTACGGATAAAAGAATTATCGAAAGAGTTGATAAACCTGTTGAAGCAGGCGGCGGGGTTTTCTACAAAGTAAATTATCTCGTTCCGAAAAGTTTTTTGCTGGATACTATGAAGATTCTATGGGAACTCAACATTCCCGAGTTCCGTTCGCATCTGTTTCAGATAGACGGCAAAGACACATTATACATCGATACCTGGAATAATGTAATCGGTACTGCTAAGGATAAAACATATGCGGGATTCTTTGAAGCATTCAGAGTAAGGAATTATCCTTCGTGGAAAGATCCTGAAAAAGGAAAGGAAGATAAACCTGCAACTCCTCCGGGACCGAACAATCCGCTCGGCTTGTTCGTTGTTCACTACGACGAAAGTTCGCTAAGGTATTTTCACGGCACTAATAAAAATAACCTGATATATTCTAAAATGAGAAGCCTTTCACACGGATGTGTAAGGAATGATAACGACAACATCGCAAAGATGAAAGAGTTTCTTATAAAGCGCGTTATAAAATCAAGAGATTTATCCGATTGGATTGGAAGCAAACGCAGTATGACGTATGATTTTGGTAAGGTTGACAGATTCCCGGTAAGGATTATTTATAAGACTTACACGATTGACAGAGATGAGAAAGGACTCTTCGTTGAGTTGTATAAAGATATTTACAACTATTCAAACTCACGAAACATTGACACGAAATGGAATGCGGAAGAATTAATCACATTAACCACAAAGGAAAATCTTTTAAGCGAATTTAAAGCAAAGGCAAAAGGCGAATTAACTGAAGACAGGCTTAATGTACTCGTTGATTTTGTTCTTCAGAGACTTGATACTTATGAAAGATACTACATTAACGAACTAAATTTCTGATTATAATATAAGCAGCCTTCCCTTTACGGGGAAGGTTGTTTTCTTAGAAACTCTCATCTCTCCATTTCTTAATCCTCCACGGTGAATTTATATCTGGACGCGACAAATTCATATCAGCAAACCCGAAAAGCCTGACCACATTGCTCGGATTAAACGTCACGGTAAGATTAAATCCCCTTTTTACGTTAACGTTTAAACTGTCACCCATATAAACAGTAATATTATTCCAAATTATATCTGTCTTTTGCGAATTCTGGAACAGCCTGCTTGTAGTCCTCATCTCAGTCGGCTTATCCCAGGATATGTCATAACCTAATTCCCAATCCTTATAAACAAACAGGAAGTCCTCTGTTAACAGACCCGAATATACTGAAGTATCCTTAAAAGTATATGCATACTTAAAATTAGTAAACACACCGTCAACAGTCATCTGGTCGGATATAATACTTGATGAACCTGATTCATCCAGTGAAGGCGAGAAAATATTTTCGCACGAAGTAAGAACTCCGAGGGTAAAAAATAATATTACTATAAAATATTTTCTCATTAAGGATATAAAGTTATAACAAGATAAGTATGAAAATGAAAACTTTCAACGGCGTAATAAAGTAAAGAAAGTCCCGACGTCAAAGGTTTTTTATCAATTTATCATAATCTGAATGTGACCCAATCCAGAACCAAATGATAGTATCACCTTCTTTCAGCCCTAAAGCACGGTAAGCAATTGATATTCTTATAGAAAATACAGGTTTTGAAATATGAATTTGCTTAAAACGAAGACTTGGATGACCAGGATTAGTCTTCCATATTTTATATTTGGATATAGCTTTAGTTTGTACTTCTAGTGGAAGAGTATCAAAATTAATTCTAAATTCCTCAGTTATCCTTGAAATCATTAGTCATTAAAAGGGTTTGTCTTTCCGCTTTTATATTCATTCAGTGCTTTCTCGGCTAATATTGATAATTGTTCCTGGGATTTATTGAATTTCTCATTCCAGATCTCGTCATCAGATATTTCATCGAGTATAATCTGAGCAATCTTATTTTGTTCATCCTCAGAAAGCAATGAAGTTTTATCTATTGCCTTTTTTAATAAAGTTGTCATATTTTTCCTTTATAAAAGTTACAACTATTAAAAGATATAATCAATTAAAAATTTATTCTTTAGTTAATGAATTGAGTAACAATTAATTACTGAAGTTAGCTCTCAGAACGCTCCAGGTAGTATCAGCGGCAGTTGCTTGTATATCAATCCATCTGTGTATAGACCAGAGATTTCTGGAGTCAGCGGATAAGATTAAACGGATATTTCCTTTCAGCGTTTTCGCAACATTTGTTTTCTGATGGTCAACACGCAAAAGATATTCTGCATCAAAGAATGCCGTATCGCCAAATGGCTGTAGTGTAGAATTCGAGAAAAACAGGTTCGAAGTAGCGGAAGGGTCTGTTAAGCTTAACAAACTCGTATAATAAGTTTTTTCGTTTGAAAGATTCCATAAACGGAATATCGGATACTGATTTCCTGAAGCTACATCGGGTTGATAAGTATATCTTCTCGGAGAATAACTTGTGTCAACGAAGCATTTCATATAATTATCTTTATCCTTTTCGATGATTGAAAACATAAGGTTCACTGTTACAAGTTCGGGAGTTGTAGGAGGATAAAATGTTGAACGCGAAGTAACGGGTAATTCTGCGTCACGGAGTGAACAGGAATAAAGTGCTATTCCAAAGTATAAAGCAATCAGTATGATGACAGTTCTTTGCATTTATTGTGTTTTACAAATGTATACCATTCTTCTGGAATTTTCCCTGTCAAAAGCATTGCCGTAATAGTCACCGAAAGTTTGCATAACATTAAACCCGAGAGTTTTGAAAACTGTATTTATATCGTCAGTGCTGTATAGTCTCAGCCGCTCAGTATATTTATCTTCGCCGATATAAATATCTTTGTACACAAAGTTATTCTCAATGTATCTCTTCTGCAGAATCTTTACTCCGTCGTATTCATCTTCTGATTCGCTTACAAGAGTCTTCCTCAGATTTTCAGGGTTAATAAAATCGAAGACGAAATACCCTCCCTGTTTTAACGACTTATACACATTTTCAAACACTTTGAAATTATCTTCATCGGATTCGAAATAGCCAAAACTTGTAAACACGTTTATTGCCATATCAAAAACATTCCCAAAAGAAAAGTCTTTCATATCCTTAATCAGAAACTCTATCTGAAGGTTTGTTTCTTTCGCACTGCTGAGACTTTCCTTTGCCTGCGAAATCAGGTACGAAGAAAGATCGAATCCTGTAACGTCGTATCCGCGTCTTGCAAGTTCTATGGAATGTCTGCCTGCACCGCAGCACACATCCAGCACTTTATCGTTAGCACTTAAAGGTACGTACCGTTGAATCAGGTTTACAATGTCGCGTGCTTCCTTTTCGTCCCTGTGACTGTAGATTTCGAGGTAGTATTTATTTGAGAACCACTTTTCGTACCAGTTTTTATCAGACATACTTCGTCATAAAATAGTTACTCTGCCTTCGATTGCCTTTGCAAGCGTCACCTGGTCGGTTAATTCAATATCAGAACCGATTGGTATTCCTCTTGCAATACGGGTTACTTTTATACCGAGAGGTTTAATAATTTTGCTAAGGTACAGAATAGTTGTTTCGCCTTCGACAGTTGGGTTGAGTGCCAGCATTATTTCTGATATGTTATTCGTCTCGTCGTCTTCAAGCCTGTAAAGCAGTTCCTTTATGCGAATGTCGTTAGGACCGATACCTTCAAGCGGAGATATTCTTCCGTGAAGAACGTGGTATAACCCTTTGTATTCGTTCGTCTTTTCTATTGCATATACATCCTGCGGCTCTTCAACCACACAGATTGATGCACCGTTCCTTTTGTCAGAGCTGCATATCTTGCATACTTCATCTTCGGTGATATTACAGCATGTTTTACAGAACTTTATCTTATCCTTAATCTCAATCAGTGCCTGCGAGAGTTTTTCCACTTCTTCGCGGGGTTGTTTGATTAAGAACATAGCAAGACGCTGTGCAGTTTTCCTGCCAATAGAAGGAAGTTTCGTTAACTCAGTAACCAGTGTTTCTAGAGTATCGGATATGTTAAGCATTTATCAGAATCCTAAATTCAGTCCGGGAATATTCGGAATCATTCCTGCGGTTGCTTTTCCCATTTCATCGGCTGAAAGTTTCTGTGAACTTTCGAATGCCTTGTTACAGGCAGCAATGATAAGGTCTTCCAGCATTTCAGAATCGCCTGAAGCAAGCACTTCTTTTTCAATCTCAATTTTCTGTATAACGCTTTTTCCGTTAATCGTAACCTTCACCATACCGCCGCCTGATTCTTCTACGAGAATTTTATTTTCAAGTTCGGCCTGTATCTGGTCCATACGTTCCTGCATTTTCTTTACCTGTTTCAGCATTCCCTGCATTTGATTCGGTTTCATTTATTTTTATCTCCTGTTTATATGTTTATGAATTATTAAAATCTAAATATTTACTCCAGAGGTTAAACAGATTTCCTGTTGCAACAACATCGCCGAAACAATAGTCTGCAATCGTCTGGTACTCTTTATTGTTGTATAGGTCTTTCACCATATCACCTTTTACTCCGTCTGCTTTCGGGCTTGGAATACCAAGCTGTTTGCAGTAGAAGTCGAGCGAGAACTTCCTGCGTGCTCCTGTCGGAGAGTGTTTGTTAAACGTCAGTTCTTTCATCAGGTCTGTGTGATAACCTTTTATATTAAAATCTGTGCCGCTCATTAAATTGTATGTAGGTCTCGACTTCAGAAGAAATGTCCTGAGCATTATAAAAGGACAGTCGAACTCACGTCCGTTAAACGTAACGAACATATTGTAACCTTCGTGCTTAATCTTCTTCCAGAAGAGGTCAATGATTTCTTTTTCAGTACCACAGATATAAGTAAGTTTTGAGAGGTTTTCCTCTTTGTAAATCTTCTCGTCCTCAGCACCTTCTTCTGCTTTAGGTACATCATAGTCAAGAACTTTCTCCGATGTCAGTTTGCCATTCGGGTCTAAAACAGTTTCTTTCGGAGCGTTTACAAGAACAGCACCTTCTCTTTTGTTATAGTCCATCATACCGATTGCAACTATCTGCGAAGTGAATGGTGTGAACACAAGACCTTCAATTGCTTTTTCTCTTTCCTCGTCGGTTTTTGCAAACTTAATAAGGTATTCTCTTGTCTCTTCGTCGTAATGTGTCTCAAAGTCATAAGGAGCGACTTCAAGGTCAAACACCAGAACCTTTTTCCTCTTAATATCCATGATTATATTTCAAATAAATTATTTGCGGAAATCTTTATATCTTCATAACAATAAAACGGCTCACCGAATTCAGCACCTATCTTAAACCCGAAGAATCTTGCTCTTGTTTCAAGGTCTTTTCTGAAAAGTTCTGTACTTATGTATGTTTCAGGTTGAACCTTTGACTTCACCGATGGTTGATAGAACTGTGTAGTATAACATTCCACGGCTTTCATTTTTTGCTTAAACACATCACTTATATCAACTATAAACGAAATCGGAAAATCGTGAGCGTGGCGGTAGTAAAAAACGTGCTTCGGTCTGAAAGCTGCAACTTTGCCTGTTTTAATCTTTGTGAGCCCTGACTGAAATGCACTCTCACGTACAAAACTGCTTGCGTTTATATGGTCAGTGTGCCTGTCAGATTCGTAAGGAGCAAAAACAATATCAGGTTTTGTCTCACGAATTATTTTAATCAGTTTCAAACGGTTAGCAATCGTATTTTCAATGCTGCCGTCTTTCATTCTCAGGTTAGTCCTGTAATGAATGCCCATCACCTTGCTGGCATTATCGGTCTCAATCTTACGTGACTTTAGATTGCCTCGAGTGCTCAATTCACCAAGAGTTAAATCAACTATACCAACTTTTTTACCGTCATTAATCAACTTTATAGCAGTACCTGCAGACGTAATTTCAATGTCGTCAGGGTGAGTTGCTACAAATAATGCATCTAATTTCAAACTTCTTGTATTAATTGCAAAGGTTTTAATATACTTAATCTTACACTTTGAATAAATTTAAAAATATAAGCAAAGATTATTACGAAATATCCTCATTCACTTTATTATTCGGTATATCCGACAGTTTGCGCCAGTATAATTTTCTGAGTTTCCTTCAGCCCCATTTCTTTTGCCAGATTCTCTTTATCAACCCACGCTCTTACAACAGTTCCCAGCCCTGCCGAAGTACAATACAGATAAACGTTTTCGCTTATGAACCCTGCGTGAGCACCTGAATATATTTCTTTATCGGAACCCTCTTTCAATTTTGAATAATCCGCAACATACACAAGGTTTACGGGAGCAGTATAGACAAAATCCTGTTTGCCTGCAAAATTCCTTAAGTCCTTTTCTGTAACCAAATCCAGCGAATGATCTTCTGCCGAGTACTTAAACGTCCCGTTTTCCATTATCACGTACACATCCATAGCCCTTGTATCGTTAGCAGTTGGTGCAGTTCTCTTGCCTGATTCGTCTCTGCTAATACCAAATGCTGCCCAGAGAAGGTTCGACAACTCCTGATCGGTAATTTTCTTTGATGAAATATTCCTCGAAGAATGCCTTTTGTTAAGTGCTTCCATCAAAGGCATTCCGCCTGTTTTTTCAGGTGCGACTAACTTTGTCTTATTCAGCGGCACGGATTCTGTCTTTTTTGTTATACTGTTAATTCCAAAAGCAAAGAATGCGAGTGCCAGTAAGAATGCTACGGGTATGACAAATATATTTCTCATAATAGGGTGTTTGTTTATTCAAAACTAACAAGAATAATTATGCAATGAAATGAAATTTAAAAGCACTAGTGCATTGGGAGTGCATTAGTGCTTTATTTAGGGTATAGGGTTTATAGGGTTTATAGGGTTGTTATACGTTTAAAAACGAAAAATGTATCTGTTTATCTTTGTAGTTTAAAGCATGACACGAGAATTCCTCAGAGTCATACCTTCTTTCTGTGCCTGCTGCAAGTCCCGGGAAATCATTGTACCTGGCATTCTTAAGTTTACCAATCTCAATATTCAGAATATCGATAGCATCATCCTTCTGCATTTTGCTTTCTTTCTTATTCATATAAAA
>JBMOHR010000058.1:0-16155 GCA_049317745.1 Ignavibacteria bacterium
GGAAAAAATGACAGAATCTGTGTTTTCGATACAATTTATGCTCTCAATATAAACTAAATTGCATTCTGGTTAATATTAATCCTTTGCAAATTATGAGTAGTAATTTTAACGATAAAGTCAAAGATTGAATTTTAAAAACCCCGTTTCAGGAATCTGAAACGGGGTTTTTGATTATAACTATAAGATTTATTTCTTCTTATTCTTTAATATGTAATCTGCTATGTCTGCAGCGTCCTGGTCAGATATCTTTTCATATGAATAGAACGGCATAAATTTAGCTCCAAACCTGATATGGTATACAATACTCTTTAAATTTCCTTCAAAGTCTTCATCAAAAAGAGATGGCACATGTTTTACAGTTTTCCCACCGTGGCAAAATCCGCAGGTTTCCTTAAATTTCTTTTCACCATTTTGTGTATTAGCGGTCATACCTTCTATCTTAACAAGGTCTTCTTTCATTCTGGCCTTATTTTGAGTTGGCAGAGCGAGTGAAGTATATTTTGAATCTTTTACATCACCTTTCAGAGACTCAAAATAAGCATTTAAAGCAGTTATTTCTTCCTGCGTTATTGGTCTTCCCATTTTTAAATACGTCTCCCAGCATACAGAAGCACCTGCACCTTTATTCTTCACATCATCTCCTGCAATCATCCCAGAATACACAGAAGTCCTCTTGTTTGCTCCAATAACGTCTGAGAAGTACTTTGTATTAGAGTTTTCAGTATTCGTTCCGTCACTGTGGCAGTCAGCACATTTAAGACCAGTAAGGTTTGACGACTGATAGAAAATCTCTTTACCTTTTGCAGCAGACCCCGTACTACCTGAAGATTCCTTCTTCTGCTCTTTTGATATGTCAATTTTATCTTCCTTTTTACCGCATGAAACAACTGTCAGACTAACAAACAGAACCAACAATAATAATTTATTCATAGCTTTTTGTTTAATGTAATTAATTTTAAATAACTATAATAAAAAAGACCGTTGTAAACAACGGTCTTTCTTTATATTAAAATTAAATTTACTTCTTTTTAGTTCCAGTAATGTTTGGATAGAAGTTAACGCCGATGTAGAAAGTAGCCCAATTTAATTCTTTTTGACTAACTGCTACTGTCCTATACCCATCACCTAAAGGACCATAAATATTTGATAAAACTCTACCACCATCATCATTTATTGAAGCATTTGTTCTGCCCCATTCAATGTAACCATTTTGATCAGTATTTTTTAATAATAGATTTCCAAAATCATACTTTGCTCCTAAAACAAAGCCCAATTGCGGATTAACTTTGAACTCAATACCTGCACCCAAACTTATACCCATTCTGAAATCATTAAAATTAATACTGGTTGAATCACTTGGTCCGGTTGTTCTTGTTAACTTTGCGTTCATAAAGTTAAAGTTAAACTGTGCATTTGCAAACGGAGAAACAACTTTTGTGAATGATAAAGGAGCTACTTCAAATCCAAACCCCAACCCAAAATTATTGAACGTATAACTATAACTAATAGGTTTTGAATAAGCTGAATAATTATTATTTATATCATAATAAAAGACAGGAATATCACCTGATCTTGAACCTTGAAAAGTATTGAATGTGCTAAATCCTAAAGAACCAATCAATCTCACTGTTTCATATTTATCAAGATTAATTTTCGCCATTCCGCCAAAATTAAAACCAGTTTTAGCTCCCATATTATTTGTGAACAAATCCTTGTTTACATATGCAAAACCAACAGGAGAACTTAAACTATACCAAGCGGTGTCGCCTGGTTTCTGATATCTAAAATTATCTTCATATCTAACTACATCATTGCCTCTTAATCCTTTATCCGGATTTACTATACCAGCATTGAATTGTAGTACAAACTTATCAAACTGTGCAAAAGAAACATTTGCCACGATAGCAAACAGTACTACTAAAAATAGAACTTTTGTTTTCATAAAATGACCTTTCATTTAAATTTATTAATTTGTTCAAAAACGCTTATTATGGCCGCTGTTTCTGCTCTTAGTTTTCTTTCGCCAAGGCTTGAAACCTGCCAGTTATTATATATTAAATTTTCAATTTCCTTTGTATCAAACCCGCCTTCAGGTCCTATCAGGACACATAATTCACCTTCAGGCTTTTCTTTATTGCTTACAAAATCACTTCCAGTATGTTCATAATACACAATCTTGCTTGCTTTATTATCCGTAATTTTCATCATTTCATCTAATGAGACAGTATTATGAATAACCGGTAAATAACATCTTTGCGACTGACCCATAGCAGCAATAATTATCTTTCGTAATCTGCTCATCTTTGTTTCAGAAAAACTGTTTTTAACAACAGTATATTTTGAAACGACAGGATAAATTTCAAAGACACCTAATTCAACAACTTTTTCAATTAAAAATTCAAACCTGTCACTATTTCTTAAAGGCGAAGCAAACAGGTTAATCCTTAAACCAGGTTCATGCAAATCAAAATCCTTGCTAAGAATCTCACAATTTATTTCTGTCTTTGTAATATTTACTATCTTACAGTGATAAATGTTCCTTTTACCGTCAGTAATTATTATTTCATCGTTTACATTCTTTCTCAGTACACGAACCAGATGTTTGTACTCAAATCCCTCAATTCTTAGTGCTGAGTTTGCTAAATCGACGTTCTTTTCCTCTGTAAAATAATATTCCATAGTATTAATTAAAATGATGCGTCCAGTGACATAATAATTTGTCCTTTGAACTTGTCTTTCCTGATATTTCTTATTCCAAAGTCTACCCTTCCTACAAAATCGAAGGGCAAAAGGAAATTTAATCCAGCACCAAAACCATTTTTAAACTGCGTATCGTAAATATTTTCTCTTCTTCCCCAGACGCCTCCAAAATCGAAAAACAAAGTTGCATAGACTCCATATCTGTAAGAAAATTTATTTGCAAGCGGCAACTTCCTTATTATAAAATGGTTCGAACCTTTCACATAAAACGGTTTTATTAATGGTATTCTAAGTTCTAACGAACCAAACATCTTATCCTCACCCAGAAAAACAAAATTATCCCAGCCTCTTATCAAATTATCATATCCTATAGATTCTTTCAGATAAACAGGGATTTCTCCGCCACCAAACGATAATACGGAATTGATCCTTCCTGAAAGTACCAATGCATAATCTTTTGACAGCTTTATCGGTATAAACCGTCTTAAATCAAACTTGAACTTATTAAGGTCAATATCTTTATGAAAAAGACCGCTTCTTGATAATTTCAGGTAATAATAGCTACCATAAGTTGCAAATTTTGAATAATCCCTGGTATCATACGTAAAATCCAATCCTGCAGTAGGAAATACATCAAGCCCATCCTGAGAAACTGTTCTGCCAGGTTCGTATTCCGACGTATAAATTGAATTAAACTGCAATAACGCAGAAACCGAGGTATTCTTCCCGAAATACTTCCCGATTCGCATATCCCCCATAATATCATTCATTATATATGTAGGAACTTCGTTTTTATTAAAAATGATACCTGTAGAATCAGCATTTCCCACACTTCTTGGGTACGTTCTCGAATACCTGAAACTTGTCTGAAAGAAATAATGCTCCTTTCCAAATATCCAGGGATTCAGGTAAGAAACTGAAATAAAAGGCTCATATCCAACTCCGAAACTCATATTCAATGTCTCGTTCCGCCCTCGGAAATTCTTCCACATAAAATTTACGCCGCCCCATATTTTCTTCAGGGAACCTTCTTTAATGCCACCCTGCGGTATCGGCAGGAAATAAAATCCCTCCTCAAACTCAAAAATGAGGTTAATCTTTGAACTGCTTAAAGGTGCAGGAACAACATCAACTCTGTTAAACAATCCTAAATTATACAGTCTTTTAACATCATTTTCCAGATATTCCAGGTTGAATTTTCCACCTTCGTGTAATTGCATTTCTCTAAGAATTACTTCATCTTTGGTCCTATCATTACCTACAAGAATAATTCTCTCAATAATCATTTCCTGCATAATTTTTATATACGTAGAATCAACTTTAGTAGAATCATTTAATTCTCTTGATAATATAGTTGATGCACCGAATAATATAAAGCATAATATGGCAATTAACCTGAACAATACTATTTAGAAATATTCCTCAAATCGCCAACTCTTTTAAGCATTCCGTTTGCTGTTTTATCTGCAGGTCTTGTTTCAAGTACACGCTTAATATACATTTCAGCCAAATCCAACTTAGAAATATTCATTAAATAATTTGCCCTGTTCAGATACATAGTATAATATGCATTCATAATGAAAGTATGATAATAATCAGTTTCAGTGGTTTTCGTATAAACAAACTCCTGCTCAGCGTAAGTAGAATCAAATTCGACTGATTTTGAGAGTTTAAAGAGCAATCCCTCAGGTATCCTTGAATAATCCTTGGCAAATTTCTCAATCTTCTCTTCCTCTATCTCGAATGTAGTGTAGAAATTATAATCTGCTGCATTCTTAGAAACAATACTATTTAGCAAATTCATAAAGGCATTTTGAATTGAAATCAGGTTTTGTTTATCGATTTCAGTTTTCGGCTTAGTGTAATTATCAGTGAATTTTTCAAATTTGAGCAATTCGACCTTATAAGTTTCAAATTCCTGCTTACTTCTGTCATAGATTACAGGATAATGATCTTTTAAATGCTTTAAATACCAGGATTTCCGCATTAATTCCTTATCGATTACAGCCACATCCGGTCTGTAATTATGAACGAACTGATAATAGAAAGACGCAGAAACCCAGAAATCCCATTGCGTAGACATAATTATCGAATTCGGCCGGGCAGATTTAAACACATTCTCAGTGTATTCCTTCACATAATTGCTCTTACTTAAATTATTTTCCTTATAATTACCATAAATTGAAGTTAAAGGAATAAGTATTGCGATTAAAGCTGAAATGGCGACATTTAATTTAAATTTATCAAATATAAACCTAATTCCAAGTGCAAACCAGATGGAAGTGACCACAAATGAAAGAAGAAAATATGTATCAATATCGTGAATATCATAGTTTATTGCGTAAAGTATGTTGAACACGAAAAGAAGGACAGTGAAATAGAAGAATTTCTTTTGCTTTACGAACGAATAGAATAAACCCATTAAAGAAACGACCACCGGAATATAGAAAAATTCTTTTGGGTAAATACTTGTAAAGTGAGAAAACTGTTTAGAAGCAGAATCTGTTGATGTAAACATCCAGACACTAAACTGTTTACCAGATACATGCCTGTAGAAATTATCAAAATTTACTGGATTCCCCCAAGCAATTATTGGATTATCACCTCTCACGAGCAAATAAACATAAAATGAAAGTGCGAAAGCAAACGGGATACTCATTATCAGTATCTTCTGAAATGAAACTTTACTGAATCCGTTTACGGCAAAATATAAATATATAAACCCTACACTGAGAAAAATGGTCGAAAGATGGTTAGTAAAACTAAGTCCCAGTACAAATGCAAACATCAGCCAGTACTTTAAATCATCTTTTCCCGAATTCTTCACATAATCATTTCCTGCTTTTAAAAAGATATATATTACAGAAACGATAAAAAGTACGTGCAAGGAATAAACTTCAAGCGAATTAGATGTATTCCAGAAAGTGTTTGAGAAAGCCAGAACCATTGCAGATGAGAATGAAATAATCATAGCAATAAGATTATTCTCATCCTTACCGAAAAACTTCTTCTTTTCATCACCGTCAGTATTAAGATTTAATTTAGTCAGAATAAAATAAATCAAATTAAAGAAAACCATAACTGTTATTGATGATAAAAATGCACACATTAGGTTTAAACGGTAAATGTAATCCCCTACCGGTATTTTTGAGAATAAGCTCCCGAGTACTGTAAAAAGAGGGTATCCCGTGGGATGAGCAGTACCAAGTTTAATGCAGACTGCTGCCAGCTCTCCTGTGTCTATAAAATACAATCCCGGTGCAAGAGTAGTAAGATAAACTGCAAACGGGATAATAAACGACGCAATAGTAAATAATGTTCTGTTTCTTTCAGCTTTCAAGTTAATCATCTGTTTAATTTATGTTCAATATACAGGCACTTATTCTCGATGAAAATAAACCCGTTGTCTTCTGCAAGTTTCTTTGCATCTTCGTGAAATATTCCAAGCTGAGTCCAGATTACTTCAGGTTTTTCCTTCAGCTTCAAAGTTTCTTCGACTATACCCGGAACTGCGATTGCCAGCCTGAAAATGTTTACGATATTAATCTTTTCAGGTATTTCATTTAAATACGAATAACATTTAATACCGTTTACTTCCCTACCGGCAAGTTTTGGGTTAACTCCAATAATGTTGAACCCGTTATTTTTCATATAAACAGCAATTCTGTTACTATCTTTTGCAGGACTGTCAGAAAAACCAACAACTGCAATTGTATTGTACTTTTCTAAAATCTCTTTAGTTTCCATAATGTTGAAATTTTGATTAATTTATATAAACTATGAAAAGAATAAAAGTTAAATTGACGGGTTATTGTATAATAATTGATATCCATCCATTATGAAAATGGCGGATATATTCCTATATCCGCCATTTAATAAACTAAAAGTAAGTGCTACTCAACTCTTTTTCTTTCCGAAGAAAGAATTCTCTGCATTCCGTTAGTTGCAGGAACTGCAGGAAATTTTCTAAAGTCAACTCTTTTATTGTTATTATCAGTATTTTCTTCACCAGCCAGTGCACTTGAAGAATTGTTCCACCAGTTACTAACAAGCTTTAATGTTTCCTGAATCCAGCTCATCTGATCTTTTAACCAGAATGCAACCGGTAATGCATCATCAATCGAAGTAGTAATATTCTTCTCCTCAAGAAGTTCTACTCATATAACTTTATCAGTTGCTTTTTTCAGTATATCGCCGAACTGAGCGAACGAAGTTCCTGAAATGAGGAATAAGAATTAAAGGAAGAAAAGATATTTCTTTTTGTTTCCCCTTTAATTTATGTCTTAAAAATAAGCCCTATTTTGTAAACTGGAATGACTGTACTGCCTGTTCGATCAGTCTTTCATCTTCTTTTGATCCGGCTTCTTTTACCATTCCCTGAATGACGAACATTAAACTCTTTTTAATAAGATAATAGTGTATTACGTAAACAGCTTCGTTTGCAGCACCTGCGACCTTCACCCATCTGTACTTGCACATCAGCACCGGATTCCCGTCAATATTATATTTCTTCTTCTGAACAAGTGAAATGTTGGAAAATTTAGCTTTAAGAGCATCGACCATCACATCCGCATCAATGTCATTTGATGTCATACCTTCATAATCTGAACTTTTTAGTACTTCAATATAAATGCTGGATCCCTTGGAATTGTTTGCCTGTACAGGGAAATCACCTTTGTCAAAATTCCAGCCAATCGGGAAATAGATTACGAAATTATATAGTTCATTCTTGTAGAATGTTCTGTTTGTACTTTCGAAAAACTGAAACGTGAATAAGTATCCGGATATTTCCGCAGAAAACTTTTCATAATTTTCTTTAGTAGATACAAGTCTTATAATATAAATCTTCTCGCCTCTGATCAGAATGAACTGCGATACTACCCCGTCCATATCCTCATTCTTGAAATTCACTTTCATATACAATGCAGGTTCACCGCTTATGTCCATATTGTATGTTTCCGAAAGCTCGATATTCGTTAATCTTGCTTTTAAATCAGGCATGAAAGATTTTGCGGAGAGCTGACTTCCGTTAATGCCTTTATAAATCTGGTCAATTTTCGTAGTTATACTGATTACAGAACCGTCTTTGTCTTTTGCAATCATCGTATCGCAATTACCGGCCTCAGGCAATTCAGTTATCTCTAACGTCTTTGGTAAATTTATTCCATAATTATGTTTGGCATTCTTAAACTGAACCGCAAACTGCGCAAAAACATTGCAGGAAAACAGAGTGATGAGAATAATGGAAAAAACAGTTCTTCTAATAATCATAACGTTTTTATATTACATTTATATTATAATTTAAATTATCATATTTTAACGATAAAATCTATGATTATAATATGGGTATTACTTTGGTAATTTATTTAGATTATCCTTTAGTTCGTTCCTGTGTTTTCTGTACTCAATTACAGGTCTGTCACCCATTATCAGAAGTTCATCCATCTTCAATTCGCTCTTCTTCGGAATCTGAGTTTCCACAACACGCTTATCCTGTCTGAGTATTACTATACTTGATACTTTACCTATATAATTAAATATTTCTTTTTGACTCAAGTATAACATACCATTGATTGATAATCATAATTCATTTTTATTCAGTATTAAGTTATTCATATTATACATTACTAAAAAGGCTCATCAGGTTTAACCGATGAGCCTTTTTGTTTCAGATATCGTTTTGATTACTTCTTAATTGGTGTTCCGCATTTCTGAATCTTCTTCTGCATTTCAGGGGTTAACTGCTTCACCAGTTCTGCGTTATATGAATAGACAGGAGGATTCTTGAATATCTGAAAAGCTGCTATACCATAAGAGCGGGATATCGCCGCAAAAGAACCTTCTTTCACTGCAGGGTCAACGTTTGTTGCCATGATTGAAATTGTATTATCGCTGTTACGCAGTATCTCAAAAGTTCTTAACTGTTGTGGAAACTCACGAAGCGATGATGTTTCCACTTCCCAGAATCCGAGTTCAGGTTTCGTTGGGTCGGGTGATTTCAATGCTGTCACCGTATTCAGATGACGATGTCCTGCAACCCATAGAATTAAATTCGGATATGTATGCATTTTTGCAAGAAAATCTTTTTCTGTAACTACTGAATATTTACTCATACCCAGTTCAGGGTCCGGGTCATTTATACCGATAGGAATATGTGCTGCAATAATCATAAGTTTTCCTTCTGCTTGACCTTTATCAAGTTCTTTTATAAGCCAGTCATAACGCTCTTTGTCAAATTCTGCATGACCATAAATATCACCATCAGGATCGTTATCATTTTGTGTATCGTCAACCACTATTACCTTTAACGGTAAATCTGATTTTGGTTCAAATGAATAACAGCCGAATCCCCTTTTTGCGTCTGCTTCATTGAATCCATGTCCAACAGGATTTGAAGACGTATTAAAAAACTCACTAAACCATTCTTCTCTTTTCAATGAACGGCGGTTTGGGTCGGCAGCAATTTTGTTTACTTTTGTACTATTTACAGGACCTATATTTATTACATCTCCGTATTTTGTAGTTCCGTCTAATACTCCCATATAGAATCCACGGCTTTTTATACCTAAAGTATCCTGCAAAACATTTCCCATATTAAGAACATTATCTCCTACATAAGTCTGGTCGAGGTAATCGTCAGGATGTTTTATTCCCATCCAGAAATGATCGTGATTTCCTATCGCCTGATACCATGGAATTGACTTATCAAGTCCTGCTGCTTTGTATTCATCCTGATAATCATTGTTAGGTCCGGGAATAGGATCATCCTTTATACCCGAATCAGGATTAATATTCTTGCCATCGAGTACATCTATAAACCATCTCAATTCGTTGTACTGTGTATTATTGCAGTTATCACCAAGAGAAATACCAAAGTCTACAGGGTTCTGTTTATTGAGTGCATTTACAGTCTGAATCGCTGCATCGAGTACGTGCGTTGTATAAAGCATTATTGCAGAATAAGCCGAAATAATTCCGCCTTTAAATCCGAATAAAAGTACCTGAGTAGGAGATTCTTTGTCCGTTAAATGTATATCTGTTATCGTAAAGAAATTCAGCAACTTTGCTGTATTTGCTACTGATGCATTCGAATACGAAGGAGACATAATATCCAGTCTCTTTTCATATTCCAGTCCTTGACCGAACTGCCATACACCATACCCGTTTTCAGAATATTTTGAAACTTCATACGGAAATATTGTAGCCGCAGTAGTTGGCACAGGAACAGGGACTACCATTCTTTGTTGTGTTGTAACTACTTTTGTGTCTATCGGATAACTTGCCTGCTGTGAAATGCCGTCATTAATTAATACAAGACTTATTATTATTAATGTGCAAATCCTGATACTGTGAATCTTTTTCATAATTGTATAATTTATTTAAAAGTTATTACTTGTTTTTAAAATAATGTTGAACTCTGTTTACTGCATTTTCCCTGATATTGAAATAATAAAACGGATAATCATAACTATGGTAAACACCTTTTCCAAAGATAGGGTTTTTCTGATATAATTTATCAGCGTCAACTTTACTGCATATAACAGCTCCCCGCTTTTTATCAACACGTGCATCAGCATAGTTTTTAATGACTGCAAAATTGCCGCTGGCATCTAACAATGGTGTCTTGTCTTTGCCGATTTCCAATGAACCTGAGTTTTCTTCTGCTGTCGCGAGTGTCTCTTCTCTTGTCCATGTAATCGGATTTATTGCAATCGCACCCGGAAGTACTACAGGGTTGCCTGGTTCTGAAACCACAGGTGCTTCTGTATTAAATGATACTATCACGCCTGTATCATCAGGTCCTACTGCAAATTTCAAATGCGTATTTTTTGACAGGTAATCTTCCGTAACAGAATATCCGATAACGTATGCAGCAATCATTCTGGAATAAACCTCAGGGTTTGTTTTCATATAATCTGACAGCAGGTAAATAAGAATATTCGATCCCTGAGAATGTCCTGCTAATATAAACGGCCGTCCGTTATTGTAGTTTTTAATATAATAATCAAATGCATCTCTCAAATCCGTATATGGTTTATCTTCTATTACTGCAGAAAGTTTTTCCGGTGGCAGTGTCAGTCCGTAAACTGCATCCATCTGTCTGTAATAAGGAGCATAAATATTACCCGCTGTTTCAAAAGCAGTAGCCTGAATGTTAAATGGAATCTTCGCATTCCTTAGCATTGCGGCATTATTTATTTCACAAATGCTGGAATCATTTATATCTGTCTTTCCGTACACAGTCGGATACAGGTAAAACACATCTGCTTCTTTTTCAGTCGTTGATGGCACAAACAACCAATGCTCCGGTTTTGAATAATCAGTATGCACTTTATTTGTAAGTGCCGTTTTGGAAACTGTATTATCACTGCTTACAATATCCTGCGAACGGCAATTATTGCTGAAACTTATTATGAATGTAATTACTATTAATCCGAAAATACTTATCTTTTTCATTCTTTTATAATATATTTAAAAGTTCTTAATCATTTCTTAAAGAAATGCTGAATTCTGTTTGCTGCATTCTGTCTTATGTTGAAATAATAAAACGGGTAATCAAACGTATGGCAAATTCCCTGTGGTACTCCCGCCAGTGAATCTAATGAATATACATATGTTTTTATGTGCGGAAGTAAATTGGCAATCAGAACACCCTTGGTTAAGTCTGCACGGGCATCTGCACATTGCGGTACAGGAACGTAAGTACCTGTAGAATCCGGCATAAATGACCCCAGGCCTGAACTCATTGTTGCCTGTGTCTCATCTCTCAACCAGTTAATCGGATTAATAACAGTACCAATCAAACCCGATAACACAGGATTCGGTTCATTAACATCAACGGTTTCAGTGTTATAAGAAATTATTACTCCTGTATCATCAGGACCGTTTGCAAAATTCAGGTGCGGGTTTTGTGCAAGGTACTGTGCTGTAACAGGAAATCCGATTACGTATGCCGCAATCATTCTTGCATAAACCTCCGGATTTTTCTTCATATAATCTGCCAGAAGATTATTCAGTACATTAGCTCCCTGCGAATGTCCAGCCATTATAAACGGTCTGCCATTGTTGTAATGCTTAATGTAATAATCGAAAGCTGCAATTCCATCAGCTGTAGGTATTCCTGCAATAATATTCAGTCTGTCAACTGCTGAGGAATTATCCTGTCTGTAGTAAGGTGCATATATGTTACACGTTGTTGAAAATGCAGTTGCCTGCCGTTCAAAGTCAGACCTTGCACCCTGCAGCATATTAGGATCATCTATTTCACAGATTTCAGGAATGTTTATATTTTTCGTCTTACAAGCTGTCGGATACAGGTAAAACACATCCACATTGTAAACAGTATTTGGCAGCGAGAGCCAGTGCGACGAATCGGAATAATCGATTGAATTGTATTGCGGACTTGTAACGCTGTTTTGACATCCATAGCTGAATGTTAAAAGAATTACAATTACAGCCAAGGGGTATATCCAGATACTGTTCTTCTTTATCATTATTAAAGTTTATATTTATAAGATTACTTTATTCGGAAAATATTAATGTTATAGTTGTTCTTGCTCCCCATTCGGGTTTTTTAATGTTTGCATTCGCATAATAAAGTAATGGACTTACCTGAATATTTGCCAGTTGTTTTCCTGCAAACTTTATCAGCTGAAAAATATTCAGAGAGGCTAATCCTGACACGAGTTGCTTGCTGTTCCAGTCGTAAGTATTTTCCGAAGAGATACCAACCGTCAATCCCCCGGGGAACCTGTAACTTGTAAAGGGCTGAATAAACGCTGCGTTTATGTCAGGTCTGCTTTTATCACCTGCAACTGACCATAACTGATTTGCAAGTGCTCCAAATGTCCATTGCCCCGGCTGGCCAAGAATAATTATTCCCGCGCCTATGGCCAGTTTCTTACTGCCGAGTAAATCGTTCGTTGCAGTAGGAAATGATATTGCCGGACCAATTCCCCATTTGGGTTTACTGTCTGCAGGTGATATAGCTGCTGTATACTGAATATCACCCATCCCGCTCTCATTCTGATTCAAACCTGTTACATCTTTCTGAGTCTGTACAGGAACGATAAGCCTGTTTATAAGATTAATGTGTTTTGATAATGCAATTGGCATAACAGGCTGTATGTTCATTATCATCCTGTAACCGTTTTCTTCAACTCCACTTCCGTTAATGTTGAAAGCAAAGTTAAACTGAATCGGAAGACTCATCATGCTCGAAATCGGATTAGCAACTTTCTTCGCTATTTCATCAGTTGTATTCTGCGAATAGGAAACACTGCTGTATAATAATGCAATCACTACCAGACAATAAATGATTCTCTTCATACTAAAATATTAAGTTCATAATTTATTAAATGTTCAATTCTTATTTCTTCCCGTATGTACAAATTATTCCGGAAATATTAATGATATCGATGTTCGAACTCCCCACTCGGGTTTCCTTACATTAGCATTAGCATAAAATATTAATGGACTTATCATAAAACTTGCCATTTGTTTAGTACCAAATTTCATTACCTGGGATATACTCAGTGATGCTAATCCTGACAGGAGTTGCTTGCTTTTCCAGTCATAAGTATTTTCCGATGATAGCCCCAGCGAAAATCCTCCTGCAAACCTGTAACTAACAAACGGCTGAAAATATGCTGCATTTACATCAGGTCTGTTTTTATCGCCTGCTACCGACCATAACTGATTTGCAAGACCGCCGAATGTCCATTGTCCTGGCTGACCGAGAACCGCAACCTCAGGACCTATTGCCAGTTTCTTACTCCCAAGAAAATCGTTTGTTGATGAAGGGATTGAAATCGCAGGACCTATTCCAAATATGACTTTGCTGTCTGCAGGTGATAGAAACGCCGTGTAAAGAATATCTCCAAGTCCGGTTTCTTTTTGATTCCACCCTGTTACATCCTTCTGGGTTTGCACAGGAATGATTATCCTGTTTATAAGGTTTATTCCTTTTGTCAGTGGAATAGGCAATATAGGCTGTATGTTAGTAACCATCCTGTAACCGTTTTCATGTTCTCCGCTGCCGTTAATGTTGAAAGCAAAGTTAAACTGAAACGGAACGCTTATCATACTCGCAACAGGATTAGCAACTTTCTTTGCTATTTCATCAGCCGTTTGCTGTGAGAAGGAAACTCCGCTGTAAAATAAAGTAATAACTGCCAGGTAATAAATGATTCTTTTCATAACTGAATATTAAGTTTATAGTTTATTAAAATTTCAATTCTTATTTCTTCTCGTAAGAGTATATTATCTTCCAGTCGTTCTTCATATCAACGACAGTCCATCCCTTTGCTTTCGCCTCGTCAAGTGCTTTGTCAAAATGTCCGAATGGCGACTTCCTGTCGTAAGCGTATTCTCGTTCTGCATCTGTGTGGTGTACAAATAGTGCAAACCTTAAACCGCTTCCTCCAGTTGTCCACTGCATCATTTGCAAATCACCGTCTGAATTACCGAACGACGCAACAGGTCTTCGCCCGATGTACTGATATATGCCAACGGGTTTTCCTTCGTTATCATCTATAAAGTTTACTTCAGGTATTTGTACAATTACAGGTTTATCATTAACCATTTCAAATTTCATCTTAAAGCTTGAACCTATCACTTGTTCAGGCGGAATCCCGTAAACCTTCTCTGTCCAGGGACGCATAAAATCCATACTTCCACCCGAAACAATGTAAGTCTTAAAACCGTTGTCACGTAAATATGCAAGCAGTTCAAGCATAGGCTGAAAAACCATTTCAGTGAATAACTTTCCTGTCTTTGGATGTCTTGCTGTTTCAATCCAATCCTTTACTATTTGTGCATATTCTTCAGAAGTTATATCCGCACTTGTTACCATCACAAGTTCATTTATAGTATTTATATCACTTTGCATAACGGTTTTAAAGTCACCTTCCAGTACGGATTTGAATGGCTGCTTATCCTTCCATTCAGGATGCTGCGGTGCGAGAACTTTTATACGTTCAAAAACAAAAATGAACTGGAAATACATAGGCTGCTCTGACCATAATGTACCGTCATTGTCAAAGGTTGCAATCCGTTCTGATACGGGAACGAAATCAGGTGAACCTGCAGTGGTTACTTTTTCAACAAAACTGATAATTGCCTTCTTGTGTTCTGTATCATTCCAGGAAGGCAAAGGGTCTGAATTGTTTATCTTTGTGCCTGCATAAACAGCAAAATTATTTGAATAAAAAGATAATATACAGACAAGCATAATAAATAGATAAATACGGATAATGTTACTTTTTCTCATATAAGAATATAATTTATTTTCATATTTTAATTTTAAGTAGATATGTTTCACATCGCAATAATGATGCCATAAAATTTATTGCGTTTAAGTGCTTTAAAACGTGTTTCCCTTTTAAATTCTTTTTAATTCTGTCTCATTATGAGACTAAAAGTCTCATTATGAGACTGTAAGTCTCATTATGAGACTGTAAGTAGTTGTAATTAGAGCATCTTATTAACTTATAATCATATGAATATCTTAATTTCTTAAAATTTAAAACAGAGGTATTGACAAAAATTGAATAATTAATAATTGGAGAATTTACAGGAACATTTTAAGAGGATTTAAGGTTAAATCTTAAAGTTAATGATTAAAGATTAACTAAATTATTTAAAAACTAAAATATTAAGTTATGAAAAAAATCTCGATTGTTTTATTCTTATTTGCGGTTATATTCGCAGTTAACACAGGTGCATATGCACAGAAATATTTCACCTATGACGGCAGTGAATTCTCAGTACTTTTAACCTGTGATAATAACAACTCATCAGTTACCAGAGTGCAGTTCTCTGCAGACAGTAAATGGGTAGATTTCTCAATAGTAAGTTACACAAGTATGGATAATGTTGACGGTGGTGGATTCATCTATACAGTTGAAGACGGAAAAGGTGTACAGTTTCTTTTAGACTATTATCGTACTTATGACTATATTAAAGTTACAAACCTGAGCCTCGGAACAGAATGGACTCTGTACCGCAGAAGTTAATACATATTTTATTGTAATACCGAAGAAGCCCAATCAGTTATTTGATTGGGCTTTTTCATTTTCATACAGCCTGCCTAATTAATGATTTAAGCAATTATCAGTCTCATTTTGAGAAAATTTGTCTCAAAATGAGAATAATAAAAACATGAATGTCAGTTTAAAGCACAGATTTGCGATATATTCTATGGCACAGGAATTGCAATGTATTATTTGAGAGATTGAAAGATTTTTTTCATAGTGATAAGTAATACAAGATTAAGGTGGTTTCCCAAACCACCTTTTTCTATTACAACAATCTTCTATGTAACTTAAAATAAATCTATATTTGTACGAAAATTAAATATTCGTGCAAATCCGTTCTTTCCGCGTTATCCGCGTTCCATTCCTAAGTATTTTTGTATCAGTGCAAATCAGCTTTTCATCATTAAAATCAGTGTGC
>JBMOHR010000059.1:0-15877 GCA_049317745.1 Ignavibacteria bacterium
TAATATTAATACTGAATATAAAAATTTTAGTTCCATAATGTAATTCAAATCAACAGCCAAAAATGTATTGATAGCAGAGAGTAACTCAAGTTCGTTATTTAAATCCCGATTCTCTTTATCGGGACATCCTGCTTGAGATAGAGTGGAATGCAATAAGTATAATAGAAATAATTAAAAAACACTCGAAAGTCCCAGCGGGACGACATAACAATAGCAAAAAACATTGAAATATTTCAAAGTCCCAGCGGGACGACATATTTATTTAATAATACCTTATTCTTTCGGCGGGGAGTTGTATTCTTTCCGGATTTTGATACGTCTTAACAGGATAATTTTACTGGGACAGGAATAGCAGGATTACAACACGAAGTCTTTGGAATTTTTCACTAGTGTAGGGATAAATATTGTACAAATACCCTTGAAATATTATAGCAATTATATGGTATTCTGTCGTCACTTTGTCGGTGCTTACTACCAGATCTCAGTAAGATCTAAGGAGAATATACAATTAATCTCACGCGAAATTCACGTCAGATTCACGCTAGTTTCACGTCACTAACACGCTATTTTCTTGATTCTTTTTTTAGAAATGCAGGTTTTTGGTAAATATCAAGGACTTTATACTGTTATACGCCATATAACTGCTATTTGTTCCTTAATTTGTATATGTTACAAATATAATAAAACATCTTGTAAATGTCAAGCCTTATCTTTGAAATAATTATTGCCGTATTCATTTTATTCCATTCATTTGTTCCTTATAATTTTATATTTTATCGCAAATCAACCTTATTCTTTGTATGGCGTATTTTGATAAAAGCTCCTTTGGAAAATTAAGAGGTAAATTCGGAAATTTTATTTCCCGCTTAAGATATGGTAAACCGTATATTTCTCCCGTGCCAAGCAGGTATAATACTAAGAGCGAAAAAGTGAAAACTATGCGAAAAGTTTTCTCAAGAAGGCAAAGACTTAATCACGAACTTCGCCGCTGTCCTAAACTCAGAGAATTCTGGAAAACTCTTGATGTTGAAGGTTTGAACGACAACACTAAACTTATGATTCGTAATAAAGACTTTGTCGCTTATGAACGTTTACTTTCCGGCATTGGAATTACTCCTGTCAGCTTTGACAAAAGTTCTGTTAAGAACATTGTTATTGAAGATTCTTACATTACATTCGATTTTAAACTCGAACGTGCAATCCCCAAGCATCTTGAACCGCCTTATGATGTATTCTGTGTATTTATTCTTGACAGATATTTTGATGAAGTTGATGATGGTTTTATAAGGAGGAAAAGTTTTTACTCGGGTACTGATTTTCAAACGATTGAACAGGATAGCGGTGATGTATATACTTCTTTAAGATTCCGTCAGTATTACAGAGCTGAACAGGTTAAGTACTTAGCAGAGAAAGCTTATCTTATGGTTGCTGCTGTTAAGTATAATGACCTGAAGAATAAATACGAATGGACTGACACTTTCTTCGAAGAACTTGTTGATTTTATTCCCGAAGATAAAAAGAAGGTCTACACCAAAAATATAATAAAGTATGACGATTAGACCTTAAAGCTGTAACTATTTCAGGACTACCATCTTACGTGTTTGTATCACTTTCCCGTTTGCACTCAAACTGTAAAAATACACTCCGCTCGTCAACTCACTCGAAGACCCGCCGAGGCGGGCATCAAACTTCACCTCATACGTTCCTGCATTCAACCTCTCTTTTACAAGGGTCTTCACCTCCCGTCCCTGCAAATCATAAACCTTTAGCAATACATCACTGACAACGGACAACTGATAACGGATAACTGTAGACGGATTAAACGGGTTTGGATAATTCTGGCTGAGTGAATATGAATCGGGTAATTTACCTTCATTAATTATTATCCCTATCGGGTCGCCGCTGAATTTTAATATTGCACCATTATCACCTACAGCCCATCCTGTTCTTTGGTTTGGAAAAGTAAGTGAATATATAGCTGTGCTGTCTGGTGTGTCCTCATTAACCCAGCTCAATCCTGAATTTGTTGTCTTCAAAAACATTTTAGAAAATCCCGTTGAAATCCATCCCTCAGTTCCTGTTCTGAAGGAAAGGGAATACCCTATTCCAAAATAACCCGTGAAAAAAGTACTCCAGTCCACTCCTCTGTTTGTAGAATAGTTTATACTGACTCCGTATTCGTAATCTCCGCCTGAAATTACAACAGTGTTTGAATTTGGGAAAGCTATTGAGTTATAAGGTTCACTGCCAACTGTACTTGATGACCAGTTAATGCCTCCATCTGTTGTCCTCCATACTACTCCGCATACATCGAGGTAACCGCCGGCCGCTATTCCCGTATTGGAATCTATGAACTTAAATGTCTTTACCGGAAAAGAAGCCGCAAAGTTTGTGTCAACGTTTGCTGGATACCAATTGTTTCCTCCGTTAGTTGTCTTTAATATCGATTTTGTAGAACTGTATGTCGTTCCAAAGAACCCTGTGCTGGAATTTAAAAAGTATACAGTGTTAAGTAATGTTGTGGAATCCGGATACACTGAAGTTGTCCAGTTATTTCCTCCGTTAGTGGTTGAATATATAATTGATCGTATAGACAGCCCCGAGATTCGCCAGGCAATACACCATCCCTTTAGTCTGTTCAGAAAGAATACATCAACAAGGAAATCAGGTGTATTTCTGCTCTGAGTTATCCAGTTATTCCCGCCGTTTGATGTATGGATTATCAGTCCTGAATCTCCCGTAACCCATCCGTACAAAGAATCAGTAAATATTACTTCCTTTAAGTTCTCACTGTATCCTGAGGATTGCTTAACCCATGTATTTTGTGAAAACAGTGGTAAAGCAAAAAACAAAATCGCTATTACCACTGCTGAAAATCTTGTCATAATAACTTTATTATTTAATCTCCGTAGGAGTAACATTGCTCTTTGTTGTATCCGGAGTATTCAGATTTGGATTTTTCCCGATAGGTACTTCCTCATCCTTCTTTTCTTCCTTTATACTCTTATCACATTTCTTATTACAACAGCATTTACTGCATTTAACATTTGTGCTGTTGGGGCTTACCTCAGTATTGCTGTTCCCTTGCTGTATAGTGTCTTTTCCTTTACATTCATTGCTTATATCTTTTGATGAAACATACCTCATCGAAAAGAATACAATTGCGATAGCAGCAAACAAAACTAATCCATATATTGAAAATCTTTTCATGCTTATAGAATTTTTGTTTATAAAATAACAGACGTTCTCAGTTTAATCTGAGAACGTCTGAGTTTAACCTTATTTAACCATCAACATTTTCTTTGTTAAAATATTTGAACCGGCTGTCAGTTTATAAAAATAAATTCCGCTTGTAAGATTGCTTGCGTCGAAATCAACTTTATAATTACCCGCCTGTAAGTTTGTATTAATTAATGTTGCAACTTCTTTACCAAGTGAATTGTAAACCTTCAGTGAAACCTGCTCTGCTTTTGGCAGACCGAATGAAATAATTGTTGTCGGATTAAACGGATTCGGATAGTTCTGATTTAAAGTGTAATTGTTCGGAACTGATTCACTTTCCTGTGAAATACCAATAATCGGGCTTGTACTGATGTAACCGATTCCTGTTCCCCAGTTAGCATTGTTATTTCTCATTGAAACAACCCATACATTTCCATTCTGCAACGGATCAATACATGCACCTGAATAATCTCCAAACCTGAAATTACCGTAATGGGCTGTTCCTGCTGCCTGTACTAAGTAAGATGGTCCTATCCCTGTTGCTCTGTCGTGGGCAATTACCCTTGACTCATTGTAAACAGTCGCACTGCCTGATATGTAAGAAATATACGCAGTGTCAGCATTATAGGGTGCTTTATATTTTGGAGCAGCTTTCGGATACGTGAACCATACTCCTGGACTGCCAAACATCTGCTGAGCATCTACAGTGTTGTCAGTTATATTTAGTTTGCAATATGAAATTACACTGTTTGTATCGTTAACATTCCAAACATATTTTGAAGGAATTGCTGTATACATAAACAACTTTGCTACGTTGCTTGAGTTTGTTCCTTTGGTCAGAATTATATCCTGTGTTCTGCAGTCACCAGCATCAACTTTTACACCGCCTGGCTGCTTTACACTTGTCGGCACAGTATAAGCATTGACTGTTATGGTTGATTGTCTTGTTAAAGTAATACCGCCTGTTGCTGACCACCATAATGGCTTATCTATTCTCCAGATAGTATAATAATTGTTTGAACCCCCGTAAGTGTTTGCTAAATATGCAGTACCATATGCTGTTGACCACCATTGAACTGCGGGTTTAACTGTAAATGATTTTCCGGAATTGGCGTCTGTCATATTCCAATTATCCCACCAGCCGGCTGTTTGACCTGCGTAAACTTGTTTACCTTTCAGGACTCTTATTTTTGCATATTGAAATGCATCTGCTTGATTGTATTGATTCGATGTAATTATTATTGATGTGGAGTCCGATGGTGCATCATAAGATGTAATTCCTAAACCCGGATAATCAGCCCAGTTTGACGTTGATGTTGATCCGTCAACGTGTGCATTAAGCTGATATGTCCACCATGAACCTGTAGGGTCGCTTGTCTGTGAAACTGCAAGCCAGTAATATGCAAACAGACCATCACGTTCAAAAGCCAGCATTACCCATCTGTTTCTCCATGGGTCATATACTATTTTTGGGTCAAACACATTCTTTCCGGGTCTGCCGAAAAAACTCTGTAATGTGTTACTGGTAATTAGTGGTAAAGAATTATTCCTTCCATAAATATGAAATTGTTCATTTGTCACAACCATTATATGTAACATTCCTGTTGCAATGTCCGCATCGGCAGGCTGCCATCCATTCTTGTTTGGACCCGCCCATCCTTTGACGTAAAGTCCCGGTCCGTCTATGGCTTTATCTTCCTTAGCTTTTACTAATGAAGCAATATCGCCTGTGTATCTGTCTGATGGAAGTTTGCCTCTTTCCTGAGTAATGTTTTGTCCTGTCAGCATTACCGATTGAGGTAATTCTGAAACGTTTACAACAGAAGGCTTAACTTCTTGTCCTTGCTGATTCATACCACTTTGATAACTCTGTGAAAATGAATACTGGCAAGTTAAAAAAGCGAGTAGTAAAGATAGAGTAACTAAGTTTTTCATTCTTGTTGGTTATTAGTTTATAAAATATCTTTCTTTGCAAAGAACATATATAATACACTAATAACTATCAATATATTTTTGTAAATAATCATATTTCTTACTGAACTTTAGCGTTGTTGAATATATTCTCACGAAATGATAATATTTTCTTACTTATATTTAGTAATTTGTAAAAGAATTAATAAGACTATGAATAAAAACTTACTTATATATCAGGCTTCTGCAGGTTCGGGAAAGACACGCACTCTCGTTAAAGAGTATCTGATTCTTGCTTTTGCAAATCCGGGAAACTTTAAGAATACACTGGCAATCACTTTCACGAATAAGGCAACTGAAGAAATGAAGTCGAGAGTGATTGAGTATCTTGTGCAACTGTCTAAGGGCGGTGAAGAGAAACTTGGCGAGGAGATTGTTTCAGACCTGAAAGCAAGAGGTGTTCAAACTAAGAACTTTAACCTCCGGAAAACAGCTGCTGATGTGTTGTACGGCATTCTTCACGACTATTCCAACTTTAATATAAGCACTATAGATAGTTTTTGTATAAGGATAATTAAATCGTTTGCAAAGGAACTCGGGCTTCCCGTTGGTTTCAACCTTGAGCTTGATTCAACTGCTGTTCTTGATGAACTCACAAACCAGCTTCTTGACACAGTTGGTACTGATGAGTTTCTTACGAAGTACATTGAAGATTATATAATCTATAAACTCGACGAGGGTTATACGTGGAATATAGATAAAGACATTAACACAATCGGCAAGGAAATATTCAACGAGCAGTTCTGGCAGAGAAAGCTGCAGATGAAAGGAAACGATGTTTACGAAAGCAAAGAGCAGACAAAATTACTTATTGACGAAATCAGGAAAGTGAAGTTTTCGTTTGAGTCACATTTGAAGGATGTGGCGACTGAAATATCAGGTATTATAGAAAGGAATAACGTTGATACTAAAGACTTAGTCGGCGGAGGTACTACGAGTATTGTAAATTATTGCAATAAAATTCATAGCGGAGATTATGCTGAGCCGTATAAAGGATTGCGTAAACGCATAGAGGACGGACAAAGTCTGTTTAAATCCGATTCTGATTATGCTGAGAAGATAAACAAACTTTTCTACGAACTGGTGATTTATTATGATGTAAACGTAAAAGCTTATGTAACATCAGACGTTGTGTTCAAAACCATTTATAACATTGGTGTATTCTCAGACCTTTTAAACTTACTGAATACATACAGAAAAGATAACCGTACAATTCTTTCGACGGACATTAATAACTTTCTACGCATCTTAATCAGCGATGATATATCTCCGTTCATTTTTGAAAAGGTCGGAGTGAAGCTGAAAAACTTTATGCTCGATGAGTTTCAGGATACATCACAGTTTCAGTGGGATAATATTAAACCGCTGATTGTAAACTCATTAAGCGAAAAGAATACTTCGCTGATTGTCGGTGACGTTAAGCAGTCTATTTACAGGTGGCGCAATGGAGATATGCGATTATTGCTCGAAGGCGTTGAACGCGACCTTGCCGGATTCAAGGATATGATACAGAAGGATACACTTAGCGTAAACTACAGGTCGCATAAAGAGATTGTTGATTTCAATAACAGGTTTTTCCTCAGGTTTAAGAGTAATCTTGCAAGCAGTGAAAAACACGAAGGCGAGAATGAATACCTGACTAAATCTTACGAAGAGAATCTTCTCTGTCAGAAAAACAACGGAAAGAAAAACGGCGGATACATAAACATAAATTTCTTCGATTACGTCAAAGACAGCGAACTCTCAACGAAAGATTTTTCAAACCAGAGAGTTATAGAGATTTTAAAAGAACTTAAAGCTGATGGTTATAAACCGAAAGATATTCTTGTGCTTGTCCGCACTGCTGATAACAGCAGGGATATATCGCAGGTAATTACGGAACAAGGTTACGATGTTGTTTCCTCTCTTTCGCTACTCGTAAAGAATTCTCCGAAGGTTAATCTTATTCTCAATGCATTAAGGTTTATAACGGACAGTTCCGATACGCTGGCAAGGACTGAGATGCTTTATAATTATGCGAAGATTGAGAATAAGGAAGTGCCTCTTAAAGATATATTCTTCGATTCAAAAGATTTTGATGGTACATTGTTTCAGGAATTAATGCCCGAAGGATTCTTTAAAGAAAATGAAAAACCGAAAAGGCTTCCTGTATTGAACAACCTTACTTCTTATGAACTTGTGGAACATATTATCGGAATCTTTAAGCTTAATAAAGAAGCCGACCCTTATCTGATAAAGTTTATTGATGAAGTCTATAAGTTCAATTCTGAAAAAGATTCCGATGCTGCATCTTTCCTTGAATACTGGGAAAATAAAAAGGATGAGCTATCGATAAACCTGCCCGAAGAAGCTAACTCTATCCGCGTTATGACGATTCATAAGTCAAAAGGACTTGAGAGCAAGGTTGTGGTAATCCCTTACGCAAACTGGGGACTGGAACTCGACGGAAGGAAAGAAAAGATATGGACTTCAACAGACAAGGCACCGTTTAATAAAGCATCAGCATATTATATTAATGCAACTCAGAATGCGGCAGATTCGTACTTTGCTGATGATTATTCGGAAGCTTCGAAGATGACACGACTTGATAACGTTAACCTGCTTTATGTTTCTTTCACAAGACCTAAAGAGAGACTTTACGTGAATGTTCCTGCCGGCAGAATTGCGTCGATCGCAAACGTTATTAAAGATGCTGTAATAGATGAGTATGCAGATTTGATTAAAAACAATAAATTAGAAATTGGCGTGAGAGAAAAAGCATCGGCAGATGAATCAAAGAGTGACGGACTGGAAACCATGGAGTACTTTAATTCAACTCCTTACTACAAAAAGATTATTATAAGACCCTCGTATAAAAAGCTTAAAGTGTTTGAGAACGAAAAGATGAAGGTGAAAACAGACAAGGGTGTGGTAGTTCATAAATTACTGTCGTACATTATCAATGCAAGTGACGTTGAGAGTGCTTTGAACAAAGGTCTGATAGAGGGTATTATAAATCAGACTGAGAAAGAGGGTTACGGAAAACTTCTGAATGCAGTGATTAATAACAAGGAAACAAAGGAATGGTTTGAAGATAAGTGGGAAGTGAAACCTGAGTCGGACATTTTAACTAAAGACGGGAAAGTTCTCAGGCCGGACAGAGTGATGCTGAAAGATGATTCCGCAGTTCTTATAGATTATAAGACGGGCAAGGAAGAGAAAGACCACGGCGAACAGCTTGATGAGTATAGTGCAATACTCGTGCAAATGGGGTATAAGAAAGTGGAGAAATATATTCTGTACATAAATGATTACAACGACGAAATAACAATTATGGTAAAAAATCTGAAAGGAGGGAAATAAGATGAATAACTTCATAGAAAAAACAGCATTTAAAATATTCGATACTCATAAAGATACTCTCGGCGAAGTGATGGTTGTGTTTCCGTCGCGCAGAGCAGGACTGTACTTTAAGAAAAGCCTTTCGGGAATGATTGAAAAACCTGTTTGGTCACCGACTGTACTTAGTCTTAACGATTTCACAGCAAAGTATTCCAGTTATAATTTAGGTGATAACCTGACGCTTACGTTTGAATTGTATAAATCTTACAAGAAGTATTTTGCAGATGAAACCTTCGATGAGTTTTATAGCTGGGGAGAGATGCTGCTGAAAGATTTCGATGAGATTGATAAGTATATGGTTGATGCACGGCTGATATTCAAACACATTAAAGATGAGAAAGAAATTGAAGCGACTTTCCCGGCCGAAATAAGAGAAGATGCAAAAGCTTTCTGGGATAGTCTGCTAAACATCAAGACTGAGAATAAGTATAAAGATAACTTCCTGAAAATCTGGGACAGACTTTTTGACATTTATTCCGATTTTAAAGAGAGCCTTATCGCTCAGGGAATGGCGTACGAAGGCCTGGCAATAAGAGAAATTGCAGATAAGATAAATAACGAAGAACTATTTAAAGGATACACTAAATTATATTTTGCAGGGTTTAACTCTGTTAATAAATGTGAACTCACAATCTTCAAAACCCTGAAGGATAAAGGGCTTGCAGAGATTCTCTGGGATGCGGATGAATATTATCTGGATGACGAAAGACAGGAAGCGGGAGCTTTTATAAGAAGAAACATGCGGATGCTTGGAGGTGAAGTAATTAAGTCGGACGAGTCATTGCTCAACTCTGAAAAGAATATACACGTGATAGGTTCGCCATTGAATGCTGGGATGGTGAAGACGTTCGGGAATGAACTGAGTAAGTTTATGAAGGATAATAAAGCAATGCCTGAAAAGACATTGGTACTATTGCCCGATTCGAACACACTTCTGCCTGCATTGTATGCACTGCCCGAAGAAGCGAACGAGATAAACGTTTCGATGGGATTGCCGCTTAAGACTACTCCTCTTTATAACTTTATTAATATTGTACACAAGCTTCAGATTAATAAAATAAATGAAAAGGGTATATTGAAGTTCTATCATAAGGATGTGCTTAGACTTCTGATGCATCCGTACATAAAGTTTGCGTCGGTGAAGGAAATATTTCAGCTTGCGAATAACATCAGGAAAGAAAATGTCGTGTACGTGAATGTTTCGTACACACTGATTGACAGACTTCCCGAAGGATATTCAAAGCAGTTGCTTCAAAGTATATTTTCGCCGGTGAGTGATGTTGATGATACAATAAAATACCTGAATGATATTATTAACCTGCTGGCGGTGAGGATTGAAAAGAGCAGTGATGCCGAAGCAAACTACAAAATGTTTCAGCTTGAGTATCTTTATAATTTTTCCACGAGGTTGAACAGACTTACTGATGCGATGGAGATTGACGGGATTGAGATGAACCAGATAACTTTCTGGAATATGCTGATGCAGATACTGAATAATGCAAGTGTTGTGCTGACGGGTGAACCGCTGAAAGGTCTGCAGGTGATGGGACTGCTGGAAACAAGAAACCTGGACTTTGAAAATGTGTTTATACTTTCTATGAATGAGGCGAAGATGCCGAAAGGCGCTGCGAACCTGAGCTATATACCTTATTCGCTCAGGAAGGCATTCGGTCTGCCGACTTTTGAAGACAACGATAACATAACAGCTTATTACTTTTACAGTCTGATACAGAAGGCAAAGAACGTTTATCTTTTCTACGATACTGAAGTGGGGAATGAAGTGAAGGAAAAGAGCAGATACATTTTACAGATAGAGAATGAACTTGCCGAAAAGAATCCGAAGATAAAGTATGCGGCTAAGATTGTTTCGCCGACAGTGAAGGAAGCGAAAGAAACGCCGATAGAAGTGCTGAAGGACGAGAAGCTGGTGGAGTTTATGCTGAAGGATATAAAGAGGATTTCGCCGAGCGATGTGATAAACTATATCGGATGCAGTCTGAAGTTTTATCTGAAGAAGGTTCTTAAGCTTGAAGCCGGAGACGAAGTGGAAGAGGTGTTCAGTGCGGGTACGTTCGGGACTGTGTTTCACGGCGTGATGCAGGAATTGTACACTCCGTATGAAGGGAAAGATGTGAACAGTAAGACTATAGATGGACTGATTGATGTGGTGGATAATAAATTTGATGAAGTGTTCGATAAGTTTATAGATTCGAAGGATGAACTGAAGTCGCTGAACTTCAAGGAGAAGGGAAGGAACGTACTTTATAAATCTGTGATACAGAAACTTGTGCGCAGACTTCTGCTTGAAGAAAAGAAGAGAGAAAGTTTTCATATAGCTGGACTTGAGGCATGGGTTGAAGAAAAGATTCCTGTTACTATAATGGGAAAAGAGTGCGAGATAAAAGTCGGCGGCAAGATTGACAGAGTTGATGATGTGAAGGGGATGAAGGTAGTGCTGGATTATAAGACGGGTGATGCTGGAGTGAAAAAGTTCGACATCAAGAATCCTGAAGAGTTTTGGAAAGAAATGTTTATTGATATAAAGCTAAAGGCAAACCTGCAGACTTTGTTTTATTCGTATCTGCTTTATCTGAGGGACGGCGGCGAAGCCTATCAGGCGGGAATTTATCCTTTGAAGGAAATCAGGGACGGAATAAAATATATGAGAGTTGAGCCGTTTAGGAAAGCTGAACTCGAGATATTCGGTAAGGGAGTGAGGAAGGTCATTGAAGAAATGTATGACCCGACGAAGACATTTGTTCAGACGGATGACGAAAAGAACTGCGAGTACTGCGATTTTGTATCGTTATGCCGAAGATAGGTGGTATAGAATTTATTTGTTTTAATCAGTATTTTTAAAAACAAATTGATACTGTATAAAGCGGCTATTTTATGATAAGGTATTTTAAGTATATTTTGTCGGCGATATATTATTTTATTACTAATGCTTACTCGCAGGATAATAGGTGGGTTTATGTGGGGACGAGTGATAATGCGAATTACTATTATGATTCGAGAACGATTTCACGGAATGGTAACGAGGGTGAGATAAGGATAAAGTTTATGTATATAAACTCGGTGGAATGGGATTACTGTGTGGCAAAGTATAAAGTGTTTTGTGATGAAGAGTTACTGATGGCAGAGACTTCCTTGTATTTTGATAAGAGTGGAAAGACTTCGGAGGTGCTTTCGGGCGAGAAGGCTGTGATTGTAACAGATACGCCTGAGGAGGCGATATACAAAGTTTTTATGGAAAAAACGGATTAAACTATTTCATAATAAGAAAAGATAAAGATTAAGGTTTAACAAGTAATTTATCCTCACATATCGGCGTTGCCACTATTTGTATTTATAAAATGCAAAAGTCTTTCTAATTCTTTCTGCTGGTTGTTGAACCAGTTTGTTGACCATATCCGAATAAACTTTAATCCGTAACCTTCGAGTACTTTTTGTCTGAACAGATCCCATGCGTAAGCTTCTGAACTTGAATGGTAACTTGCCCCGTCGCATTCGATGGCGATTAATGGATTTGACAAGTCCTGAGATAGAATTACCATATCTATGCGGAATCCGCCAAGCGGATACTGGATTCTGATTCTTTCCCTGTCGAAGTTTTCGGAAAGGAGATCGAGAACTTCCTGCTCGAATATTGATTCAGTAAATGCATCATCGGGATGAACGTATGCGTCTGATTTATCACTCAGTAGTTTAAGGATTGAGGCTTTCTTTTCCACATCGCTATCGCTCACTGCTTTTGCGTATGCAAGGTATGAATAGAAGAAGGCACGTCCGTTATTCGTTCCTGCCGCTATGAGTTGTGAATATTCATTTATATACTTTTCGGGAATAGATGTGCAGACATAAAGTCTGTATTTGGCACGTGTAACGATAACATTCAACAGACGGTATCCTTTTTCCTGATTGAGCGGACCGTAGTTCTGGATGAAGTTGCCGTTTTCGCGAAGTCCGAATGTTGTGGATATTATGATTATATCCCTTTCGTCTCCCTGAATGTTTTCAAGGTTTTTTACGAAGAGTTCTTCCCCTTTGATTTCCTTTAACTTATAAATCTTTTTAGCGAACTCGGGTTCTTTGTCGCATTTTTCGTTAATGGCATTCAGTATCTGGTTTCTCTGCATCAGGTTAAGAGTAGCGATTCCTATGCTCGGAATTTTTGCGTCTGCAAGGTTAACTTCAGTATCAATTATCTCAAGTATTTTCTTCGATTCATCTTCGTTAATCCCTTCTCCCTGACTGTAGATTCCATTTACTGCAAAATATTTTATTGCAGTGTATGCTTCGCGCGGAGGCATCGGTTTAAGTCTGGAGCCGTAGAAGGCAGCGTTTGAAAATTCAATAAGGTCAGGGTGTTTCGACCTGTAATGCACTTCAAGGTATGTTTCGCTGTATCCTTTGCGTTTTGCGTATTCGAGCAGAGATTCGGAATCTGCTATCGAAGCAGATGCGCCAGTGAATTCTTCTTCTTCGGATTCATCCGTAAGTGCATCTATTGACAATGTTGATGCGAAATAACTTGAAGGAGGCATCTGGTTTTCGTCACCTGCGATGATTTTATGTTTACCTCTCAGTTTTGCAGCATAAACATCTTCTACTCTGAGCTGTGATGCTTCGTCGAAGATTACGACGTCGAACATTCCTTCATTCATACGGAACAATGAACTGCAGACCGTAGGGTTTACGAGCATTACAGGGAAGTAGTCGGTAAACATATTAAAGTCTGTGTAGATTATCTTTCTGAGGGAGTTCTGTTTCCCGTACTGTTTGTTCCTGTTAAGGTTGTAAAGCGTGCTCTTATCGTAACCGTTTGCTTTTTTAAATTCACTTGAAACCATGCTTTGTTTAGCACGCCATGTTTTCAGAATGTCGAGCACCTGGTACTTTGATATTCTAACAAAGTTATCCCGAAGGGCATTCAGTTCAGCATCATTCTTTAACGATATGCGGTAATCATTGTTTATGAGAAGGTTAAAGATGAACCATACTTCTCCATCTGTTTCCCAGTTTGATGAACCTGTAAGTATAAGTGCGTTTGTTATCTTTTGAGTCTTAATGTCTGCTTTTACGTAATTCGTTCTGTATGCATAGAAGTCGGCAAAGTCAGGCATCTTTGCCAACGGACGATTTATAAAGTTCTTAAGAGAATTCAGTTTGTCGATTAATTCTTTTATAGTTTTTACGTCTGACGTAAACTTTGTGCTGAATATTGCAGAATCGTTTATGCTTTTCAGGAGAAGTGAATAGCTCTCGAACAGTTTTGTGAGTTTATCAAAATTAAAATCAGTTATGTCGTTTTTATTTTCGGCAGAAAGATTAGCTGCCATTGATTTCGCGAGTTCGGGAACAGTTGAGTACCACTTATCCAGATTTTCAAGAAAGCCGTTTGCATGGAGCAGGATTCTGTCCGGTAGTCTAGTGTTCTCGGTAGTAAAGAAGAAATAGTTATAACCCGAATATTTTTTTAGCTGCAGGAATAAATCAGCGATACGGACTTTATCTGCTACGGCTTGCTTAGCAGATGAAGAGAACAGCGATAATACTTTAAGCACCATTCCGCCTTCTTTTAAGAAACGGGTATTATCTTTATTCTTCTGATACAAATTGATTATATCATTGCATATACCCTGAGTAAAGGTTTTGTACTTTTCAAAATATACGAGTAACTTCTTTTCATATTCGTCTGTGATTTCTTCAATGTGTTTCAGTATGCTCAGGATTGCCTCATCAAGTTTTTCAAGATATGGCTTTAGCTTCATTGCAATCTCTACCTGAGTGGTTGAGGTAAGCATGTTGTCATTTATATACTGAAAATCGGTTAATGAGTCCTTTGTCTCGTTGTAGAGGGCAGAAAGTTCTTTGAGTACATTAATTAGTTTGTTGTACTCTATTGAAATGCTATCAGCATTGAAATCGAATGTGTCACCTTTCAGGTCAGCGAAAAGACGCTCTGTAAGGTTTGTCTTTTTCCGAAGGTTCAAGTACCTGCCGACGAGGTTAGTCCAGTTGTAACTGTTCAGAATTTGTTTGCCGTAGATTTTATGCCCGCTGTTTACGCTGTCGATTTTATTCTTTGTCTCACGGATAATATCTTCGAGTAATTTGAAATCAAACTCTTCGGATTTGTTGCTGCGTTCCCTTGCAGATGTTACGATTGATTTTCTGTCTCTGTTAACATCTTCAATTATTCCGCAGAGTTCTCCGAGACCTTTCATTTCAAGGTTCTTTCGGATAACTTCAAGTGCGGTTTTCTTTTCGCAGACCACAAGGCACTTTACGTTATTTGAGAGAGCATTTGCAATGATTGCAGTGAGAGACTGGCTCTTGCCCGTTCCCGGAGGACCATGAATTATCAATTTACTCTTTTCGCCAAGGTCTGTGAGCACTTTCGACTGTGCAGGGTCGGTTTCAATTGCTGTGAATGAGGTAGTCTGATATTTCTCAGCGACTAAATCATCGAACTTAAAATTATTTATGTTACTTATTAATTCTTTAATATCCCTGATAACAGCTTCTTTCTGACTGCGAAACAGACCGAAGACGCCTGAATATACTATGAACGGATTGCCTTTTACGGCGAACTGTTTTATAACTTTCTCTTTATCCTCGAGCGGAAGAAGGTTATCCAGTAAAGTGAAATCAGGATTCTCTTTCCCGATTTCCTTCACCAAAGTATTGCAGATAGAAAGAAGTTCTGTGCTGTCGACAATGTTATCGCTTAATTCTTCTTCTGAAATTCTCGTAAGACCTGTAGAGCCCTGATCCTGTTCGAGATAGTTCAGGAGTACTTCATTCAGGGAAATGCCATATTCATTATCACGATATATCGTCCATTCGTTCTTATTTCTTGATACATCGAGTTTCCAGATTATTACGGGAGCATAAATGGTTTTAGCAGGGTCGGATTTCGGACGGTAAGCAATTATAGGAAATCCAAAACCGAAAGTCTTTATTCCGTGTTCGAGAAAATTATCTTCGTTTTCATAGAGCATTGAAGTGAGACGTTTTGAAAGCACACCGATTCTGTTTTTATTCTCGTCCTCAGGAGTGTCTGTTTCTGATTTACTCTTTCTGGCAATCGGAAGGTCGTTGGGATTAATATTAAACCTGAAAGAGAATGACTCTTCGCTTAAGAGAGATTTTATAAACTTATCGCTTAATCCTTGTTGAAGACTATTGAGTTCAAAAGCATCGAGTCTTGTTAGTAAACGTCCGGGAGAAGAGTTCAGGTGAATTGAACGTGTATTCCCTATCTGCAGTTTCTGTTTTAAACGAAGTAGAAATTCTT
>JBMOHR010000060.1:0-15581 GCA_049317745.1 Ignavibacteria bacterium
AGCGGTGTTACTTTCACAAAGTTATCGTTCGATATTACTCACAACATTTATTTAGGACGACCGAGTGTATTAAAACCTAAATTTGTTTTTGGGTTTGCCGATAAGACAACTCCAAATTACGAGTTTTTCTCTATGGGAGGCGAAGATTCATTCTACGGAATGGTTGAGGATGAAATGAGAGGAAGACAGGTTTTGCTGGCTTCATTGGAATACAGGTATAAACTTCCTGTTAAGTTCTTTTTCGATACATACTTATCTGCCAGGTATGACCTTGGCAGAATCTGGGAAAATACAGAAGACATAAGGTTTAAAGACTTAAACCACGGTATAGGTTTAGCAATATTGTTCGATACTCCGATTGGTAAAGCAAGTTTGTCTGCAGGGCAAATGTTCATTATAAATAAAGGTTTTACGAGTGAAAGTTTATACTGGGGACCTATGACATTTTATTTCTCAATGGGGTATAATCTCTAATTGTGAAGTAACCGGATTTAATGTATAAAGTTTAAACTTATTTATTATTTTAACGTAAATTACATAGCACACGATTGTAGAATAATTTAAAACAGTAATAAATTTATTGTAAATATTGAAATTTCTGAACAAATACAGTGAAAACACATTAAGGTTTTTCATTATAGTAATTTCACTATATGCCCTTATACTGGCAGGAATTCCTATATTCAATTCAATATTCACAAGAAGACTAACAGTTGACGACAGTGCTAAGAATGAAGTAGCAGATTCTTCAGGGAGAAGATATCTTGAAGTAGTTATTGTTTACCCTAACGGAGTTTCTGAAAAGGCAGGTCTGAAACCAGGTGATAAAATCTTAGAGCTTAACGGGAAAAAAACCGAAAGTCTTGACAAGTTTCAGGTTACAATTTCCTCAATATCGGCTGGTGAAAAAGGATATTACCTTGTTGAACGAAAAGGAGAGATTCTGCAAATTGTAATACCTGTATACAAGTACTTTCATCTTATATTCTACATATTTTCCGTTCTTGGTTTAGGGTTCTTAGTCAATGGCTTTTTTGTAGGAATATCAAAACCTAAGGAACTTACTTCGCAGCTTTTCTTTATATTCGGTGCCATCTCATCAATAGGTTTTACGATTTACGGAGGAGTCTGGTATTATGTAGGCAGTGAAAGTTTCCTGATGTACAATTATTATATAGCAGGTGTTTTTGTGTATCCTCTGCTGTTCCACTTCTTCACTGTCTATCCGATTTTTGTTGACTTTAAAAGACGTAAGCTGAAAATTTTCTTAATATACTTTTATTCTGCATTACTGGGTTTGCCTGGCATACTTCCGGAAATGTTCTCATTTTTAAAGGAGCAGAGTCCGGTTGTATTAATATTAAATTATACTCCGTTATTATTTGTCGTTGGGGCACTTATAATATTTATCAGGTCATACACAAAAATTAAAAGTCCTGACCTTAAAGAGCCATTACGAGTGCTGGTTATAGGTATGGTAATAGGTTTTATAGGTCTTATTTATTATTACTTTGTATTCTCATTATTCGTAGCAAAACTTGGTCTGAATCCTGTGTACAGGCTTCCGACAATGCTGGTTCTTGCTATTCCTATAACATTCGGATATTCAATATACAAATACAGAATACTCGATACTGAATTTTTTGTTAAAAGGGGTATAGTATTCACTCTTGCAACAGGTATTACAATAACAGCATACCTTCTTGCAATAAACCTTCTGGATACATTGTTTGATTATTACCAGTTCAGGAATAAACAACTTATCACAGTATTAACAATAATACTCGTTATCTTTTCGTTTTCTTACATTACAAAATTAATTAAGTCATTCGTTGACAAGAGATTCTACAAGTCGCGATACAATTACAGAAAATCACTTCTCGATTTCTCTTCTGAGTTATGCTGCCTGAACAGCATTGATGATGTTACTTCTCAGTTAAATACAACACTAAGAGCAACGATGGGAATCAAAAACCTTGAAGTGTGGATAAAAGACATTAACGGGCAATCTGACAAAGCAATGGACAATGTCTATTTATATCTTTATCTGAAAGATAAGAATCCCAAGTTTCTGTTTGACGTTAATCTGTTTGAAGGAAAATTCCCTGAAGTGTATAAAAGATATTTTAAAGACAGAGGAATTGTCCTTTCACTTCCCGTCCTTATGAAAGATACTTTAATAGGATCTATAAACCTTGGTGAAAAGCCGGAGAACTCTCCATACACAGAAGAGGACATAGATTTGCTTAAGACGATTTGTTCTAATATCTCAATTGTGTATGAAAACTCCAGGCTCAGACTTGCAGAAATAAAGAAGAATAAGATTGAAGAGGAATTAAAGGTTGCCAAAAATATTCAGGAAGGTTTACTGCCTAATACTAATTTTAATTTTGACAGGCTTGAGATAAGCTGTTCTTCACAGCCGGCGAGGATTATTGGCGGTGACTTTTATGATGTTATAAAACTGGATGATGATAAAGTTCTTGTAGTTATTGCCGATGTTTCGGGAAAAGGACTTCCTGCGGCGCTTTATATGGCGAAGGTACAGGCGTTGATAAGGTTTGCGTCGAGAATCTTTAAAACACCTAAAGAAATCATATCGGAAGTAAACAAACAGGTTTACGATAAGTTCGAGAAGAAATCATTTGTAACGGTATCGCTTGGGTTGTTCGATTTAAAGACAAACAAAGTAAGGTTCATAAGGGCAGGACATAACCCTGCTATATTTGCGAGGAACGGTTCGATCGAACTTCTCAACACAAGGGGAATAGGTCTTGGTCTGGACAGGGATGATTTGTTTAACAAGAACCTGGACGAATATGAAATTCAACTCGACAAGGAAAGTCTGCTCTTATTCTATACAGACGGTCTGAACGAGGCAATGAACTCACACAAAGAAGAATTTGGTATGGAAAGACTTATAAACGTTGTTAAACAGAACAGGGGTTTGCGTCCTGCTGAAATCAGTAATACCCTTTCCGAGGAGGTCAGGAATTTTGTCAGCCACGCAGAACAGCACGACGACATAACTTTAGTGGTAGTTAAAACGTATTAAAAGCAAGATAAACATTTGAAGAAATGAAATTATTAAAAAACATAAGCGAAAACAACAGGAGATTCCTGATACTGGTACTGGCATTCATATGCTTGCTGCTTAATATTATTGCTTTTGAAAATAATTTTATTTCGAAAAGAATGACGACGGACGATTGTCTCTGGATTGACACCAAGGACAAAGATTCCACTCAAATCAGATTATTGATTACACAGATAATCAAGAACGGAGTAGCAGATCAGGCAGGTCTGAAAGACGGTGATATACTCGTTGCAATCAACGGTAATAAATTCAGCAACACTGTTTATGCAATGGATGTTCTCAACAGGTACAGCAATGAATACATTACTTATACTATTATCCGAAACGGCGAACTGTTAGATGTTAAAATCTGGGTTTACAAATTCATAAGTTACAGTTTCTTAATCTTCTGGGTTATAGGTCTTGCATTTTTATTCGTAGGTACGATTGTAGGTTATTCAAAGCCAAAGGAAGCCACTTCAAAGTTATTCTTCTTCTTCAGTTGTGCAGCATCTTTAGGGTTAATTCTTTACTCGGGTACAAGTCCTATCGGTTCAATCAACCAAAGTATGCTTTCATCCTGGCAGAAAATAATCGTTACTGCAATGAACATTTCCTTCGTTACGGGTATGATTATGATACCGCCTTTGTATGTACATCTGTTCAGTACTTTTCCAATAAGGTATGATTTTAAAAGAAGAAGGTTATTCCTTATTCTGATTTATCTCATTGCTATAAGTCCTGCTGTAATTTCAATTGCTACCGGAGGAAAAAGTTCTGCTGTGATAAATATTGTTATGATTTTCATTTCAGTATTATATTTCTTTATCGGTTCAAGATTTTTCAGGAAGTCAGTTAAAAAAGTTACAGACCCTGTCCTTAAAAAATCATTATCAATAATAAGTAAAGGATTTTTAATCGGCGGCATAGGTATAGTTTATTATTTGTTATACACAAGGATTAATAATCAGCCTGTATTTCTTATTAATCCTTTGTATTTAATACCAACAGTTCTTGTAATTGCCATCCCGATTTCTTTCGGTTACTCAATTATAAAATACAGAATTCTGGATACAGAATTCCTCGTAAAAAAGAGTCTTGTGTTTGGAATAGTGACCATCGGAATAATATTGCTGTACCTTGTCCTTGTGTATTTTATGAACTCATACTTTAAGGAAGTGTTTAAAGGTAACAATCAATTGCTGATAATTACGTTTATCATTATTTTCACTTTCTCATTTGATTTTGTGAACAAACGTGCTAAGGAATTTGTGGATAAGCAGTTCTTCAGGGAAAATTATAATTACAGGAAGTCGCTGCTGGAATTCTCAAAAGATATTTCATACATATCAAACATAGAAGACTTAGTAAGCAAAATCAGAGATTTCCTGATAAACACTGTGGGCATAGAGGCTTTCAACCTAAGAGTAATAAATCCCAGATATATCAAATCACTCGACCTAAGTCATAAAGAAATAGATGTATTGCTGAAAAAGATTCTTACGGGCAATCAGGAGGCCATACTTGTTAATGCTTTCAACGTTAATGAAATAGGTTTGACGGATAATGAAAAAGCACAGTTGAAGGAAATCAGTCTGATAATCCCGATTTATCTAAAAGATGAACTTTTGGGTGCTTTAACTTTCGGGATGAAACATTCCGGCAAAGCATTCTCAGAAGAAGATATTGACCTGCTCAAATCCTTTGCATCTCAGAGTGCTATATCACTTGAGAATACAAGATTGAATGTTGAGCAGATTAACAAGCAGAAATACGAAGACGAAGTTAACATTGCAAAGAGAATTCAGTACAGTCTGTTACCGGATAATAGTGTGATACACACGAAGATGGACATTGCAGGATATTCAGAACCTGCGCGTGAAATAGGAGGTGACTTCTACGATATAATAAAGCTTTCAGATGAACGTATACTTGTAGCTATTGCAGATGTATCAGATAAAGGTATACCTGCCGCTCTTTATATGTCGCAGGTCCAGGCAATGCTTCAGTTTGCATCGGAGATATTTATATCACCGATGGAAATACTGACTGAAATTAACAAGCAGATTTACGACCAGTTAAATAAGTATTCGTTTGTGACAATATTGATTGCAATATTCGACGTTAAGAACAATACAGTTAAGGTTGCAAGGGCAGGGCACACACCTTTAATCAGAGTAAGAGACGGCAAGTCTGAGAATATTTACACAAAAGGAATCGGAATAGGGCTCGACAGACAGGATATCTTTAATAACAACATAGAAGAAGTAACACTGGAATTAAAAGAAGGCGATGTTTATTTTATGTATTCAGACGGAGTCTCCGAAGCAATGGATGAAAAGAGGGAACTGTTCGGCAGTGAAAATGTTGAGAGAATTGTTCGGAATAATTGTGGAGGGACACCTGAATTGATTAAGACAATATTGTTAAGCGAGTTGTCGGATTTCAGGAAGACTGCAGCAATTAACGACGATATAACATTCGTAGGAATAAAGATTATGAAAGATTAAAAATTTGTGGTTTAATAATTGAAAAAGGGGCTGATGATTTAACATCAGCCCCTTTTGTTTTAAAGGTCAATTGAGTGTTCTATATTTTCTGTTATTATACGGACACGAATATGAGTATTCTCGTCGCTGTGTACAGTACCCCATATCAGGGCAAGCTGCTGAAGCTGAATATCAGGTTTATACTTTGCAGACAATCCTATAACAACTTCTCTGATGTTCAATGAATGTGCAACATTCATAATTGAAAAGAATGCATTATTAGTAGGAATAACAACAGGTATAACCGGTTTACCAATTTTCTCTGCAACGTTAACGACTTCACTGAACAAATGAAGTTCATCGCCTTCAAGTTCATTCTTTACTTCTGTATTCATCTTATCGCGGAAAACACGTGCGATCATAACGATAATATCTGTCTTATCAGTATCAGTTTCATTAATAATCTTCTTCAGATGGTTTAAATTATTCGGGTCACGAACAGCAACCATAACTCTGTCATTTAATTCACTTCCGATAAGTTCGGGTGTAATTGCTGCTTCATCTTCAAGGTTGAAATGTTCAAGCACCTTCATATTCTCGTCACTATGGAATTCATCTTCAGTAAGATTCTTTTCCTTCATAATCTTTCTTTTGTTAATAATCTCAGAAACAACAAAAATCATAAAGAATGAGATTGTAAAAAGGACTCCCGAAACTGTGGCAATTGGTTTTGAGAATAAGTTTGTAACACCAACAAAGAATAAAACTATGAATATGAAAATCAAACCGAACGGAATCTCAGTCCCTTTAATCGTAAGGTTAAGAGGTACTTTCCATTCACGCGGTCTTTTATCTTTATACCTCAGCACTATCATTGCAAATCCTTTAAACACAAGGCTCCAGACAACTCCAAACGCATATGCTTCACCAAGTAATAATATATCACCTCTTGAAATTAAAATTGTAGCAATCTGTAAAATAGCAATAAGGTTCAGCATACGGTAAGTCGTTCCGAATTTCTTATGAGGTTTTCTGAACCATTCCATTAAAACCTTATCTTCTGCTACTCTGTTCAGAACACTGTTAGCACCTACTATCGAAGTGTTTACCGCTCCCGAAAGAATCAGCACACCAACTATAACAACGAATGCCTGAAACACAAGGTTCAGCCAGTGCGGTCCGATTAAAAACATTGCAATACCGCCGATTAAATTATCTATATACTGCGGTCTTATATCATCAGGTATCAGCATCGTTCCAAGGAATGAAACTCCCGGTGTTAATACTACACTGAACACAAATATTATTAATGCAGTTTTCTTAAAGTTTTTAAGTTTAGGATATTCCACTTCTCTGTATACCTGTCCAAGTGTTTCAAGACCGCTCAGTGCAAGTAAAGAATGTCCAAACGCAATTAAAATACTAATCATCGCAATTGATTTCACCCAGTCATAATCCTGCAGCCATCCGTATGATTCAGGAGTAAGTTCAATTTTCATAGGTGGAAAGTGTGTGAAAAACGGTTCCTGCTTCATCAACAGCGTAACAATGCCCCACACGATAACCATAACACCCATAACCGATGTTATGAAAAATATCTTAGCTGCTTTTGAAGACGACTCTTCAATTCCTTTTACGTTTTCCCACCAGAAGAAAACCACTATGATAATTGCAGTAACCATCGAGAATATATGTCTGTCGAATTGTATATTAATCCCCGATATTTTTAAAGTATCATTTATTAAACCTGCAAGATAGTGACCGCCTGATACACTGCTTATAGGTCCTGTAAGTATATAATCAAAGACAAGAGCAGATACGGATATTTTTGCAAACCATCCGCCCAGCGTTGATTTCACTACGCGGTAAACTCCGCCACGAGTGAAGAGTGGTGATGATTCCACGTAAAGAGCCATCACGCAGAATGCAAAAACCATAACTCCGAGAATAAAGTACGGAGCAACTTTGCCGACAAACTGTTCTGCAATACCTCCCATATAATATGCTGTAGAGCCAAGGTCGCCTATTACAACGGCAGCAGCTCGCCAGAAAGAAATGAAGGTAAACATTACAGTGGTAAGAACAATTACTTTAGTAGTCTTTGCCATCCCTGATGGCTTAGATAAATGTGATTCAGTATCCATTAAATTTGTATAATGACTATATTAGTTTTATTAAGTACTCAAAATAAGTGAAAAGAATGTCATTTGAAAGACAGATTTAATATTTATGATTTCAATGCTTTTTTGAATGAATATAATCTGAGTAATTAATGCTATATTATAATTTACCGAACATTTCTTCAAGTTTATTGAAACGGTAACTGAAAATCTGTTCAAGCTGACTTCTTACCATAAGAGAATTCATAATCCTTCCGATAAATCCGAACCCTACTTTATAATGAAGTATGTCAACCATCTCTACACCTCCTTCAATTTCATAAAACTTATGCTGATGGTGCCAGAATTTATAAGGACCGAACCTCTGCTCGTCCACAAAATATTTATAATCTTCAACGTGAGCAATCTCTGTTGCCCAGTTTAAAGGAATTCCAAAAAGCGGATGTACTTTATAAGTAATAATCATACCCGGATACATCTTTGTTTCGCGGTATTCTGATGTGACTTCGAAACCCATCTTTTCAGGTGTAATAACTTTTAGGTTATCAGGTGATGAGAAAAAGTCCCACGCCGTCTTAATGTCAATCGGTAATCTTTGTACTGTCTTCAAAAAATGCATATAATAAGTATTTAGAATTAGATAGTTTTAACATAAATGTAAATAATAATGTTCAGAAGATGGGCTACCTCGAAGATTTTAATCTGTTGAATGAGATATACACTGAAAGTAAAGAGATAATACCAATCCCCGAAAGCGATATTGAAATAAGAAACTACCGCTTTCTATCAGATGATAATGATTCTTATCCCGACAAAAACTACTTTAATATTTCCTTAAACAATAAAATTACTCAGATAAGTGATACTGTCCCAAAGACTAAGGCATTTCTTGATAAAACTGGTGAAGCAGAGACCTACAACCGTGAGTTTATTTACCCTATGTACAGCAAGCCGGGGAAAAGTAAAAAACTCATAATTCTGTTTCACGGACTAAACGAAGGCGGCTGGGAGAAATATCATTCCTGGGCTAAGAAGCTTGTTGAACTTACAGGACAGACAGTTCTTTCATTCCCGATCTCACATCACATAAACCGCCGACCGAAAGACTGGATAGCATCGCGAACGATGAATGCACTCGGCAAAGAAAGACAGAAGTTTTTTGGTGCGAAGGAATGTTCATTCCTGAATTCGGCAATAAGTACAAGGCTTCACCTGGTGCCCGAGTTGTTTTTCTGGTCAGGAATAAGAAGTTACTACGATGTACAGAAACTGATTTCACAGGTACGCAGCGGAGGTTTTAAAGAAATCGATAAAGATTGCAGTATATCATTATTCGGATATTCAATCGGTGCATTCCTGATTGAAGCATTGATAATGGGAAAGCAGGAAATGTTTGCTGACTCAAAAGTTGTTCTGTTCTGCGGAGGCTCAACGATGGACTTAATGAATCTAACTTCAAAGTTTATCTGCGACAGCACTGCCGAAAAATCAATGAAAGATTTCTACGTTAATGATTTTGAAAACAATATACAGAAAGATGAACATCTGAAAAAGTATTTCACAGAAAACGAAGAAGACGGAATGGTATTCAGGTCACTGCTGAATATGAACAGGTTTTCCGGTTTCCGTGTAAACAGATTAAAGAAGTTTGAGAAACAAGTACTCGCAATTCCGTTGAAGTTTGATGAAGTAGTCCCGACAACGTCGGTCAGAAAAACACTTACTGAAAAAGGATTAAAGATAAAAGTGAATGAAATGCATTTCCCAATAGAATACGACCACGTATTGCCATTCCCGATAGGCGAGAAGATAAAGGAAGAAACCAATAAATGTTTTGAGCAGGTATTTTCCGCAGTCGCAGAATGGTTAGATTAAAATCCATAAATATTATATATTCTGCAAATTTTAAATTATTATGAAGACAATAATATACTCGTTTTATCTGGTTGCAGTGTTTATGATTGGAGTAGCGGTGTTTGGCGGCAGTTTGTCAAAGCCTCTGATAGAAGGGTATTCGATGAAGACTATTCAGACGATAGGAATCGACAAGGCGAAAATTGATACAATGGACGTACTGATTGACAATTCTATTTATAATATGAACCTTATGATGTACAAAATTGAAAAGTTAAAGAACACATTGACGTTACAGGAAGACAACTCAAAACCTCTGGAATTCCAGCATTACAAGTATTTATACAACGCTGTTTATATGCCAATATTATCTGCAATCTCTTTTATCTTACGTATTATTATAGGGTTTACAGGGATATTCATATTAATGTTAACAGCGCTAATACATTCAATATCATCTTATTTCGATTTGAGAAGGAGAGTATTCAACTTAGAACAAAAAATCAGTACTCTGAATCGTTAAATGGAATTTAAAGATATTATTTACTGTTAGAAATTATTTAATTAATTATTTAACACATAAATGAACAGAAAAGAATGGCTTGAGGCTCTTGGAGGAGTAATCGATGCAAAAGATTCTGAATTATTCGCAGCATACTTTACTGAAGACGGAGTATTCAGGTTTGGGAATGCCGAACCCGTAAAAGGAAGAAGAGCAGTAGCGGATTACGTAGCAGCATTTTTCAATATGATAAAGAGCAGTGAACATAAAGTAGTGAATTATTGGGAGCAGGGTGACAACATAATCTGGCAGGGTGAAGTAGATTATACGAGACTCGACGAAAAGAAAGTGAAAGTACTGTTTACCAATATATTTTATATGAAGGGTACTTTGATTGATCAGTATCTTATATATATTGATAATACACCGTTGTTTGCGAATTAGTTGTTTGCTAATTAGTTGTTCGTTGATAGTTCTTGTTAATTAGAAAGTCGAAAATATGGATAGGAATGTCTATTTTATATTTTGAAATCATTCTTTAACTTCATATAAATAATTGTATTATGAAAGAAATAAACTATGTAATCTGGAAAGAGGACAAACACTACATTGCCCAGTGCCTGAATGTAGACGTATCGTCATTTGGGGATACCATAGATGAAGCAATAGCCAGTATAAAGGAAGCGGTGGAATTATACTTTGAAAACGATATTAAAGATTTTGTTAAAATTGATAAACTGTTTTTAGGTAAAGATTATATAAATGCCTAAATTATACTCATCTGAGGAAATCAGAAAGGTCCTTAAGAAAATCGGATTTCAAATGATTTCTAAAAAGGGTCACATGGAAAATTCAGAGATCCAAATGGAAGGACTGTCATTCTTCCCATGAATAAAAAAGAGATTCCAATAGGTACATTCAGAAGTATTTTACGTCAGGCAGGAACAGATTTAACTACATTTGAAAAATATATTTAAGCTCAACTTTATCTCCGGGATATAGTTTTTGATATCTTTTAAAGTTTCATTAATTTGATAATGTTTTGCAAGTGCTGATTTTGCAAATATTTGAATAAATATATGGTGTAAATAATTGATTTTTATGCAGATTAGAGGTTTTGGATAATAATATATTAATATCCGTTATTATTCTGTTTAAGAACATTATTTACATTGCTTTTCCACGTAAAATCAACTAATTTTAACGTTTGTTTTAACTTATTATATAAATTTTAAATTCTAAAGGAGTTGTTCGAGTAATGACAACAAAACAAAGGAAGTCCCACGGTACCGGCGTTATGAATAAAATGCGCGATAGCATGCCATATATTATAGTTTTTCTTATAATTGCCTTCGTTGGTCTTATAGTTTTTGAATGGGGTATGAATTACCTGGGTATGAAAGGCGGCGATCAGGTTGGGTTCGGTAAAGTGAATGGTGAGGATATCACTTATCAGCAGTACGAACAGATGCTACAGCAGCAGCTTGAAACAATGAGGCAGCAAAGCGGTGGTAAGGATGTTGATGATGCAACACTCGAACAATTAAAAGAACAAGTATGGAATTCACTCGTTCAGCAGACTCTTACAAAGCAGGAGATTGCCAGACTTGGAATAACAGTATCGGATAATGAAATACTTGATTTCATATACAATCGTCCGGATCAATTACCCGAACCGATAAAGAGGAATTTTATAGATTCTACAGGTGTGTTTAATGCTGATTTTTACCAGCAGGCACTCGGTATGAAAACTAAAGAAGCAACTCAGTTCTGGAATCAGGTTGAAGCTTACATGAGAGAAGTTCTTCTTTCGGACAAACTTCAGACATACATAACGGCATCAGTTATTGTCACAGAGAACGATGTATTGCAGAAATACAAAGATGATAATATCAAAGCCAGTTTCAAATATGCATTTCTTGATTTGAATTCTGTTACTGATACAACTCAGTTTCAGGTTTCAGATGACGATATGAAAACATATTACAACGAGCACAAAGATGAGTTTAAGCAGGAAGAGGCAGTGAAGTTTAAGTATTTAGTATTCTCAGATGCACCGACAATCGATGATACAAATTCGATTAAGAAGCAGATGGAATTCCTGATTAAGGATATGAAGAATGCAAAACTTGAAGACTCAACATTAATAAAACTCGTAAACGATAATTCAACAGTTCCATTTAAAGCAGATTTCCAGAAACCTAATCAGATTGGTCAGACGGGCAAGAATGCACTTAATTTCTTATTCAGTGCAAAGCCTGATGAAACCTCGGGTTTACTGATGGATCAGGACGGTTTTAAGATTTTAAGGCTTCTTGAATCTAAAGAAGGAGAAGATGTTTACGTAAACGCAGCACATATTTTAATAAACTTCGGAACAGATACAGCAGCAGCAAAGAAACAGATTGAAGATATTCTGAAACGTGCAAAGAGCGGTGAGTCTTTTGATAAAATAGCATTTGAAGTATCACAGGATCCTTCGGCAAAGCAGAACAGCGGAGACCTTGGCTGGTTTACAAAGGGTGCGATGGTTAAAGAATTTGAAGATGCCGCAATGAACGGAAAGGTCGGAGATATTGTCGGACCTATCAAGACACAATTCGGATTCCACATAATAAAGATTAAAGATAAATCGAGAAAAGAATTCAAGTTTGCTGAAATTAAGAAACCTGTAACAGCGGGTCAGAGGACAAAAGATATTGCCCGCAAGAAGGCACAGGAATTTTTATCGGACGTTGAAAACGGCGCAATCATAGATTCACTCGCAAAGAATTTGATGATGCCTTTACTCGCAACACCTGAGATTACAAAGGGCGGTTTTGTACCCGGAGCAGGTCAGAACAAGAACATAATTGAGTTCGGTCTTGCGAATAAGAAATCAAAGATATACGGTCCAACAAAAGTTCAGGGCGGTTATGCATTATATATGATTACTGATAAGATAGCAGAGGGACATAAGAACTATGATTCGATAAAGACTACACTGGTTAAACCTAAAGTTGTACAGATAAAGAAATTCAATTATCTGCAAAAGATAGCAGGTGATATACGCGGCAGGATTTCAGGTGGTGATATTCTGGGCTTACAGGCTACATTCCCGCAATACGCATTCGGAACAGCGGATAGTATATCAATCTCAAAGCCTGATCCGAAACTCGGACTTGACTATCCTTTATACAACACTGTGTTTTCAATGAAACCGGGCGAAGTTTCAAACCCGATTAAAGGAACACGCGGTTATTATATAGCAGTCTTAAACTGGGTAACACCATTCGATCAGAACGATTATGTAGTAAAGCAGACAGACATTCGTAAACAATTGCTGGGAACGAAGAAACAGCAGGCAGTTCAGGAGTGGATGACTAACTTAACTAATAATGCGAAGATTGAAGATCACAGAGATAAGTATTTGTAATAGTAATATAACATAGTTTAATAAAAAAGGTGTTGGAGCAATCCAACACCTTTTTTAATATCAAAAATCAAATAGAAAATATAAAAGATTAAACTAATTAGTATCACGATTTACCCACCCCGTTCCGCCGCGGCGGATCCAAAGAGCGGACGAATCCACCCCTCGAAGGAGGGGAATCTTATAGAGCAGTGCAATAGTGGAGTAGACTCAATTACTTTATATACTCATAAACCCAGATGTAAGTGTTTGTCTCGGTTATGTCTTCAAATTTTATTTGTGATAATAAACCGTCTGTGTATGTGTATGTCTTTTTAGTCTTCAGTTCGGGAGTATCATAAATCTCTTCCGTTAAATTATTACCCTGGTATGAATATTTAATGTTGCTCGTTTGTTTGCCTTTCGATGTGGAAACTTTTTCTGTTAACTTTCCGCTGCTGTTGTATGAGTAGTTTGTAACGGTTACGTTGTCTTTTCCCATATAGATTCTTTCTTCGGTTAATCTCGATTTCTTATCGTAAGTATATTCATAATTATATTCCAGTTCATCTGAAGCATTGTATTTCATCTCCCCGAGCAGATTATTCGATTTGTCAAAAGTAAAAGTTGAATAACTTACTAACGCAGCATCGCTCATAACATACTTCATTTTAGCCAGTCTGCCGTTTTCATATTCATAGATTTCATCAAAGGCTTTCATATTGCCAAAGTATAATTCTCTTTTTACAAGGTTACCCTGATCATAATAATAAAGTGTCTTTCCCGCAGACTGTTCCTTTTCATTGAATATTTCTCTTGAGGATATATTATTATCAAGTTTTATAACGGTTTTAGAATACTGCGGAGTGTAGTTTAACTCAGTGTAAGTATTTTTGTCATTATCCATTACGATGAACATAACTTTTGTTGAATCCTGCTGCAATTCTATTTCATCGGTATCAACGCGAGTAACGATTATCTGTGAATAACCAGTCGACATAAAGCCGTCAATCTTGTCTCTTTCATTCTTTTCGGTATCTATCATCATTTTAATCTGTGCGTGAGATACGCCGAGACTCATAACTAAAATTATTGTCAGAAAAATATTCTTCATACTATAATGTAATTTAAAATGCTTAATTAGTTATTCTTGTAATCGTACATACGAATAATCTGGGCGAAAGTTTTTCATAGTAATTCTTCCCTGATTATTCGAAATTATACAATAACTTATATAAAAATATGAATATTATAACAAAATTATTTGGGATTAAGTATCCAATTATTCAAGCAGGAATGGTATGGTGCAGCGGCTGGAAACTCGCTTCGGCAGTGAGTAATGCGGGCGGGCTGGGTCTGATCGGGTCAGGTTCTATGCATCCTGAAACTTTTCTTGAGCACGTCAGAAAATGCAAGTCAGCGACGACAGAACCATTTGGTGTGAACGTGCCTTTACTTTATCCGCAGATAGATGAGATTATAAAAATAATTATAGCAGAGGGAATAAAGATTGTGTTTACTTCAGCGGGTAGCCCTAAGAAGTACACTTCAGTTTTAAAGGAAAACGGGATCACGGTTGTTCACGTAGTCTCTGGTTATAAGTTTGCAGTGAAATGTCAGGAAGCGGGAGTAGATGCAGTAGTTGCAGAAGGATTTGAAGCAGGCGGTCATAACGGAATAGATGAGACAACGACAATGGCATTAATCCCGATGGTAAGGAAGTCAGTTGATTTGCCGTTAATAGCGGCGGGCGGTATAGGGACGGGTGCTTCGATGCTTGCGGCATTTGCGCTCGGTGCAGACGGCGTTCAGGTTGGGACGAGGTTTGCGGCGTCGGAAGAATCTTCTGCACATATAGATTTTAAGAAGATGATAATAAATGCAGATGAAGGTGACACAAGATTGATGATGAAGAAACTTGTTCCTGTAAGACTGCTTAAGAATAAATTTTATTATGACGTTGAAAAAGCTGAGGGTACCTGTGCGACTGCAGATGAGTTAAAGAATTTACTTGGAAAAGGAAGAGCGAAGAGAGGAATGCTTGAAGGTGATTTAGCGGAAGGCGAACTTGAGATTGGTCAGGTATCATCGTTGATTAATGAAATACATCCTGCAGGGGAAATAGTTGAGGCAATGATGAAAGAGTATA
>JBMOHR010000061.1:0-15400 GCA_049317745.1 Ignavibacteria bacterium
ATGTTTTTGAAAATGTTAACAGAAGGGAAATGCAGCTTGGAAGTGCTTCGATGGCTGCATTGGTTTATTTAATAGATAAATACGGTTTATGAAGAAAGAATTAAATATCAAAGATAAAAAATAAAATATACAGATTAAAAATTTAATATGTGTTTTAGTAAAAAGAGATTTCAACACTAAGACATTTAGAACACTTAGAAATAGATATATGGGAAAAGAAAATAAAGACTGCACGTGGCCGTCAAACAATCCGCTTATGATTGAGTACCACGACAAAGAGTGGGGAGTACCTCTTCACGATGACAGGAAGTTATTTGAGTTTATTATACTCGACGCATTTCAGGCAGGACTCAGCTGGAACACCATTATTAACAAGAGGAATAATTTCAGTAAAGCATTCGACAATTTTGATATAGTAAAGATATCGAAGTATGGAGAGAAGAAATACGAGTCTTTGATGAATGATGCGGGAATAATCAGAAACAGATTAAAGATTCAGGCAACCATCACAAACGCAAAGGCCTTTCTACAGGTACAAAAAGAGTTCGGCAGTTTTGATAAATACATATGGCAGTTCACGGGCGGGAAGACTATAGTAAACAAATGGAAAACACTTAAAGAATTACCTGCAAAGACAAAAGAATCGGACGCAATGAGCAAAGACTTACTGAAACGCGGGTTTAAGTTTGTCGGCTCAACAATCTGCTATGCTTTTATGCAGGCAGCAGGAATGGTAAACGACCACATAGTAAGTTGCACAAGATATAAGGAAGTAATGAAGTTGAAATAAGCAGAATTTGCTAAATCTGAAACATACGACAAATATACCTATCTTGAGCGCAAGGTTGACCAAGTTAGAACGAGAATCGTACGAGAACCATACGAGAAGAAGCCTGAAAACGTAATACTTTCAGGTATCCAAGGCCGAAATGGACGAGGCGACGAACGGTAAATTTTGTGATTTAGATGATATCAATGCATACAATATAAACCAAATTGTATTTTAGTTTACATTTATTTTCTTAAATACATAACCGCCATTAGTTGCACCCCATACCTGTTCATCATTTTCGTTAAATCCCCTGTCCCAGCTTTTCATTCCGTCTTTGTTTATAACAACTTCGCTCGATGCATACTTTGCATTACGCAAATCGCTTTCACAACCTTTATCTCTCGTAGAACCGACGAAAGAACTGTCGCCAACCTTGCTAAGAAAAACAGAACAACCAACACGCAGAATAAGGTCAGCAGGGGTTAAATCCAAGAGCGGTTCATCTTTTTTCCATTCGCCTGCATATTTCAATGGGTCGGGAAATGTGAATACGACACTTTCAATCGTTCCGTCCTTTAAAGGAAGAACCCTATAGACTCTTTGTCTGTATGGTTTATCAAGTTTTGAAAAAACCGCCTGTTCGACATAAATCCAAATTGCGTCAGCCCTGTCAGTCCAGATTCTTTTCATCTGCAGACGTATATCGAAATAGTTAGTGTCGGCTTTTGACTGTTCCTCGCTTGAGAAAGAGCCCTCCATATAAGATACAAGCAATGACAAGTCATTTGAATTGTCTTTTGCGGACGGATTATCTTGCGCGTTAAGTTTGCCGGCTAATATAACGATCAGAAAAACGATTATAAACTTTCTCATTTCTTTCCTTTATTGAGTTTCTTATTCTTATCTAAAGACTCTTTTTCAATTTCCTTTTTAAATTTTATTACCTTATCCAATACTTTCTTATCAGATGCTCCTATAATTTCCACAGCAAGAAGTGCTGCATTCTTTGCATTATTTATTGCAACGGTTGCGACCGGGACGCCGTATGGCATCTGAACGATTGAAAGCAGTGAGTCGAGACCTTTTAATGTTTTAGTTTCAACAGGAACCCCAATTACAGGGATTGGCGAATATGCTGCACACATTCCGGGAAGATGTGCAGAGCCGCCTGCACCTGCTATTATCACTTTTATCCCACGCTTGTAAGCATTCTTCGAGTATGACGCCATTAAATCGGGAGTGCGGTGTGCAGATGTAATCTTAACTTCATAAGCAATATTGAATTTATCAAGAATCTCTGCAGCCTGATTCATGACAGGCAGGTCTGAATCAGAACCCATGATTATTCCAACTAAAGGTTTTGGCATATATTTAATATTTTAATTTCTTGAAAGAACTAAAATGCTGATATCATCAACCTGTTCAGCACCATCTGAAAACTTATTTACATCCTTTATTAAACCATCCAGCAAATCTGACGGTGTTCCGGAAGTATTTTTATAAAGGAAGTCTTCGAGCCTTGTGAACCCATATTCATTTTTTATATCATCCATCGCCTCTATTATGCCGTCTGTATAGAGCAGAAGTTTGTCACCTTTTTTAAAATCAAACGTTACAAGATTATCTTCTTCGTCTGATATAAAATTATCAACAGCACCGAGCGTTATGCCGTGTCTCTTAATCTTAAACAATTCGTCTGACTCTCCTGATATTTTATAAGGCGGAAGATGACCCGCATTAAACAAAGTACATTTATTATTTTTAGTATCGATAACTGCAAACACAGCCGTAACAAACATCTTTCTGTTCTGTGTGCGCCTTACCATCCTGTTCAGTTTTACGAATACTTCCTTCGGGTTTGAAGTGTCTTCAAGTATCAGATGCATACAGCTTCTCAGTCCCGAAAGAAGGAGCGCACTTGCAACTCCGTGACCCGAAACATCGCATATAAATATCCCTGTTAAATCGTCATTAATGTTAAAATAATCGTAATAATCGCCACCGACTTCACTTGCAGGCAATGATGTAGCTGCAATCTGCAAATCGCCTATAATCTTTGTGCTTTCGGGTAACATCGATAACTGGATTTCCCGAGCATAATCAAGTTCCTTCTTCATCCTGATAGTTTCCGAGTGACGCTTGAAGTATACATCGTATTCCCTGTTAAACTTTTTGTGCCTTTTATTTTCTGAAGAATATGAAATCACAAAACACAGCAGAGTTGTAACAAGCATTGGGATTTTGCCCGTAATACCGAAGTTCTGAAAGAAAATCAGGTCTGTCAGAACGGGCAGCCCAATTGCGAGCGAATAGAGTTGAATAAGGTCATTTTTAGGAAACCTGAAGAATATTAGTCCGAGCGAGAAAAATATAACTATAGTTGTTGTATCAGTTTTCTTCTGTTCAACAGTAACATCTATTTCATCATCCGTAATTTTCTTTAATTTTTCAACTTTCGCTTTATTTTCTTCTACCGGCTTATCCTTTTCGATAAAATTCTGAAGTATTGTAGACAGGAGGAAGAGTATTAATGCAGTTACAAATAGTATAAATATTTTCCTTCTGATGCTTTCAACGGTAAAAATTCTGGTGTAGAATATTCTTAACAGAAGGGAAACAACAAATGCTGCAAAGTTTGAGTAAGAATCGTAATCTATGCTTCCATCGAAGAAGGTGGTAATCGTAATGAACCCGGTAACTATTGAGAAGATAAGTAAAAATGTCTTCAGTGACGAATAATTCTTTTCATCCTGATGAATCCTGTAGGAATCTTCTTTTGAGTTTTCCAGATATTTATCAAATTCAAATGCTGTTACCATCTATATAATCTATTATTCGGGTTTGTATTCGTTTGGTAAATCGCCACCGGTACCGAAGAAAAACTCAGTCATCTGGTCCATAAATATTTTATCGGTGTCAGGGTTTGAAAGGTCAAGCCTGTATTCGTTAACTATCATCTTAAAATAATCAACAAACATTTTAAACGCTTCTTTAGAAACGTTATCATAAACCCGCTGCCCCAGTTCTCCCTGAAGCGGAAGCCTGTCGAGACCAGGCAGGTCTTTATTTAATTTTACACAATGAACTATTCTTGGTTCTGCCATATATTATTTTGTTTTTTCGTCTATAAGTCTATTTTCAAATACGTTGTTTATTACTTTTTGTTGCTTAACTGCTTCGAGTAAAGCATCGCGGTCAATAACGTTAGTATCAACGGCTTTTATTTCTTCTCCGAAATCACCGAAATATTTCTTTGCCTGTGCGGCAGTATAACTGTTTGTAACTATTGAATAATCCTTATCCATCTCAAGAGGTTTCCCGTTTATTTCAATTGATTTGATAAAACTGTCTGACTGATCGCTTAGCAAAGATGAGTTAACTATAATTTTCATTCCTGATTCGATAATCATATCGTACCCGCTCAGTTCCTCGTCTTTTGCAGACATACGAATATTGTTTGCCATCATTTTCTTTACAGTAGAGCCTTTAACGGTAAAAGTCATAATGTTGTTTCCGAAAGGATTTATTTCCCAGATATCGCCGACAGTAATATTACCTTTTAACATATCTTTTCTAATACTTCCGGCATTCATAAAGGCAATGTCGGTTTTAAACATGGTACGTAAGGCATCTGCATTCCACTGTCCGCAATTACCTTTCTTCCAGTCAACTTCAAGTTTACCGATGACCTTTTTCATTTCCGGTTCAATTGAAGCAAGCATTTCGTTTACTATATCTCCTGCTGTTTTATCGAATATTGCAGAATCCAGAACAGTTTCATTTAATTTACCGAAATAACTTACTACGGTATCTTTTTCTATATCAACTTTTAAATCGAGCTTACCGAGAAACTTTCCGTAAGAACCTGCCTGAGAAATTATAACACCGTCAACAATTCTTGGTTTATAAATCGGAGTATGCGAGTGTCCGCCAATGATTACATCAATATCATGAAACTTCTTTGCATAAACACTATCCATATCAGAACCATTATGAGAAAGAAGAACTATAAGATTACATTTCTCACTCTTTAAAACTTTAAGGTTTGCGGAAATAACAGAATCTGTGTTTAAAACAACTATCGAAGCAACGTTCTTTGGAAGAGTCAGAGATTTCAAATTTTCGGGTGAAACTCCGATAATCCCTATTTTAATCCCGTTCTTTTCTTTAATTACATAGGATTTCCCGAAAGTTCTCTGTTCTTTAGGTAAATAAAGATTAGCAGAAAGTACATCGAAGTTTGCTGTCTTCAGACCTGAATCGAGAACGGCAGCGCCATAATCAAATTCATGGTTACCTACCACAAAAGCATCAATATTATAAAGTTTTAAGAGTTCAATCTGCGAAAATCCATTAGTAATAGACGAAATAGGGCTTCCCTGATAGTCATCACCGCCATTTAAAACGAGAGAATTGTCATCTCTGAATTTATTCAGATATCCGAGTACAGAACCAGTACCCCCAACAAAATAAGTAGTTGTCTGACCGTCTTTCTTTTTTGAAATCTGGTACGGCACATTGCGTGCGTGAAAATCATTCCAGTGAAGAATCGATAATTCCTTTACATTATCCTGAGAAAAAGAATAACCGCCGAAAAGGGTTATTAAGAATATTACTATAAATTTTTTCATAAACTAATCTGATTAAATAATGGCATAAAATACTCAATATTTAAAACATAAAGAATGAAGAAAGGGGTTTCCAAGAATCAGAAATTATTTTAGGTAAGAAAATAATAAGCAGTTTCTGAATATCAGAAACTGCTTATAAGGTTACTTTGGTTACAAATATTATTTCAGTAATATCATTCTTTTAACATCTGTAAATTTAGATGTTGTCAATTTATAGAAATATACGCCTGATGAAATTCCATCACCAGTGAACTGAACAGAATGGTGTCCTTCGGAGTATTTTTGATCTGTAAGAATATTTACAGACTTTCCGGTAATATCGAAGACTTCAATTTTTACATTATCGCTAACTGGTATTGTGAAATTAATTCTGGTAACAGGATTAAACGGATTCGGAAAATTCTGATTAAGTTCGAACTTATACGGGCTATTAGTTTCATTTCCGGTACCTGTTACTGACATAATTTTAATTCCCCACCCGTTAACATATCCAATGTCACCAGGTACCGGATCAGTAAATTTCATTTTCCACCATCCTGATCTTACAGTTCCGATGAACGGGGTAAATGGATTTGTGGGCTTCACCTTGGGACTGTACGGAAATAATGCTAAGTTAGAAAATCCGTATGTAGAATCTGCCGCTGAAGTGAATATAGTCATAAGGTCGTTAGCAGCGCTATTTCCAGATGCAGGTGTAAGCATTACAGATACACCTGTAGGACTTGTAAAAGTAAGAATAATATCGCTAACCCAGGTTTGATTAATTAATACAAATGCTGTGAGATCTGTAACCGTTCCGCCTGCATTTACATAAACTGAATCTGTGATACCTGCTGCTGAACCGTCAGGAATAAAGAATCTTTTTGTACTGAATGCATTATCACTCGTGCTGTAGTAGCCAAGTTCATTAGCAGAAAGCATTGGTGACGAAAGTTCATTATTTAAATTTCTATGTTCAGAAGTAATTTTTGCAGAACCATTAAACATAAGCGGTGCACCAACATAATAACCATTACCAGACCCATGACCCGCGTTTGTATAAGAATCAAATGTGTATTCAACGCATGGCAGTGCACCATCCGGAGTTACGCATCTGTACATATTTCCTATAATCTGTGCTCTTGTCCTTGCAACATTTTTCCAGATTCTAACACCGTCAATCTGTCCTTTAAATTTGCTTGCAAAATAAGATGTTGCACTAATTCCACCAATACACAGACTATCGGGGTTATTATTAATAGCAATACCTCCGATTACATTTCCTGAAACGGAATCACCATTAATATACATAGTCATTGCACCGGTTGTTTGTGCATAAGTAACTGCCAAGTGGTACCAGCGTGCTAATGAAACCAAACCGTTCGGAGTGGTTACCAAATTAATACCGTTGTTTAATCCAAAGGAAACAGAACCGTCTGAATTTACCCATAATCCATAATCATACCTGCTTGTACCTCCGCTTTTATTTACAACATTACCGTTTGACGCTTGTGTACCTGTTGTATCTCTTTTAACCCACGCCTCTAATGTTATTCCTGTTGTTGCATTATAATCTGAAACATTACCTCCTGCTAAATACGCTGTAATACCGTCAAATTTTACATTGTTATTGTAATCATAAAATTCAGTAATTTTCTGTGATAAATCCAAAATTCCAATATTTCTTACATACGCGGTATTATTAACTGACCCTGACCAGTCAAATGTTTGAGGATCACTTATGTATGGATAGCTTGCAAGTAACCCAGCATACAAACCTGATGGAAAATGCATCGTTAAAGGAATGTTCATATCCCTCATAATGTCTGCCTGCGGTCTTGCAATGCTCCAGATGCGAACACCTGTAATGTTGCCGCTGAAGAAATAAGCGGGAACAGTACCAACCCTCTCGCAGCCAATATAAACAGAATCTGTGTTTACTGCTATTGGGCCTGAAACCTGTGCTGATGATGTATCATAAAAACCATTCAAATAAAAATATGTACCCGTTCCGTTATAAGTAACAGCAATGTGTGACCATTTATTTAATGGCAGAGGAGTTTTTGAAACTATCCAAACACCTGAGCCTCCTCCGCTTGGATAGAAACATAATCTTCCTGCTAATGGGCTTGAAGGCTGATACATTGCTAAACTATAACTGCTTGACCAGTTCTTGCCGATAATTTCCTCTGGAAATGCAGAAGTTGTAGCTGTCGGATAAACCCATGCCTCTAATGTTATTGCTGCTGTGGGATTTAATTCGGCATTATTCGGTATAGCAAGGTAACTGCTTGTTCCATTAAATACACCTGCTGAATTTACGAACATTTGTGAAAATCCGTTTTGTGTCATTACAATCAACACAATACAGAATATCGCTGATAACTGTATTACTCTTTTCATTTGTGTCTTCTCTTGTTTTTTATTTGAATTAATTAATAACTATTTAAGTAATATCATTTTCTTGACATCGGTCAATCTTGAAGTAGTCATCTTATAAAAATATACTCCACTTGAAAACTCAGAAGCATTAAAATCTACTATGTGTTCACCTGCTCTGAATTTACTATTTATCAGACTTTTCACCATTCTGCCTGCGACGTCAAATATTTCAAGTTTAACATTATCATCAACCGGTATAGAAAATTTTATTTTAGTACCCGGGTTAAACGGATTAGGGTAATTCTGATTCAGTTCATATTTAGAAGGAATGGTATTCCCTGTTATTCCTGTAATTAATGGATCTTCACCGGAAATTTCACGTGACCAAATACCTCTGCCAAAAGTACTTTCGAGTATCCAGAATTTACCATTAACAGATGAACTATCGATGAAACTCATACGAGTAACTATGGTTCCTTCGGGCATACCGTTATTCCATCTGAACCAGTTTACACCAGCATTTGTAGTTTTCCAGTTGCCATATTCTGTAGCAAGGAATAGAATATTATCGTTAGTTGGGTGCGGCACAACATCAATAGCAGGAATATTTGCGGCGAGGTCACCTGAAATATTTGTCCAGTTAACACCGCGATTAGTTGTTTTAAAGATTCTTTGTGTAGAACCAATTCCAAGCATAATAGCATATGCTTTATTAATATTACTCGGATGCTGTCCAACGTTATAAACATAAGTATTATTAGGGAAACCTGCACCACGGTTATTCCAGATTCCATTATCATAGACCCATAACTGATTGTTAGTTTGAGTACCTGTACAGGCATAAATAACAGGCCATGGGGAAGTGTATTTTGAAACATCAATTCTATTAACATTAGATGGTAATGGTCCGCCAGGTAAAGGGAGCCAGGTAGAGTAAATATTTGGAAGGTAATATACCCTATTGCTATCAATAGTATAGAAATAAGCCGGTGAGACTTTATCGTTTTTTACAAATGCCCCTGAATTCAAACTTGTAAGTCCACCATTTTGTACAGACCAGTTAGCACCCATATTTGAAGACAAATTTCTGTTAAACATAACATTTCCACCATTATTAACACTTACTATATTATTAGGATTAGTAGGGTCTAAAGAACAAGCCCAGCCGTCGCCGAATGTCTTTTGAATGTATGAACCAGCAGTAGTAATCCCAGTATTTGTTGTTAAAATACCTCCGTTATCCTGTGCTGCACCAAATGCCACAATTCCATTATTATAGACTCCTGCCTCGAACTGATAAAACTGAACAACAGGTAATGTGTTTAAATCGGTGCGCCACGATACACCAGCATTAGTCGAATACTGAATGCCCCCATCATCACCTACATAAACAATACTTCCGTCACTTTTCCAGGTAATAGAATGAATATCGGCATGATAAGTGTCATGTAATTCTACCCAGGTTATTCCTCCATCAGAACTTCTCTGTAAAGAGCCTCCACCAGCAATTACTATATTTGGATTAACAGGATTTACACTTATTGCATTTGCATAAAATCCCTGACCCCAATGAAAATCAGCCCAATTACCGCCAGGGCGGAAAGAAACATCCTGCCAGTTAACACCAGAATTTGTAGTTTTATAAAATCCAATAGTTCTACCATGAGCGGTATCAGATGCAACATTTGCGTATAAAATGCTTGGGTTTGATTCACAAATAGTAAGTGCAATTCTTCCCAAATGTGCTGTTGGTAATCCGGAATTATATAAATTCCAGTTTAAACCTGCATTAGTAGTCTTCCAGATTCCCAGACCAACTAATGAAACATAGGCAATATTGGAGTCGGTAGGATGAACTGCTAAATCTCCATTAGCAGCATAAGAAAGTTTTGATGTCCAGTTTAAACCTCCATCAGAAGATCTGTAATAACCGTTGTCTGTTGCTGCATGAACTATATTACTTCCTCCGGCAGCATATCTAATTTTAAGAATCGCAGTAGGAGTTAAAGGTGACATATTAGCATGAATCCAGTTCAAACCACCATTAGTTGTTCTGTAGATACCCAGACCTCCTCTAACGTAATATTCACCTGTTCCAATAATAATTCGATTTGAATCTGTAGGACTTGTAGCCGAAGTACTTACGACAGGAGTAGGAACGGCATCAGATAATGGCACTGGAATTGTTACAATTCCAAATACCATATATTTCCATAATCCACCGCTTGCCGAGGCAACCCTTACAGTCGGAACACCATTGACCTGAATATCCTTTACTCTTCCTGAAAACTTCAGGTTCTGATTTAAACTATTAACATATGTAAAGCCATAAGGACCAAGACAATTCCAGGTGTTAGCGGGAAGAAAATCAGACATAGAAGACTCTGACGGTCTTGAGTTAATTGCACTCCAGGTATTTTCCAGCATCTGAGCGGGAAGTATCTGTCCATAAGGACTATGAAGGTCTTCAAAGAATTTTCTTTCCCGTTCTATAGACTGCCCTGTTTCTTTTGACTCATTTTCAAAAGAATCATTTTCCATAGATTCGCTTTCGGAATGCCCGATAGATTCTTTTTCAATCGATTCAATTGAAGTAACAGAATTTGATTTCAATTTGTCGAACGATATATATACGACAATTATTAATAGAAATGTGACAATGCCTGTTGAGAGAAGTAATTTGTGTTTCATTTTTTGTCCTTTTAATATTTAATTAGATTAAAAATACTCATTAGGTTTTCTTTAGTTACATAAGCTGTTGCCCCTGCCTTTAGTGCTTTTTGCTTTAGCTTATTATTATCATAATCTGTCAGGATTATGATTTTTGCAAGTGGGTATTTTGAAATAATATTTTCAGTGGCTTCTATGCCGTCAACCTTTTCCATTTTTATATCCATGAGAACCCACTCGGGTTTATATTTCTTGTATATATCGAACGAATAAAGTCCGTCGTTGCATTCGAAGATTTCAGTGAAAGCATCTTTGAATGTCATTTTAATAAAGCCCCTCATACTTATATTGTCGTCAACAATTAATAATTTCATTATTATTTTCTTTTATGCAAAATGGACTTTATTATCCGGAAAGGGAATAAGGAGTATTACTAAAAATTTATACGTAGTAGTACGTAGAGATAATTAAACAGTTACGAGTGAAAACGTGCACAAGATGGCAAAGAAAAAGAGAAGAGAAAAGATGTCCGCGAATTACGCGAATTAGACGAATTACGCGAATTAGAGAAAGAGATTTTCAGGGTTAGAAATAAGAAAAGATAATTCTGGTTTACCAGCTTATGGGTATCTGAAAAGGTTTACAGGAAGGATTTGTTTTCAATGGCGAACTTAGTCAGGCTAAGGTTTCCGCGGATGTCGAGTTTTTTGCTTATGTTCTCTCTGTGTTTATCAACAGTGCGGGAGCTTACAAATAATTCATTAGAAATATCTTTGCTTGATTTTGACTGAGAAATAAGCTTAAGAACTTTCCGTTCCATATCAGTGAGAGAGTTAATATCCTTAAAGTTTTCTTCAAACTCCTTTTGCTTTTTACTTCTGCTTATAAGAAAAGTAGAAAGTGCAGGACTGATAAAGTAATTTCCCAGAGAAACGGATTCAACACATCCAATTATGTCTTCAACAGCACTGTCTTTCAAAACGTATGCATACGCACCTTTGTCGAAAGCTTTGTTGAACATCTTTTCTTCCTTATACATAGTAAGCATAATAATTTTTGTATCAGTTTTTAGTATTTTCAGTTTTTCGAGAACTTCAAGTCCGTTAAGAACAGGCATATCAAGGTCTAAGACAGCAACATCAGGTTTAAGGTTTAAGATAAGATTAAGTGCTTCTTCTCCGTTGCAGGCCTCACCTAATAATTTGATTTTCTCGTTAGTGAGCAATATTTGCTTTAATCCGTTCCTGAAGATAGGATGGTCATCGGCGATAATAATTGATTTAATGTTTCCCATATATGTCAATAAGGTATTTTGATTAATATTTCTGTTCCTTTTCCCGGATTTGAAGAAATAGCAAATGACCCTTTCATCATTTTAGTTCTCTCATCAATACTTTTGATTCCAGAGCCGGTTGAGGATTTATCTTTTTGAAGCCCCTCTGAATTATACCCTTTTCCGTTATCCGAGACAGTTAACATTACTATTTTCGGTTCTTTCTTAATAACGAATGTAAGTTTGTCTGCTCCTGAATGTTTAATTATATTGTTCAGTATTTCCTGTACGATCCTGTATATATTAATTTCGAAATTACTTTCAAATATATTATCTATGTTTTCAATCACGTAGTCTGCCTTAATAAGAGTTGCCAACGACAAATTCTCAATTAACGAATTCAGTGCTTCTGTTAAGCCCAGTCTGTCAATTTCATAAGGTCTTAAGTTATAAGAGATTGAACGGACTTCACTTAATGTCTGAGAAGTAAGCTCGGATATTTCTTCTATTTTCTCTCTGGAGGTTTTATCCAGATCATTTGATTTAACTGCAAGTATTGCTTTGTTCTTAATTATCAAAAGATTCTGTCCAAGACTATCATGCAATTCGGAAGCTATTCTCTTCCTTTCGTTTTCCTGAGAATCGATTAGTTGTCTTGTAAAATCCTCCTGTTCGAGTTTAGCTTTATTTATACTTGAAATTTTTCTTCTTATAACGATCAGAATAATACTTACAATTAACATGAACACTAAAGTCCGAAACCACCATATTTTCCAGAAGGGCGGACTAATTATAAAAGTAAGAGATACAGATTTCTCATTCATAACTCCGTCGTTATTACTTCCTTTTACGTAGAAAGTATATTTACCTGGATCAAGGTTGGTATAAACGGCATTTCTTTTAATGCCTGCAGGTATCCAGTTTTTATCGAATCCCTCAAGTTTATAAGAATAATTACAGCGTTTTTCATTGAAAAAATTTAATGTAATGTAATTTATATTGATTGAATTCTCCAGATAAGTCACGTTAACCGGTTCAATAGCATTATTATTCCTCAATAGTTTTACCTCATTATCAAAGACCGAAAATGAAGTTATTTCGGTGTTAGGTACATACTTGTTTCTTTGAATAGATTCGGGTGTAAACAAATCAACATAACCATCATAACCAATCAGAAATTCACCTCCAGGCAAAACACTGAAAACGGAAGAGTAATTTTCATGTAAACCGTTTTTAGAATTAAGACTAAGAAAAGCATTTAACTCTTGTTCGTAAACCGAAATACCGTTACCTGTTATAGCCCACACTCTATTAAGTTTATCTATAATGACCGAATAGACAATGGAATTCATAAGTCCATCTTTTGTAGAATAATTTTTAAAAACATTACTCACAGGGTTAAAGGAAGTTAAACCATTACTGCTTCCTACCCATAATATTCCAAAAGAATCTTCGGTAATGTTCAAAACCTGATTTGAAGGAATAGAATTTGAGTCTGCCGGATTATGTTTGTAGTTTTTAAAATCTTTCCTTACATTATCAAGTTTAAACAACCCCTGGTTGTTTGTGCATACCCATATTTCACCATTTTTAGATGAGAATAATTTGTTAACCCTGTAATCGTTAAGTCCACTATTGGACTTTGTATAAACATTAACGAGTTTATTAACAGGATTATAACTGAGCAAGCCCTTAGAAGCAGATACCCATAAAACTCCTGAATTATCTTTAATAATATCAAATATATTAGAAATCATTATTGAATCATAATCCGTACTTCCTAAATCAAGGTTTTGAAGAGAGTTATTCAGCGGGTTATAAATCTCAATTCCTTTAGAATGCCCAATCCAGAGTTTGCCATCATCATTCCTGAATATACAATTAACCCAATTATTTTTTAATTCTGTTTTGGGATTAATCTTTTTAAATGAATTATTACTTCTATTCCATTTAAATAAACCTTCTCCCCAGCAGGACATCCAGACAGAATTTTCGCCTTTATTAATATATGATACAGCACCATTGAATTGAAACCTGTTTTTATCATTAATTTCTTCCGCAAGTTTAATACACTTAAATCTATTTTCCAGAGAGCTGTATCTGAACAGTCCATATCCGGACGCGAACCACAAATTTCCCTGTTTATCATCAGCAACGTATCTAACGGATTTTGTAGGAAGGCTTTTATATTTATAGGGGTTTGATTCTGTAATATGAAATTTTTCTTTTGCTGCATCGAAAATAGCAATCCCTAAGCCTTCTCCTACAACCCAAAGTTTTGATTCATTGCTGCTATTCTTTTCTTCATAAATAAAGTTTACTATATTTGTGGAACCTATGTCAGTCTCTTTAACATTATTGTCAAAGAGGTATGACTTATATTCTCCCGTTTCCCTGTTAAATTTATTTAAACCGCCTCCCCAGGTTCCTACCCAGAAATTATTCTTTGAATCTTCGAATAAGCAAGTAACATATTTGATAGAATTTAATTTGTTATCGTTAGAGGTTTTAAAATAATTAATAAACTCGCCCGTATTCTTATTAAATTTAAGCAAACCTGCAAAAGTTGCGACCCAGAAATCATTTTTAGAATCTTCATATATACAATTTAAAGGTTCCCACCTTAAATTATTACCGGTTTTGATTTCATATTTTTTGAGAGTCTTATTCACAGGATTATAAACATTCAACCCCTCATTGTTTCCGAACCAGATATTGTTTTCTTTGTCTTCGTACAAACAAAATATCCATTTAAAATCTGATTCAAGTGTGTCATTAATTGAATTGTTGATTTTAACGAACTTTCCATAATTGTAATCGAAATAACACAATCCGTTGTTTGTTCCTATCCACAGTATACCTTTGCTGTCACAGATCATACAACCTATTGAATTTCCTATGACCGAATTTGAATCAGTCGGGTCATTTCTGAAAACTTTAAAGTTAATTCCATCATATCTGTTTAGTCCGTCATACGTACCTACCCATAAAAAACCAAGCTTGTCGGTTACAATACATCTGGAATTATCAAAAGAAAGGCCGTCGTCAATAGTATATTTATCAAACTTAGCATATTTTATTGAATTGATATCTTCCGCATAGCAATTTATTCCTGCAAGAAATACAATTAATATTATAACGCAGTACCCTTTATTAATGTAAGTCAAATATTATTAAACTAATTTAAACGAACTAAAGTTTAAAATATTATAAATACTTTAATAAAAGAATAGCAAAAGGAAAAGTGTTGATTTATTATTTACAGTATAAAGAGCGATGTCTTTTAATAATTAAAGTTAATTTAATGTAACGAATTCCATATTTTAAGTTTACAAATTTATAATAAAGCACACCTAGGTATTCTTTTAAAGTCCCGTTAAAATGTCAAACTAAAGGTGTCAGTGAATAGGGTTTAGAAAAACATTTTATTTTTTTAATAAATATGATACCTTTGTGTTAATTAAGTATTTATAGTTATTGAACAGAGTAATAATTACAAACCACGTGATGAATTTATAAGGCTTTTTATTAACCCGGATAATCACAGTGAAAAGAAAAATATTTGACCTATGAAGAGGGAAAACAGGATAACGGATAAAAATACTTTATCCATTCAAAGTGATGAGCAGTTCAGATGTTTCTTTGAGGTAGCCGCTGATGCTATGTTTATCGCCGAAACAGATACAGGCATAA
>JBMOHR010000062.1:0-15197 GCA_049317745.1 Ignavibacteria bacterium
TCACGTGTGAAATCTTCTTTTGCTTTATCGAGCAGATTGCACAGGGGATTCGTTAGTGCATATTTCTTCATAATTCAAAAATTGGATTAATTATTTAATTCAATGAGATATGTACAAAAATACTCTTATTAAAACTCATTTTCTATACGAAAGTTAGGTACTTATTCCATTTAAAATCGACTCTTCAGCATTGATAAAACTCCTTACTTTCTATATGTTTGCTCTATATATATGCTGAATTTTTTTAACTACATAGGCAAGCGCGGGAAACTGGTTGACGGTTCTGTTATGACCACGAAATGGTTTTGCCTTTTTGTGCCCCTGTTTCCGCTGGAGTCTTTTCGTATGTGGCTCGATGGCGCCAAATCGAAAACTTTTTATCAGCGAAAACTTTTTGTGAAGTCGCTTACAGTGGATATCCCTCTCGACCTGATTAACATCACTTTTATCTACAGCGTATATTTTTTCCTGTTTGCATTCGCGTCGTATCTTCTGCGAAGTAATACTTTCGTTTTAATATTTGCTACCATCTTCATCATTATTTATTCGCTTCATATCTTTTTGAAATACTGGGAAAGAAAGTTGTTTGAAATAGATAAGTCGGAAACTTATCAGTGTGAAAAGTGCAAAGCAAAGTTTAACATACTGAAACTGAATATTGTGCACGGATATTTTCAGTGTCCGAAATGTAAGACTGTGAATCTGTTGTGAAAGGTTTTATTTCAGAAGTACAAGTTTTTTCGCCTGCATAAAATCACCCGCTCTTAAAACGTAGAAGTAAACTCCGCTCGAAAAATTTTCACCATTGAATACTGCCTGGTATGATCCTGCGGGTTTATTCTCGTTTACAATCGTTGCAACTTCTCTTCCTGTAACGTCATAAACTTTTATCGAAACGATTCCGTTCTTCGGAAGTTTATAAGCAATCGTTGTTCTTGGGTTGAACGGGTTCGGATAGTTTTGCCCGAGTTCATATGTGTTCGGAACAATGTTCTGCGGATTGTCAGGCGGTATTACGGCCGAGAGCGGAAACCTGAATGTTTTCCATTGGGATGTGGCGTACGGAATAAATGGCAGTGTTGTTGAAAGTGCAGTGGCAAGGTCGTAGCCGCCCCTGTTGAAAAAGTTGGCGAATGTAATTCCGCCGTCTACGGATATGTTAACTGCCAGACTGTCAGAATATTCAGAAAGATATACTGCGTAAGCCCAGTCGAACGTAAGCGTATCAAAGGAAGAGACACTGTCAAACAGTACACTGTACAACGTATCTCTTTGCCCTATGTTCGAATAGTCATAGAATGGAATCTTAACGCTGTTTTCTCCGCCAATGGTCACTCCGTTTACACCTTTATACTTTTCAAATGTCAGGAAGCCGTCAATGTTATTTATCTTCCAGCCAGGTGGCAGGAACGGACCTTCAAAGAACTGATAGTTAAAGTATGATACTGTGTCAATCAGCAATGGAGAAAAGTTACTGGATAATGATTTATTTACAGAAAACTTTTTCCTGTCGAAATCAGGTTTGATGATGTTTGACTTTACTAACGATTTTATATTTCTTTGAGGTGTAATCACATATATACTCTTTGCAGAGTTTAAAACTGTTCTGTTTAAATCATCCTGAATAAAAGCAACTGTGTATACCATAGAATCAACCCAAAGGGGGTTTACGTAATACTTCACAACAAATTGTGAAGTACCAGTATTCCCGGAAATCGGGAACCCAATCGAGTCAGGAAGAACTTTTCTGCAAACATCATAGAACACAGTCTCACCGCTTGCACCAATCGGCTGCGCATAATTTATCTGTCTTTCAACAGCAGCAATGCGTAGAAAAAGTTTGTTGCTTTGAACGGGATATATAAAGTTAACATCAATCGTTGACTGAATCGTATCGGGCGCTACATGCTGATTTGTAACAGAAATTGAAACAGGCGACCCTTTTAGAACGCTTGAATAATACGGAACAGACATATTTGAATCTCTGTAATAAGGCAGATCAATTCTTTTCCTTCCGTCGAATATTGCTAGTGGAGCGGAGTTTGCATAATAATATTCACGTCTGCGTTCAACCATTGCAGTATCCGGTAAATATAACGAATCAATTCCCGGAGGCGGAAAGCCTAAGTGATATTTAATTGCACATATATTCGTAAAGTGGTTGTTAACAAACGTATCAAGGAAAATGTTATTTGCGCCGCAGGAAGGTGATGTTGCAGAAGTAAATTCTTCAAGCAGCATTCTTTTTGGAAATCCCGGTAAAAATAATGATGTCTGCCTTAAAGTATCATTTGAACTTGCCGAATCACCGGGAAGTGATAAATATGCTATTACACTTATCTTCTGATCTGCGAAAATTGAAACAGGTAAAAACGGCATATTAGCCGTTTGACCCGAAGATAAAGAAGGAACGGTATCATAATCACTGTACCCAAGTTCGGGAATACGTATATATAAGAAGTGTATAAATGAAGTATTCGATAAACCGATATTTGTAACGTTTACCTCCGGTGATATAGTTATGCTCGATGTTCCGGGTAAATAAGTTGTATCACTTGGAATGTTGTTTATTGAAGTAACTGCTAAATCAAAGTCAGCTCTTCTGCCTGAAATTATATTGTCTATATAAAGATTGTTTCCAAACCCGTTGTACGTTATGAATTGAAGCATTATGCTTTTTTTAGCTTGTACAGAAAGTGAGCTCGGAAATAACAGCGATGCCGATAAAAAGATTAACGCAAAGATACAATATTTAAGTTTAATCTTTTTCAAATCACTTCATTGATGTTTGTTTGAAATAGAATTTATAAAAGAAGTATTCTATTGAAGTAAGAACTAATAGTGATAATGAATCCTTCGGAAGTATTCTTCCATAACCGTTTCCGTATACCTTTATGAAACCTGTAATCTTTAAAAAGAACATCGCGACGCTTCCCGTCGGTAACATTATTTCATAACCCGAATCTGAAATCAAAAACCCAACCAGTAAATCAGAAATCGTCCAACCGACCGTGAATAATATGACTATGAAGAAAACATTCAGGAACGCCTGCACTATCCCGTCAGTCTGAAACGATTTCGCAAAAGCCCATACGGCGAAAATTGCGTGTGCAAAGAAAACTAATACAGGTATCAACTCTTTTTATCCTTAAATTTTTTAAAAAGCACTTTTTGAGAAAAACATCTCTTTTACAGTCTTTAGTATTATCTTAATATCAAAAACTAAAGACCAATTTTCAATATAATAAATGTCGTATTCTATTCTTGTCTGCATTGAAGATTCCGACCCTCTTAATCCGTTTACCTGTGCCCAGCCTGTTATTCCGCATTTAACTCTGTGTCTCTCAAGATATTTGCTGACAGAATCTTTCATTATGTTGATGAAATATTCCCGTTCCGGTCTTGGTCCGACAATGCTCATATCACCTTTTAAGACGTTTAAAAACTGCGGTAATTCATCGAGTGAATATTTTCTAAGAAACAAACCTACTGGTGAATATCTGTTATCATGCTTAGAAGCAAATTTAGGAGTTCCATCTGCTTCTGCGTCTGTTCTCATGGAACGGAACTTCAGCATATTAAACTTTCCGCCGTCAACACTTACACGTTCCTGTTTGTAAAAGACAGGACCCTTCGAAGTAAACTTTACAAGAATTGCCAGTAATATAAATATTGGCGAAATTAAAGTTAAAATCATTAATGAAGTGAATAAGTCAAACAGTCTCTTTATAATTCTGTCCCAGATGCTGAGCGGGAATGATTTTATTATCATCAGCGGTATTCCGTCAATCTCAGTAATCTTTAATCTGCTCGATATTAATTCTATAAAGTCAGGTACAAGCATAAACTCAACGTTTATACCTTCGCAGTTTTTTATGATTTTATAAAGATTATCGTTTTGCTCAGGTGGTAAACAGAATAACAGATTCTGTATGTTTAACTCTTTTATCTTCTGAGGAATGCTTTCAAAGTATCCTAAAAAATTTTTCCCTTTTATAAATTTATCCTCAGGCAGGTTAGACGCAAAAAACCCTTCTATGTGATATCCTGTGAATCTATCCTTGGAGAAAGTAGTGTAAATTGTTTCAGCCATTTCAGTCGTTCCGACTATAGCTACATTTTTTACCCCAATGCTCTTATTGTAAAAAGTCTTTTCGACCTTCAGCATTATATACCTGCCAAAAGTTATAAAAACGACGGAGAAAAACCCGATTAAAATGAATACTATTCGCGAATACGGATAATCCCTGAAGAAGAAAATTATACCTATTGAAAGCAATATACTGATTGAGACACATTTTACTATCTGAACAAATTCATCCCCAATGAATACATTCCTTCTAAGCTTGTACATCTTGAAGTTTAAAAACGTTATTATCCACACTGGTAATGTGTATATTGCAAAATAGAAATAAAAGTAAAACTCAGGAACCCCTTTTTCTACTGACACAATATCTGTAAAAGTTGTATAAAACCTGAAGTAAAATGCTGCTAAAAACGCTCCTAAAATACTGATTATATCCAGCAGAATAGTGGTCAGTGGTACAAATAATTCTATTTTAGATGTTCTTCGACTCAATCAAAAATTTTAATTTAAACTCCTAAAAATATAGTTTTTAGGCTTAATACTAAATGTAAATAAGCAGTTCTAATAATTTAAAATTGTCTATGCTATATTCATCAGATACATCGCATCTTTATAAGTCGATAACATCATCTTTTTTATCGATGAATGCTCAGGCTTCCTCATCTGCGGGTCTGTTTCTATTATCTCAAACGCAAGTTTTCTCGCCGAATCAAGTATATCCCTGTCCCTGTTCAAATCCGTTAGTATAAAGTTCAGCACTCCCGACTGCCTCGTTCCGAAAAATTCTCCGGGTCCGCGTATCTCCATATCCACTTCCGATATTTTAAATCCGTCATTCGTCTCACACATCGTGTTCAGTCTCTTTTTCGATACTTCGTCGAGATGTTTCGCAATCAGTATACAGTGCGACTGTTCCGCACCCCTTCCGACTCTTCCTCTTAACTGATGCAACTGCGACAATCCGAACCTCTGTGCTTCCTCAATAATCATTATCGAAGCATTTGGGATGTCTATCCCAACTTCTATAACAGTTGTTGCAACAAGCACGTTAATCTTTCCTGCCTTGAAGTCATTCATCGCTTCTTCTATCTCATACCACAGCATTCTTCCATGTACCATACCAACTTTATATTCCTTAAATACTTTATCCTTCAGTATAACGTAATTCTCCTCTGCTGATTTTAAATCCAGCTTCTCTGATTCATCTATTATCGGATATATTATAAATGCCTGCTGTCCTTCGTTTATCTTTTCTTTCACAAATTCCCAGATATTATCCTTGTCCTCTTCCTTCCTTAAAAAAGTCTTTATCGGAATCCTGTTCTTCGGCAGTTCATCAATTATCGAAACATCCAGGTCGCCGTAATATGTCAGTGAAAGAGTTCTCGGTATCGGTGTCGCCGTCATCACAAGCACATCAGGGTTCAGCCCCTTATCCTTCAACTTTGCCCTCTGCATTACTCCGAACTTATGCTGTTCATCTATTATAACAAACCCCAGATTCTTAAACTCCACCGATTCCTGTATCAGTGCGTGTGTCCCGATTATTATATTTGAATTCCCTAATCTTATATCCTGAAGTATCGTCTCGCGAAGTCTTTTCTTCTGTCCGCCCACAAGCAGTGAAACTTTGTAATCTGTCCCCGCCGCTGCATTAAATTTTTCTATAAACTTTGATATGGTGTAAAAATGCTGTTCTGCAAGTATTTCCGTCGGACACATCAGTGCCGACTGGTATCCGCTCTGAAGCGCAATCAGCATTCCGAATATCGACACAATCGTCTTGCCGCTTCCCACATCTCCCTGCAAAAGCCTGTTCATTATATTATCTGACTTCATATCTGTGTAAATCTCGTTAATCACTCTCTTCTGTGCATCAGTTAATTCAAACTCGGTTATCTTTGTGAAATTTTCGGTTAGTGTTTTTATATCAGTTATAAACTTTATTCCCTTTATTTCATTCTGCAGACTTTTCCTCTTCAATGCCATCAGTAACTGTACATAAAACAATTCTTCAAACGACAACCTCCGCCTTGCTATTTCTATGTCCTCATACTGTGTTGGGAAATTAATTCTCAGTATTGCTTTCTTTCTCGGAATGAAATCGTATTCTTTTATAATGGATTCAGGAATTGACTCTTCCACTAAATCAGGATTCAGTTTTATCAGTGCCCTGAAAGCATTAAACACAATCTTCGAAAGCATCAACGGCTTAATCCACGTTGCCTTCAGCGTACCCGAGAGTTCGTAGATGGGGAATATGTTAAACTTAAGAAAATCCTTATCTGCTTCGTCAACAAGGTTTAACCTTAAATGATCTCTGTAATCAAGCCTTATGTTATATCCTTTGAATGCTTCAGTCACTTTACCGTAAAAAAGATAATTTTCATTTAGCAAGAATTGTTTTGCTCTGAACTCAGATGCCCCGAATATAGGAATCTCGACGGTTCCTGTATTATCTTCTAAAAGTATCGTGGTCGGATGGTTCGACTTTACACCTTTTTCCACCCATTTCACTTTTCCTAAAACCAGAACCGTCTCTCCGAACTTCTTTCTCGCCTCTTCAATAGTTACCCTGCTTACGTAAGTCCTCGGAATAAACTGTAAGAAATCCTCAAGCTTGTTTATGCCAATCTTGTTAAACGCCTCAGCTCTTTTATCTCCGACTCCTTTTAGGTATTTAATGTCCATACCTCAAATTAAGAATTTTTAAAAAAGAATGTAAGAGAAGAATGAACTCCATTGTAAACTCAGAGTGTCATCCTCCACATGTTCTCCCACTGTGTCATCCCCTCATGTTTTTGGAGGGGATCTCGTTCTCCGCATTCCTAGCGTCCGCCGTCTTACTGGACGGATTATTCTGTGTTCTTGTTATCGTTCATTTATTCCACTCCTGTAGCAGATTAGCTGTTCCCATCAAAGATTATACTACCACCAAATAAAAAAGCAGAGACGAGGTCTCTGCTTTTTTCAAAATAAATATTAATGATTCTTAATCCTGCCCTGCACCCATTGAGGCCTGAATAATGTTTTCACCGCTGTCTAAATGCGTAATCTTGTACCATTGAGTACCAACAAGAACATATTCAACCCACTCCATGCTCTTTATTTGAACTTTTGACGAATTGTAATCATTAAATTTTTCCGAAGAGAAACTTGCAGAACTTAATATTAAGCTTGCAAATAAAACGAATGTAAAAATTACTTTTTTCATTTTGATATTGGTTTAAGTTTATAAAAAGAAAAAGCAATTTATTTACTTTTAGGAAATATCAAAAACTATGATGATGCCATTCTTTACCGCCTGAAAAGTTTGGTTTTTTAAAGAAGGTTGCTAATACAGTCCGTAATCTTTATTTTAGTATAACGTATCTTTCAATTATTTACCGATGAAAACTAACGATTTTATTTGCAATCTTAATTATTTCTCAAAAACTGATTTAAAATCTTTTGAAAATTTCTTATTGTCGCCCTATGTAAACACTTCTAAATCTATTCTTACTGTTTATCGTATGTTGACAAGTCAGTCTGAAAAATTGCTTAGTGAAGAACTCGAAAATTTAAAACCTGTATTAATTGCCAAATTAAATTATTCTGAATCAACCGTAGTTAAAATATTATCCGAACTTAACGAATTGTTTGTTTATTATTCGAAATTACAAATGTTTGCCGAAGATAAAATTTATGGAGACTACCTTTGCTGCAGATATTTGCTGAAACAGGGAAATTATGGCTTCCTGGGAAAAAGATTGAAGAAACTCAGTAAGGAATTTACAAAAATAGAAAATATAGACGAAGAAATGTTTTTTAGATTGTACGAAAAAGACATTCTTCAATACGGCATTATTTCTACTTCAAATGATAATTTAAATCCAGAATCAAAACTGGATAAGCAAAAGAAGTCCACTTGCGATTCTGCGTTAAATCTAATGGTTTATACAATATCTAAAGTAACAATAAATTTTATAAATTATGTGATTCAATGTAATGACTGTAAAGATGGTGAAAATGAATCGTTTCCCGTAAATATGGAAAGAATGTTTGAGTTTATTAATACATCAGAGTTCAATTCATATAACGCAATTCAAAAAACAACCATAAAAATATTTTTTAAGGCATACAAACTGTTCAGCAAACCTTTAAGCGATAGATGCTACAATGATTATAAAAATTATTTCAACAGTATAAATCATCAGTATAACGTTTCTTTTTGCAGAACCCACAGCAATATTTTATTGAATTATTGTTATATGAGACAAAGGATTCAGGACGTTAAAAAGTTTTATACTCCAGAAGCACTTAAAATTCAGTACGAATTTTTTGAAAAGGGATATTATAAGAACAGCATCACAGATTATCTGCACCCGATCATGTTTAGAAATTACGTTATAAATTGCCTGAATGCCGACAACAAAGAGATTTTAAATAAATTCGTGAATGATTATTGCGGGAAACTTAACCCATCGGAAATTAAACTTATGAAAGCATTTGGTATGGCTCATTATTATTTTTTGAATAATGAATATGTTAAATCCTTAAAGGAGTTATCTTCGCTTCACAATCCAAAAGCTTTATATAGATATGATATAAATAATTTAATAATAAAAAATTATTTTGAAAAGGGGGATTTTATAAACGTAGAAAGGTGTCTCCACAACTACAAAGAGTATATTGAAACAGACGAATACTTAACTAATTACGATAAGGAAAGATACAATGTTCTTGTTGATATTATGAATGCCTTTATATCAAAATATAATAAATACGTTTCTAAAGACAAGGTTTTTGTGCTTGAACATCTTTTAATTATGATAAATGAAAAGAATAGTTTTGTTATGAAAAACTGGATTAAGAACAAAGTGACAGAGCTAATTTCAAATCATTATAAAAGTCATCCAAACAAAGTTAAAAAATAAATATCACAATAAATTTAATACACTCAAAATAAGATTAAAACACAGCAAATATAACTTCTCATTGAACCAGCCTAATGAGAACATTATATTGATGCTCTTTACACCGACCCTTAAATATTATTTCTATTCAAACCCAAATCTTTTATCTTTTATTTCTGTGAGCCTTCCCCATTTATCATAGTGATATCAATAACATTTTTGTTATACTTTTCGATTCTTTTCTGGTTTTCCTCTCCCCCTGACAGATTTATACCCAGTAAGAAATCAAGCACTTAGATTTTTATATCTTTATGTTTTATTATATATATAAATATTGTCATCCCTATATTTGAGGTTTTTTAGAGGTAAGGAATCAACCACTCGTAGTTTTGAAAATATAACCCTTCGTTGTAAATTCCATCGGATTTGAATAATTATTATCTAAAAATATTAAATCTTCAAAACCAATCTTGTAAATATTAATTCATATTGATTTAATATAATTATTTAAAAACATCATTATGATAAACGGACCATAGTTAAGAACGAAGATTTAAGTGGATTGGAATAGAAATTCATTATACATAATTATATTCAAAACTATCGCATTTAGCGAAGGAGTTCGGGAAACACAATAACAAAAGAATTGTAATTAGAAGATGAAGAGATTCCAAATCATAAACTTGTAAGAAACCTGCACAACATTTAGCAATAAGATAAACGTATATACTGATTTTATAGATTTGATGAATTATTTATTAACATTAACTTAAATTAAATGAAAAATTTAAAGTACTTTGTACTTGTATTAATACTGTTATCAGCTTCTTTTGTTTATTCACAGGAAAATTCTGATTATACACCTTTTTATACAACATATGTACAAGTCCCACTAATTCAGAATTTTTCTTACCCTCCGAATACTTGGATTGATAAATCCCATATAAGTTTTGATATAGGTGCAATCAATCAATCCGGAAATATTGATTTAGTAACTTCGTCTTCTGTCAAGTTTACAGACGGTTATAATCAATATTCCGGAAACAGAGGTTACTGGAATATAAATTTATTGAATTCCAATTATGAACAACCTTCTTGTCCATTTATCAACGAAAACGAATTATCTACCGGTTCCGGTTACTACTCAAATGATAACGCCTTTATTAACCTAAGACAGCTTAGCCTTGAAAGAAAAGACCTTGCCGTAGTTAAGGATAACGGGCTCTATGTTTACAGAAGCGATAACAATGCAATATCTTCAAGTAATTATCAATATATTTCAAATGGAATAGGAACATCGCTTTCAGTTGGAAATTTTAATTATCTTAATAGTTATGAAGATGTACTTATAATAAACAGTACCCATGTAAAAGTATATACAAATGATGGATACGGTCAGCTTTATCAAACTCCTTCCGTTGATTTAAACATCTCAACAAGCAATCAACTAAAAGCAAAGTTTGCAAGAGTTTTAAATCAAATTCAGCCTTATAATATAATCCCAAATGTTAAATCTGATATCGTTATAGCCGATGGACAGAACATTTATATTTACAAGAACAACATTGACAATACAGTTACTTTAAATCAAACTTTAAATGTTGGATTCACTATAACCGATTTCGAATTAAGCGATATTAGCAGAAGAGGTTGGAATGATTTAATTGTAGTAGGAAATTCAGGAAAGATGAAAGTATTCCTAAATGCAGATGGGGCAATTCTATCGGCACCTATTTATGATTATACAGGCAGCTCTGCGTATATTTATAACAATTCAATTATTACTACTTCCGATTTAGGCAAAACAGGTTTCAAAGATATTATAGTTGCAACTTACGGTGGTTTTATTTCTATATTTCAAAATTCAGGTTATGGAACATTTTTTAATCAAACTCAACCGCAGCAAGTTCTGAATTTGCAAAACCCTTCTCTTATTTTTGATAAGATAAAAACTGTTGATGTTTATAATACAGGAGGAATAGCTTTAGTTTTGTCTAAATCAGGTGGTAGTTTAAACAATTTTCAGATATTCAGGTTTAACCCATCAATTCCTAATACTATTCCGCAGCCTCCGATTACAACAAAAGATTATTATTTTGACGGCTCATTATGGAGACCAAGAATACATATAGACAAAAATAATGTAAGAGACTTCAACAATAATAATAATTTTGAATTGTTTAAAAAAAGCCCCAATACTAACAATAGCTGGGTTTCTCTTGGAATGGCATCAGGCGATTATGTGGATTATGCAGAATTTTGTATCGTTTCATCTGATGCACCAAATGTGCCAAGGGATAATTGTTTCTATTATGCCAAAAGTACAGATTTAACAAATTTAGTATCAAACCCTTCTAATTCTGTCAGCTTTAGCGTAGGTATAAACAACCCGAATCCTGTTGGTGATGTTGTAAATGACAATTTGTCGAATGGAAATAAGGAGAAGACTTTCGAAGTTTCGAAAACCTATTCCGTTTCTAATTTTCCAAATCCGTTCAACCCGGTCACAAACATATTTTTCAACATTCCGAAAGAATCAAAAGTGACTATAAAGATATACAATACACTTGGGCAGGAAATTCAAACATTGACTGATAGGAATTATGGAATAGGAAATCATATAGTCGAATTTAACGCAGGTAATCTGCCAAGCGGTATTTATTTCTACCGTATAACAGCAGGTGAATTCACAAAGGTCAATAGACTAATGTTAATAAAATAAATCAGATGAATTATAATCATTAGGTCATTGATGAATATTAGAACAAATAAGCAGTAAATTTAAACAAAGGATGGAGAATTATTAATCTCTTTCTCCATCCTTTTAATTTTAAAAGTATAAAACATGAAACACAGCAGTTTAAAGTTAAAGTCGATATTGGTAAATCTGGTATTTTTTGTTGTCATATATCAGGCATTTGTATTCCCGTCATACGGATACGACAATCAAAAACCCGAAGATAAAGACGCAATAGCACTTGCAAACACTCTGACAGAAAGAAGCAGAGAGTTTAGTTCAACGCTTTCGGGGTTAAAGATGATAAGACCCGAAGACCTTGGATTAAAAGTCAAACGCGGACAGATAGATTACAAGAGTATGACAAAAAACCAGCAGGATACAATAGTGATTGCAATGTTTAATCCTGAGGATAATTATCTTGACATCGCTGTGTTTTATAAATCCAGAAACGAAATTGTCATTTACTTAAACCAGGCAAACGGACGTCTTGCAGAGTATAACCATATTGCATATAAATCCGATAATGTTGAAAGAATTGAAGCCTTTATAGATAAGAAACCCAATGAATTCGTGCCGCCGTTTGTAAAGTGTTCTTTAAAAATAATCTATACAGATAAAACACAAAGAACAATATCCGGCAATACAATAAACAAACAAAGTATGCTTGAGAGTGGAGGCGATAATACTTTCTTTAGTCTTTTCAGCCTTCCCAAAAACACAGTTATGTCACTTAATTTTCTGCAGATATGGTCTCATTCGGAGAATACACACAATGCAATAGCATATTATTCAGCAGTGGATGATATTGATAATGACGGAAAGACAGAAATTGTTTATTCATATTTTTTAAACAGTTCTCCTCCTTATCCTGCAATAGTGGTTGTTTTTAAATCACTTGGAAACAGTCAGTTTATAGTAGAATGGGATTCTTTATTTACTAATTGTGCATTCGTGGAAAATAATCAAACAGCAGATTTTGATAATAACGGTATGAAAGAAGTTTTCCTTGGTGCTTATTTTCCACTTTTAAACTGGGTATGTTCGGGTTTGCTTGAAAAAAATGCAAATGGGTATTACCATTACTATTATAATCAGGTTAATAGTTACGTAGGTCCTACAACAGCAATAGAGTATCGTGATACAATGGAAATTGGGAGTTTTAAGAATAAAGGATTTTGGATATGTTGTTCTATTAATGACCCTCAGGCAGTAACAAAAACACACATTATAAGGGAGGTCTTTACAGGATTTAAGAATGATTTGGTTTATAGTTTCTATGCCGACCCTCTAATGATAGAAAGAAGCCCATTTACTTATGATATGAAAGTATTTGATATGGACGGAGACGGAAAAGAAGAAATAATGCTTGGAGACGTTCAATGGGGAACAGGAAACTTTGGATATATGGACTCAACGGGTAATGGATCAAATCACGGTTATGAAGAAAAAGGAGTATTCCTAATCGAACCCCTCGCCGCAGGATATATTTTCCAGAAAGACTACGACAACGACGGAATAAAAGAGTTTTATCTTGCCGGACCGGGAGAAGGAACAGGCGGTATTGGAGTAGTAAAACATACTGGTGCTCCGGGAAGTGATAATTATTCAGTTATGTGGTGGGACTCAACTGGTATAGTTGGTGCTCCCATAAACGGAATGGACAGCGGTTATGTGGATGGAAGATATTCATTTGTTCATCCTGCTGTTAGAACAATGGCGGGAAATTTTTCTAGAAGACACTTATATGTTTTCACACGCGATGGAATGTATAATTTCATAAAGACTTTTTATATATCCACAGATTCTGTTGTTAATATACAACCGCATTTAACCGATGTTGAACACACTGGAAAAGCATACATTGTTGCTCCTCAGTCCGCCGGTTATTTCGGTCATTTAGAAAATTTTATTGCCGTCTATAAACAATATGGGACAATCGGAATAAATGACCCGGTAGTAAACATTCCAAAAGAATATGTGTTATACCAGAATTATCCAAACCCGTTCAACCCAACCACAAAGATAAAGTTTGAAATTCCGAAAGTAGGACAAGCATCCTTGCTTGTTACTCTAAAAGTCTACGACATCACAGGTCGCGAAATCCAAACCCTCGCAAACGAATCACTTAAAACGGGTGTGTATGAAAAAACTTTCGACGGTTCAAAACTATCCAGCGGAATATATTTCTATTCGCTTATCGTTGACGGGAAAAGTATTGCAGTAAAGAAAATGGTAATGGTTAAATAACAATTTATTTTAATAGAATAAAAATGAAACACAGCAGTTTAAAGTTAAAGTCGATATTGGTAAATCTGGTATTTTTTGTTGTCATATATCAGGCATTTGTATTCCCGTCATACGGATACGACAATCAAAAACCCGAAGATAAAGACGCAATAGCACTTGCAAACACTCTGACAGAAAGAAGCAGAGAATTCGGTTCAACGCTCTCGGGATTAAAGATGATAAAACCCGAAGACCTTGGATTAAAAGTCAAACGCGGGCAGATAGATTACAAGAGTATGACAAAAGCCCAGCAGGATACAATAGTGATTGCAATGTTCAACCCCGAGGACAACTATCTCGACATCGCTGTGTTTTATAAGTCCAGAAACGAAATAGTTATTTATCTGAATCAAGCTAACGGACGACTGGTAGAATATAATCATATATCGTATAAATCAGATAATGTTGAAAGAATTGAAGCCTTTATAGATAAGAAACCCAATGAATTCGTGCCGCCGTTTGTAAAGTGTTCTTTAAAAATAATCTATACAGATAAAACACAAAGAACAATATCCGGCAATACAATAAACAAACAAAGTATGCTTGAGAGCGGAGGCGATAATACTTTCTTTAGTATGTTCGACCTTCCAAGAAACACAGTTATGTCTCTTGATTTTCTTCAAATCTGGTCTCATTCAGAAAATACACATAATGCTATTGGGTACCATTCAGCAGTTGATGATATAGATAATGATGGAAAGACAGAAATCGTTTATACATATTACATAACTAATAGTTCACCTTATCCTTCTAAAATTGTTGTCTTTAAATCCCTTGGAAATAGTCAGTTTGTTGTTGAATGGGATTCTCTATTTACCAATAGTGCATTTGTTATGAATAACCAAACAATAGATTTTGATAATAATGGCTTCAAGGAAGTATTCTTGGCCGCCTACTCTCCTCTAACACAGAGAGTTTCAGCTGGCTTATTAGAAAAAAATATTTATGGGTTTTATAGGTATTATTATACTGGACTCGATTGGATGGGTTATCCTTATCAATCAGTTGAACTTCGCGACACAATGAGACTGGGCGTTTACGATAGGAAAGGAATGTGGATATGCTCATCTATAAATGATCAGACCCAACAGACAATTATCCAAAGAGCAGTTTATAACGGACATCGGGATAATATAGGCTATGGTTTTTATGGCGATGGAAATTCAATAATTCTTGATTGGTTTATATA
>JBMOHR010000063.1:0-15184 GCA_049317745.1 Ignavibacteria bacterium
CGGGAAATGCGTATACTGCTGTCTTTGCTTCGTTTGGATGGGGAATAGTAAGTGTGCTTTTGAGCCCTTGTCATTTGTCAAGCATACCATTAGTTGTAGGATTTATTAATTCACAGGGAGAGATTATTTTTAAAAGAACTTTTACAATCTCGCTTGTTTTCGGAGTCGGGATACTGATAACAATTGCTCTAATCGGAATAATTACTGCGCTTGCAGGAAGGCTTATGGGAGATGTAGGTGTTGCGGGTAATTACATAGTTGCGAGTGTATTCTTTGTTGTAGGTTTGTATTTAATGGATATAATAAAACTTCCGTGGGATGGTGCGAGTATAAAACCGACTAAGCACAAGGGAGTGCTTGCTGCATTAATACTCGGGCTTTTGTTTGGTATCGGACTTGGTCCCTGTACGTTTGCTTATATGGCACCTGTACTTGGGGTAGTATTTCAGGTTTCCAAAACAAATATTATTTATTCAATAATACTGCTGCTTGCTTTCGGACTTGGACATATAACAGTAATAGTTGCGGCAGGAACTCTGACGAAGAAAGTGCAGCAATATCTTAACTGGACTGAAAAATCAAAAGCTGCAACATACATAAAACGTGTATGCGGAGTACTGGTGATATTCGGGGGGATATACATGATTTACAATACATTCTGAAATAACATTATGAAAATTATAATTTCCATAACAGCATTTCTATTAATATTCTCAGCACAATTGTTTGCTCAGTTCTATACAGATTTCACGAAAGATGATATCAATGGGAATGAGATTAAACTAAGTAACCTTGTTGAAAAGGGGCCTGTAATGCTGGGGTTCTGGAGGACATGGTGTCCGTCCTGCAAAGAAGAACAAAGAAATATGCAGATTCTTTTTGAGAAGTACAAACAAAAGGGGTTTACATACATTGGAGTAAACATAGATAACCAGAAATCGGTATCGAAAGTTAAATCATACGTATCCGCAATGGGGTTTACGTTTCCTGTCATTCTTGACACAGATAAAGAATTGTTTCAAATATACGGAGGAAGTGAAGAAGCAGTTCCGTATTACTTTATAATAGGTAGAAACAAGAAGGTACTCAATACTCATTTAGGATATAAAATTGGTGACGAGAAAATGATAGAAGATGAAATTATAGAAGCGTTAGGTGTTAAAGAGTAAACGTTAATATAATCATTATTTCGGTGAGTATAGAAAAGACAATGAGTATATTAAGTTAAAATATATGTTAAGAATACAAATAGTTTAATGAATAAAGGAATATGGTATGCGATAGGTGCTTATGCGTGGTGGGGATTTTTTCCGATATACTGGAAACTTCTGAAACACGTACCTGCGCTTCAGTTAATAGGTCACAGGATTGTATGGTCTTTTGCGGCACTAATTGTAGTAATAATTATAATACATCAGTGGAAAGAATTCAGAAATTCTGTTTTTACTTTTAAGGTTCTGCGGCTTTATCTTCTTGCGGCAATTCTGATTGCAGTTAACTGGTTCCTTTACGTATGGGCTGTTAATGCGGGGCACATAGTTGAAACAAGTCTCGGATATTACATCAATCCCCTTTTAAGTGTTTTAATGGGAGTAATATTCTTTCGTGAAAGATTAAGTTTATGGCAGTGGATACCGATTGGAATGGCTGCTGCGGGTGTTTTATACTTAACTATTTCGATGGGTTCATTACCCTGGATAGCTTTAATACTTGCATTCTCTTTTGCATCATACGGACTTGTTAAAAAAGTAGCGCCGCTCAGTTCGTTACACGGTTTGACACTTGAGACGTTCATACTTCTTGTTCCCGCGGCAGTATTTCTTCTTTTTTCAGAGTATTCAGGAGCCGGGGCATTCACGCATAACGGATGGCTAACTGATTTAATGATAATAGGAGCAGGAGTGATTACAACAGTACCTTTATTGCTGTTTGCCTCTGCCACAAAAAGAATTCCACTTTCGTTTGTAGGAATACTGCAATACATTGCACCGACTATACAATTCCTGATAGGGGTTTTGTTTTATAAAGAACAATTTTCGTTAGAACAGTTTATCGGGTATTCACTTGTATGGATTGCTCTGATAATATTCGGATTCAACAGCTTTTCTGCTTATAGAGCAAAGAGCGTTATGGCAGCAGAGATGGAATAATGTCCTCATTATTCCTTTAACAACTTTTTATTTGAAACAAATACAAGACTTTTAAGTATCATATTTAAAAGTTAATTTGTACTAAATTAATAATTAATACTCAATGAGAAATTTTAAACTATTAGTAACGATATTATCGTTTGCATTATTAATAAACACGCTTTACGCACAGGAATTAACAACCGTTAAAATCAATGAAGTATCGGGGGTTAAGAATCAGGGAATGAGCGGAACGTGCTGGTGCTTTTCTGTTGTATCAATTCTTGAATCAAGTATGATGAAAGCAGGAATCAACACACCTGACCTTTCGGAAATGTACATAGTAAGAAACATTTACTTTGACAAAGCAAAGAACTATATACTTCGTCAGGGATTCACAAGGTTTTCCGAAGGTGCTTTCACGCACGACGTAATTCCTGCAATAAACAAATACGGTATTGTTCCTGAAGATGTATATCCTAATTTACAGACGGGAATGATAAACCATCAGGGATTTGACGAAAAACTTAAGAAGTTTCTTGACAGTGTTATTGTAAAGCAACCTATATCAACCGACTGGGAAGTGAACTTTAACAGGATGCTGGATGAGAAGTTCGGTAAAGTACCTGCTGAGTTTACGTATGAAGGAAAGAAATACACACCGTTAGAATTCGCGAAGAATGTGTTGAAGTTTAGTCCTGATGATTACGTCGGATTAACTTCTTTCACTCATCACGAATTTTACAAACCGTTTAATGTGGAAGTTCCTGACAATTATTCCGGCGGATTGTTTTATAATGTACCTGTTGAAGAACTGATTGAAGCGACAGAGACAGCGATAATGAATGGTTATACGGTCGGATGGGATGCAGACGTATCAAATCCGTTCTTTAGTCAGGATAAGGGCTGGGCAATGAATCCAAAGGGTAAGAGCAACCTGAAGGATGCTGTTAACCCCGATGAAGCAGAAGCTGATTACACACAGAAGTCAAGACAGGATTTATTTGAGAATCTTACAACACAGGATGACCATTTAATGCATCTTGTAGGAATAAAGAAAACCGACAGCGGAAAGAAGTTCTTCTACGTAAAGAACTCGTGGGGAATGATGGGACCGTTTAAAGGATTTATAAATGTGTCTGAAACATACTTTGGAATTAACACGATTACAATAGTACTGCCGAAAGCGGCGCTTGACGCGGGGTTAAGGTCTAAGTTAGGGATATAAGATTATAACTGACATTAAAAAAGCCGTTCTCAGATATTGAGAACGGCTTTTTGTTTATATAAAACTATTTCTTCTTTTTGTAAGTAAGGGTGTTGCCTCTTCCGACGTAAGACAATTCAAGTTTAGAATCATTTACATTCACGACATAAAAGCATCTGCTATCGTCTTTATCGAAGACAGTAATGTATTTTCCCTTTGGGTTTGTTTTTGCTTTATCGTTTGCGAGACAGGAGTCCCCTGTTGCGAACTTTGTGGTTTCAGGCTTTTCGCCCTTATATATTTCAATCCATTCGTTTCCTTTAACCTGCAGTTCGGATTTCGGGTCGTCGGTGCTTACCCAATTACCTTCAAGGGCAGATGTTTTTGAGTCAGGTTCTTTGCCTGTTTCCTTCACTGTTTCTTTTGGCAATTCTTTTTGTGAGACGGTATCTTTCTTAGTTTCGGTAACGGGTTTTTTAGAATCAGTACCACAGGAAGTTAGCATAAGAGAAAAGAGTACTGGAATGACAAAAAGGGACAACAATGTTTTTTTCATAGATGTGTGTTTTTAGTTAATATTAGCATGCACAAATATAATGTTTATAGTCATTCAATTCTATGCGATAGCGAGAGTGATAAATACAAATGTATATTTGATGATTATATAAGGGTGAATGATTACATTTTGATAATTATTTATTGGCATTAAATTAATTAAGCCTTAATATATTAGTTTATAAATTATTTTAACATTATAGAACCGAACAAACAAGTTCAGGAAGAAATAGATACTATTATACTTTCTGATATACATCTGGGGTCAGAAGTAGCGAGACCAACTGAAGCGAGAGAAATTTTAAAGCAGTATAAGTTTAAGAGGTTAATATTGCTTGGGGATATTTTTGATGATTTAAATTTTAACAGGTTGAAGAAAGAGCACTGGAGTTTTCTTTCTTACATACGGAAGCTTTCTAATCCGAAGAATAACGTAGAAGTTGTATGGGTAGAAGGAAACCACGATGAGGGGCTTTCGAAAATCACATCACATTTTCTGGGAATAAAAGTATACAAAGAATATTCGTTTTCAATTAACAACAAAAAGATATTAGCAATTCACGGGCATCAGTTTGACAGGTTTTTAAACGAAAATATTATCATCAGCAATATAGCATCGTACATATACGATAAGATTCAAAGACTAAGCGGCGAGAAGCAAACTCTGGCAAGATGGGTAAAAGGGAAAAGCAAGGGATGGCTCAGGCTTGCGAATAAGATAGCGGTACGGGCATCTGAATACGCCAAGCAAAGAGGCTTCAACACAGTTGTATGCGGGCATACACATCAACCACTGCATACACGATTTGAAGAGATGGGTGTTTCGTTTTACAATACAGGATGCTGGACTGAGATTCCCTCGACGTACATTACGATATCAAGAGAAGGGGTTTTTGGAGTTTTAAATTCGAAGTTTTGAAAAAGGTTTTCGGATAAGTATAGCCGAGCATGTTTAAGGATATGTCGTCCCTACGGGACTCAATTTTTGTAAGTTTAATTTGCTATTGATATTTCGTCCCTACGGGACTTCTTTACTTTTTAATTCATTTTATACAGATGTGGAATCTCTACGAGATTTTGTTTCCTTTTATGTTCATTTACTACAGATATGAAATCTTCACGAGATTTTATGAATAAAGATTTAAAGAGAAGAGGTGAGGCATTAATTTTAGATGAATAAAAAAGCCCGTTACTTTTGATAACGGACTTTCGGCTATGAGAATATGAATAAGGGTTTGAGCCTCTGTTTTAAATGGGTGGTTGAGATACAACCGCCCGGGTATTGCATTTATTTAATTAACATCATTTTCTTTGTTGCTGTGAAACCATCTGCATTAATTCTATAGAAATATATTCCTGAGTTTAATTTGCTTGCATTGAAATCGAATTCATAAGTTCCAACGTTTAATTTTTCGTTCAATAAGTTCGCAACTTCTCTGCCTGTTATATCAAATACTTTTAATGTAACGAATGAAGATTTAGGAATTGAGAAGTTTATCTTTGTTGACGGGTTGAAAGGGTTCGGATAATTTTGATTTAATGTATATACTGAAGGAACCTCAGAAGATATCTGATTAATTCCGACATTATAATTTACAGGATTAAACTGAGCCCAACTCGCCGTCCAGTTTGTATTTCCGAAAGCTCCAACATATGTTGTTGCAGTGAAGAACGGGTCTGATAACTGAGAGTATGTGAAGTTAGCCCCTGTTAAAGCAGGTGAACCTGTTAACGGTAACCAGTTACCGTTATTTTCGTAACCGTAAGGGTTTGTAAGCATTACATCTGTGTTGTTTGTGAAAGAGCGGTTAGCAAATGCAACGGTATTAAAGAAATTGAGACCGCTAAAACCATTACCGGACATACTTGTGGTATCTGCTACAACAGGGCAGCCAGCGATGATCAAATTTTTAACAGCCATTGAATCACCGTTAAAAGCATTAGCAACGCCAGTTCCGTCAAACCTAATTCCAACAGGGTATCCCATGTATATAGAATTATAACAACTGAGTTTTGAATTTCTTCTGATATGTTCAGCTCTTGTAAAATTAGGATTTATTGGTGTAGTTAAAGTTCTTTTTGGGCCAATAATAGTAACGTTTGTAAAAATTGGTGCTGTTCTTGGGTTTCTGAAATTGTTAGGATTGTTTGCATTGTTATCTGATTCAAAACCGTTTGAGCCGCTAATGTCAGCAATGTTACTGTCTCTAATGCCGAGAAAATACTGACATCTTCCTCTGAATCCGTTATCTGTATCGAAGTCATCGTCAACACCTTTATATGCAATAAAGTATTTACAGTTGACGGTACCACCGAACCACTCAAAAGAGTCATCACCAGAATAGCTGACCTGAATGTGGTCAAGTGTCGTTCCTCTTCCAACTCCACCCATTGTTAATCCGTTAATTTCGTTACCGCTGATACCTGAAAGGTTAATTCCAGGAAACTCAATTCTTACATAACTCATTGTTCCTGAGTTATCGTTATCGTCACTTCCACCATAATATGCAGGCGCTGTAGAAACAGGAAGTCCTTCAATTGCGGCTGTATCTGAACCACCAACGGTGTTTATTGTTGCTTTACCAAGAATTATAACACCGCCCCAATCGCCAGGTCCTCTTAAACCAGGAGCTATTCTGCTGGTGAATACGATTGGCTGGGATGCAGTTCCGATTGCAGAAATCTTTGCACCTCTTTCAATAATCAACGTACCTGTAGTTGCTTTATCACCATAGATGATAGTTCCTGCGGGAATTGTTATTGTAGCAGGTGATTTTACATAAACAAAACCTTTTATAATGTACTTTGTACCTGCGTTCAAAGTTACATTAGAAGTAATGTTGTTATTGTTTAATGTTGTTGAATCCCAGGCCTGTGCATATATTGATGTGCAGAAAGCAAGTGATACTAATAATGTTAGAATAAGTTTTCTCATTTCTTTACCTTTCAGTTTAATTATTTGTTTTAATTTTAATATTTGTATGAAACCGTTAATGAATAACTTCTACCGCTTTTTATTCCGCGTACTACTTCTTCAGTGCCCATTACATCCTGAATTAATTTCTGATCCTGATCGAGTATATCTTTTACCGTAAATTTTAATTCAAGTTGATTTAAAAGTCTCTTGGAGATTGAAAAATCCAGTAAATCTCTTCCCTTTTCACTTATGTCGTTAAATCCATTAAGACCTACTTCTGCAATCCTATCGCCAAATCTGTTATAAGTTAAGTTTAAACTTGTTCCAAGATTGTAATTGTCATAATACAGTCCGACGTTGATCATATAAGGGGATTGCCCCTGCATTCTTCTTTCTTTGGTAGTAGCAATGGTGCTTACGTTTTCGAGGTTAATTCTTGAATTTACCAATGTAAGGTTAGCATTTAGTGATAAATCTGATAAATGCTTTGTTAAGAAACCGAGGTTCTTTCTTGCCTCGATTTCCAGGCCATAATTAACGGCGCCATTCTTAGCATTTTGAAAAGTTTTAATTCTGTTTGAACTGGTTGCGATGAATACCTCTTCAATAGGTGCATCTATGTATTTATAAAAAGCTGACAATGACAGAACATCCCCTGCCTTAGGAAATATTTCATACCTGAGGTCAAAGTTTCTGACAAGTGTTCTTTTTAAATCTATTGAATTCCCAACGACAGATGTATAGGAAACAAAGTCAACATAAGAGTACGGTGCAATTTCTCTAAGTTCAGGTTTAGCGATTGTCTGAGTGTACGCCGCTCTTAAATTTGAAAACTCTGACAACCTGTATTGAATGTTAACAGAAGGTAGTAAATCTTTATCCACTAAACTATTAGTTATAGGATTATCTACAATACCCATTGTCGAAACCTTTTGTTCATTTATTTCATACCTTGCTCCAATAATCATTCTGAACTTATTTATTGGAATATCAAACATTAAGAATGATGCATAATTATTATCACTTGCTGTATATTTGTCGGTTTCATTTGTGAGTTCGTCATAGAACAGTTTATTAACATCAAAATTTTCCTGACCAAAAATACTTCCTATCGGCTGGTATAACACATCAAAAGGCATACCGATATAATAACCAACACCAAAGTTTCTTGCGCTGAAATTTCTGTTTATTCCGTTTGTGAAAATACCTGCTTTCAATTTTGTGTGCGAAACTTCATTGTTTAGTAACGGAACGTTAAATTTAAAAGGTACTTCAATGTTTAAAGCAGCACTTCTGTTTACATCCTGTAAGTTTGAGAAGAACCTGCCGCCTGCGTAAGTATTTCCGAAATTAGGGTTTATAGCTGCATAAAAAGGGTTGTCTGTCTGTAACTCTCTTTGATAGGTCATCGTTTTTCTATCCGGTTCATCTCTGTGGGTTTCAGAGTATGACAGTTTCCAGTCTAAGTTAGCATTGTTTAAAGCTGCAAAATTATGTTCGCCAAATAACTGAGTTGACAGTAATAATCTCTGAACGAATGATGTTACGTATAGTTGTTTATCGAATGCATCGTTAAGGTTTGTAAAACCGGAATAATATTCTGTATTATCTTCACTGTTAGAAGTAAATGTTGTTTTAGAACTTATTTTATTCCTGTCGTTAATTTTCAGGTTCAGGTTAAGCAGACCTCCCCATAAATAAGCAGATTCAGAATTTCTACCATTTAAACTTATCAATTTTGAATAATCTGAATTATAGTCATTTCTTGTAATATCTTTGTTTGAGAACGAAGACTTATAAGAATATGCAGCCATAAAGCCAAACGGCATTTTACCTAAATTAACTGAATTTCCGATTGACAACTGAAATCCGGAATTCAAAGGTGCTCTGTCTGAAACCTGGTTCCAGTTATTACTGAACGATCTTCCGAAATCTCTAATTTGTTCTCTTGAAAAGTTTGAGTTCTTTAATTGCTGGCCAGGTATACTTGAAGGCAGACTACGACTGTTATCGATTCCTGTGTTAAAGATCAGAAATTTTTTCTCGGTTGCGTCATATTTCATAAAGGTTTCAGTGCTTGTACCAGTAGTGAAAGCAGAGCTTACACCTACGTTGTATGTAAATGCATCGGGATAATCTTTAGTAGTAATCTGAACCAGTCCTCCGGAAAAGTTTGCTGTCTGGTCCGGGGTGAATGTTTTAGAGATAATAATATTTTCCAGAAGGTTTGAGGGAAAGAGGTCAAAAGAAAATGCTTTTTTATCAGGGTCGGTAGACGGAATCAGTACACCGTTTAAAGTTGTGTTGTTGTATCTCTCAGAAGTTCCCCTCACGAATACGTATTTATCGGAAACAATTGAAAGACCTGTAACTCTTTTTAAAACATCTGAGGCTGCTGCATCGGGAGCTCTTTTAATCTGCTGCTCAGAAATACCATCCTGCACTTTATTTGAATTTTTCTGTTCGACAAGCAGTGCCTGTTCGTTAGCAAGCGAAGTGTTTGATTCTACAACAATAATGTCTGTAGTCAGACCATCAATCTGTAAAACAACATCCAGTTTGACAAAATCGTTTGGTTTTACCTGAACGTTTTTAATAGTTTTATCATCATATCCGATGTATGATACTTTAACATCATAGGTACCCGGTATGAGACCTTCAATCTGATATGTGCCGTCTAAATCTGCAATAGCTCCATGACTTGTACCAACTATCTTGATAGTTGCACCAATCAGTGGTTCTGAATTGTTAGCATCAATAACTTTACCTTTAATTGACTGCGCCGACAGTTGACCAAAAGTAAATATACTGATTGCAAACAAGATTGTAAAAAATGCCCTTTTCATATTCTATAATTTGTTTTGTTATGCTACAAACATACACAGGCAAGATTAAGGGAATATAAACAATGTTACGAAATTGTAATGAGAGGTTAAAGTAATTGTTAACAAGGTTAGAACAAAAAGGGCAGATTGTTTAATCTGCCCGTTTTAAATATTAAGGATTATCTAATTTTTAGAAATCGAGTATAGTGTTGAAAACAAATTTGCTTACTGTACTTGTTGAAGTGCCGTCGTATTTGACAGCAAAGTTCTTTTCATAAGTGGTTGTCTGATAGTTTAAGCCAAGAGTTAAGATACTTGCAGGTTTAAAGAAAAGACCGACCAGTAATAAATTTTGTTTTCCGTTATCAGAATTAAAACCTGTAAGGTTAGTTCCAGGTTTGTTAGTGTTAGGGTCGAACATATCGTATCTTGCGACCAATGACAGTTTTTCACCGAAAGCTTCAACTGGAGGATTAAATTCCATCCAGGTTGAGATGCCACGACCGTTAACGGTTGAGTCGAGTACGTTTGCATTAGGGACCTGATTAGATAACATACTTATTTCTGTTCCTAATTTTATAAAACCTACTTTTGCAAAATTGAACTTGAAGTTTGCCATACCACCGAATCTGTTATTCTGATACTGTCCTTCTCCATTACCCTGTTTGCCGATGTATGCATAACCACCTATTGTAAGGTCAGATATGCCATCAATTCTGTTTTTACCCGTCTTTTTTGCTGCATCCATTTTCTTGGCAAGTTCACCAGCTAAAGGATAAACAAACCCTGATACCAATATATCTTTAAACCTGTTGTCGTATCCTAAATTTCTGAATCCGTTACCGTTTAAAACACTTACTGATAAGTTAGCATAGTTTTTAGGTAAAGTAAGTTTAGCGGTTAAACCAAGGTCTGCAGTTGACATGTAAGATGCAGTTGTTCTTGAAACCGTAGTGCCATCGGGGCTTACACTTGCGCCGGTTGTCCACGAATAATCGCTTAAAGTTTTCAAAGCCCCTCTGTAACCGAATGCTTTTTCAATGTTTGGAACCCAGGTATTTGGTACAAGTCCACCAGTAAAAGCAAGTGAAAGACCATCTTCGGTTGTAAGCGGAGTGTATTCTACGAATGCAAACTTAACCTGATAGGCATACTGAGTAAGGTTTTTTCCGTCAGTATAAGAATAAATATCTGGTGTTAAACGTGCCTTGATTTGCGGTGTAAGTGTTGCCCAGACGTTGATGTAAGCTCTTTCAAGAAAGAAAGAATTCTTGCTGGTTTCAAACTGATTCTTTACGGGAGTAAATCCGAATGCCTGTGAAGGATCGGCAGATGTTGTCAGTTTAGAAATAAACTCTGCGTTACCTGCATTGTATTCCCAACCTGAAAACACAGTTCCACCGATTTTAAACTCAGGTTTAAATTCGGATTTGTTTTGTGCAACTGATAAAGTTGTCACAAAGAACAGTAATAATACTGTAATAAATGTTTTTCTCATAGCTCTATTTTTAAGTTTTAATTAGTTTTCCGAAAGCCCTTATTCTTACCGGAATACAAAAATATACATTCTGAACATCACATTAAAGAATTTAATAAACTGATTTAGATTATTAATCCTGAAGAAACAGGAAGGTATACATCCTTGTTTAAACAAGAAAACAACAATTATAATAATATACTTAATAAACCTAAAATGATTATGTTCAAAAGTATACAAATGTTACAATTTAACGTTATGATAACGTAAAGTTAATGTTAAGAAATTGTAAAGATATTTTGAAGTAAGAAAACGAATAAGTAAGAAAGCGAGAGGGTGTGAAAGCAAAAAGTGATTAAGCGGGGAAAAGATTAAATGTAGCCTCTGAAGGTGTAATAAATGTATTTTATGTATTCGGGAAATACATAGCGCAGTCCGTTTGAATTTTTATACCAGTCTTCGAGTCTGACTTTTGTATAATAGACTTTAGACTGAATGGAGATTCCGTTCGGCTGGAATATTTTATTATAAACTTTATAACTTCGTTTTGAATGAAAAGCATTTGTCACCAGTATAACCGATGAATAATTCTTAATCTTCATAGAATCCTGTATTTGAATTGATTTATTCAGTGTTACAGGATGCTCAACATCGAAGATAAAATACTTAAGCTTAACTTTGTTGCCACTTGAATCTATTACCGAATTAATAAAATGCAGATATTCCTCGTCTGTGTATATCATTGATGTGTCAACAATCTTGACAGCCCATATTTCTTTACATAAACCTCTATTGTAAAGGTCGAGACAATACTTCACACCTTCTTTCGAGTTCACATCCTCTTCGAGTATAACAATATCGGCTTTTGATATTTCACCTGAATCATAAACCAGGAATGAGCCCAAAGAATAAAGTATAGGATTACGCAACAGAAGAATCAACAATAGAAGTAAAAGAATTATGAGTCCTTTAAACTTCCAGGTTAATACACGTTTATTTACATCTTTAGTGAAAAAACTGTTTGGGTTCTGCATAGTTCAAAATTGCTAAAATCTTTTAACAATTCAATTCAAAGATTTTGACTTTTTTGATATTCTCAATAAAGTTAATTTACACACAATGAGCAGAATAATATATTATACAGTAGAAGAAGCACAAAATCTTTTAATATCGGTAAAACCGACGCTTGTTCAGATGGTTGCGTTGAAGAAGAAGTTAAATGAGCTGGGGTTTGACGTTTACAATCACGAATACTATGGCGGGCGTGGTCCGAACGGGACGGGTAAATTTCCCGATGCGATGGAAGAACTGATAAAAATTGTAAAATACCTTTCATCATTATCCATCGAAGTGAAGAATATAGATACAGCACTGATTGATTTCCGGTATATAAGAAGCAACGGCGAAGAAGTATATTTGTGTTATATGCTCGGAGAAGAGAAAATAGAATACTGGCACAGTCTGAGCGAAGGTTTCATTGGTCGAAAAACATTAAACGAATTATAAATATTTCAAATATATGAATCCATTAAATACCGTAATCGTAAAAATACTTCCTTTACTTCCTAAAAAACTCGTACGTGTGTTTGCGAATAAATACATTGCAGGCGACAACATTAACGATGCAGTTGCGGCAGTAAAAGCACTGAACGCAAAGACAATAATGGCTACTGTTGATGTGCTTGGTGAAAGCATAAAAGACAGAAACGAAGCAGTACAATCGAAGAATGAGTCGCTTGAGGTTCTGGATACAATTGTGAAAGAAAAACTGGACGGTAATCTTTCGGTAAAACTTACGATGATTGCTCTTGCGATGGACTATGACCTTTGCAGGGATTTATTTTCTGAAATACTGGAGAGTGCAAAGAGCAAGAATATATTTGTGCGTATAGATATGGAGAGTTCCGAAGTAACGGATATAACTATTAAGATGTACAGAGAAATGAGGGCGAAATATGATAACGTTGGTCTGGTATTGCAGGCTTACCTGCGAAGAACTGAGAAGGATGTTACAGAATTAACTGAAGAGAAAGCGAACTTCAGACTCTGCAAGGGAATATACGTGGAGCCTGAATCGATAGCTTTTAAGAGCAGGCAGGAAATAAGAGACAATTATTTAAAGGTTTTAAGAATAATGTTTGAACGAAATGCATACGTTGGGATTGCGACACACGACGATTATCTGACTGACGGAGCAGAGAAGATTATTAAGGAAATGAACATTTCGAAAGATAGGTATGAATTTCAGATGCTGCTTGGAGTGAGGGAGTGGCTGAGGGACAAGATTGTTGCGAACGGGCACAGAACAAGAGTATACGTACCATTCGGAAAAAGATGGTATGAATATTCAATCAGGCGTTTTCAGGAGAACCCGAATGTGGCGGGGCAGGTTTTAAAATCGATATTTTCAAAATAGACTTATTTTATAGCACTAAATACATTGTTAAAATGGATTAATATTTTCTCCATTGGTAAATAGGAAATTGCATTTACTCCCTGATAAGGGTGGTCGAGAATGAATATAAGGTAAAGCAGAATAATGTTTATAAATGTAAACCCTATAACAAGCAACAAATACGGGAATTTTGCACGCATACCGAAGAAAAACGAGAATGAGAAAGAAAAGTAACAACCGAACAGCATAACAACCCATATCAGAGAAGGGATAGTGTTGTTTAAGTAAAAGTACCTGAACCTTCTGGATTCACTTATTTTATTTATTAAACCCAGACACTGTTCGTATAAAAGAGGATTATCAAGTTTTTTGGGTTCAATTTTAAGAAAATAATCCCATAGTTTAGAATAATAAATATTCCTTTCGTAATCAGATTTGCCAAACTTCATATCCGTCATTTCAACGTTGTATATATGATCAGTATAATCGATAATGCATTTCATCAAATCTGATTTTACGGGTTCCGGAAATCCCTGAACATTATGGAATAGATTTGATATATAATTTGATTCGTTGTAAACCTGTTCCTGAGCATTGTTGTAATCGCTCCAGTTTATATAAACAACGAATGCAATAATGACGGCATAAAGAAGACCAAAGGCATTGAAAATATAACTTGTTACATTATGATATTTTTCAAGATGTTCATAATGAATGAACTTATGAATAATTTTAAAACCGATAAAGATAATTGCGATGCTTAACAGGGCAATTACCAGTACCATCACCCATAGCGGGATATACAGTAAAAAACTCATATATTTTAATATTTATTTATTCTGAACTTCGAACCAGATTTTTGTGGTTTCGGGGAAAAGTTCGAGCATAAAGTCTTTAATCACTTTAGCATACTCTCTTATTTCCCATTGCGCGTGTGTATGGTCTCTGAGGTCGATAAAATTCATAACAGCCTGAAAAGATGCGGTCCAGTAAACTTCAGTAAACTGGTTAAGAGGCAGTATAACTCTTGCCTGTTCTTTCGCAACACCGAGTTCAAGAAGTTTATTATAGCACATAAGAATTTCATTCATTGCATTTTCAAAGACTTTTTTAGCCTCATCCTGATTTTCAACTTCACCTGCGGATGCCTGTTTGTTATCATCTGACTGTGCTCTCCATTTATCGGGAGTATAAAAATCAGATACAGGTACATACCTTCCGCTGATTTCATTCCATGCATGGTCTTTAGTGGGATAACTGGATGAAGTTTCAATACCCACAACGTGTTTATACCACTGCCTCATCACAAACTCAGGTGCTTTTACGTGAAACTGTACAATAATATGTCTGAAAGGAGAGTAATGTTTATTCTCGGCAAGGTAACGAACGAGCACTCTGTCTCTTTCGGTGAATTCCTGTTTTGCTTTTCCGAAGGATACTCTTGCAGAATTTACGACGGTAAGGTCAGAGCCTAACTTATCAATTACTTCTACAAAGCCTTTATCCAGTACGGATATTTTTTGTGTTTCTTCAGTCATTAATATATTTTGAAATGTAATATTCCTGCTTTCCTTTTCGGGGAAAGCAGGATAATAAATTATTTTAAACTTCGTAATAAAGGTGGAATTCATAAGGATGCGGTCTAAGCTGAACTTCCTTAACTTCTTTTTCCATCTTAT
>JBMOHR010000064.1:0-15093 GCA_049317745.1 Ignavibacteria bacterium
GCTGTGAAGAGAGATGTCAGAGCAGTACTTTCGGATAATTCAGGATTCGGCGGACACAATACAGCAACTATTTTCAAACGTTTTGAAAATTAATTTATCCTATTGCTGTTGATGTTGTATGTTTAAAACCATAAAAAGATTAAAAGTATTTATACCATTTTTGAAAAAGGAGTCTCAATCGGAAGATTCCTTTTCAAAAGCCTCTAAGAAGATTGATTTTGAGAAATTTCAGTCTGCTATCCACTATAAGATAATCGACAAGAATTATTTCATTACTGCATTAACGCACCGTTCATTCCTCAAAATAAGGAAAGACCCTGCTGCCCCCTATTTAATCTCAAACGAAAGGCTTGAATTTTTAGGTGATGCAGTTCTTGATTTAATAGTAGCCGAGTTCTTATACAGGAATTTCCCGTTAAATGAAGAGGGTGACCTGACTAAATTCAGGTCTATACTTGTGAACAAAAGATTTTTAGCTGAAAGAGCAAAAAACCTGAGAATACAGGATTATTTACTTGCATCCAATACTGCTTTGAAATCTATAGACCAGGGTTATGATGCAATTCTTGCAGATGCATATGAAGCATTGATAGGCGCAATCTTTCTTGATTCAGGATATGAAAATTCAAAGAAGTTTTTGAATCATGAAATATTTTCAAAACTGGATGTGAAATGGTTAAACCAGTTTGACGAAAACTTCAAGAGCAGATTCCTTGAATATGCTCAGGCACATACAGATTTTATTCCAGACTACAGAGTTATAAAAGAGGAAGGTCCAGAACATCATAAATTATTCACTGTGGAAGTACATTTAGCCAACCATTGCCTGGGAATCGGCAAGGGTAAATCAAAAAAACAAGCAGAACAGGAAGCGGCTAAAAATGCTTTACAGAATCTCGACGCAATTGACAAATTAGGAATTAAGAGAAAAAAGTAATTTTACTTTAAGGCTTGACTATTTTTAAAATCAAATATATCTTTGTAGAAACAAAAAGGAGATAAATTATTCAGAATTACATTACAATTTTAAATTAAAAAGATAAAAGTATAAAATATAAGTAACCATTTATTAAAGAACATTTGTTTGTTTGAAGAGGAATCTTTAATAAATGGTTTTTTATTAAACTAATAGTACAAGTTTATGAGTAAAACTAAATTTTTGAATTTACTTTTGTTTGTTTTAGCAGGCAGTGTGCTGTTCGCACAGTCTGATAAGAAGAATAACAAAAATTATGACTCACCGTTAGATTTCAGGGTTATAAGTTCAAACAGTTCTTACGTAGAGTTTGAATTTACCCCTAAATATACTTCGAGTGTTGAGTTCTTAAATGCTGCTCATAATTCATCTCTAACCGGTAAGCCTGATTTAGGGAGCAGAAACTTTCCTGTAATTACACCAGGGGAAGTAAACAACAGAATAGAGATAATTGATGTAAAGTATGAAGACTTATTGAATGTAGATGTTAAACCAGTTCCTACTCCGAAAAGAGGCAATAACAAACTGGAAGTGTTGTATGAATACAATTATGACAACACTGTTTATTCCAGTAATGCTTTATACCCAAAAGTTAACGCAGAATTTATTCAGGACGGTAAATTCAGGAATAAGTATTTCGGGTTAGCGCAAATTTATCCAGTACAGTTTAATCCTTTAAATAAATCAGTAAGAAGAATAACATATATAAGAGTCAGAGTTGCATACGGTAAAAGTCCTGTTTATTCTGCCAAACCACAGTCAAAACTTGAAACAGATTTCCTGAGAGGCATTTCGATTAACTGGGAAAATTCCATAAACTGGGTTACGCCTGAGTTTAATTCATATAAAGCAACTATACAGAACAGTGTTCTTGCGACCGGAGATTTCTTCAAAATGGAAGTGAAAGAAACCGGTATATATAGAATAGATAAGAACTTCTTAAGTTCAGCGGGAATAAATACTGCTAACATTGATCCACGTACTATTAAGATTTACGGCAATGGCGGCAGAGAACTCCCCTATTTAAATTCGGCGCCTGTTCCCGAAGATTTAGTACAGAACCCAATATATGTTTCGGGTGAATCGGACGGTGTTTTTAATGATAACGATTTTATTCTATTCTACGGGCTTTCTCCGCATCAGTGGATACAACAAGGGAGTTCTTATTTTCATAAGCTTAATACATATTCAAACGTAAACTACTACTGGATTACTTACGGCGGTTCAAACGGAATAAGGATGCCTGAAATACAGTCATCAAATTTACCTAATATAAGTCCACTGGGCAGTTTCACGGATAAAATTTATGACGAACCTGAAGTAAATAACCTTGGTTCGACGGGTAATCTTTGGGTCAGCCAGAGAATAGGTTACGGAGAGCCATTTTCTTTTAGCAAACAACTTCCCGGATACTTGTCAGGAACTGACATTAAATGTAAACTGGTATTAGGAAACGGAACTATCAATAGTGATGCCTACTATTCAGTAACGGATAACAATTCAGGTTTTTCAAATGCATATTCTGTTTATGCTGTAAACGGCGTATTCTCTCATATCAGTTTATCAGAGGTTAATTTTCAGTATCCATTAAATTCAGGTTCGAGTATGAACCTAAAGGCAACATTAACTCAGGCATACAATGTACCGACTGTTTCGGGTTACTATGATTATCTTGAGGTATTTTACAGCAGAGGATTAAATACAGCTGAGAATAATCTTTTAAAAATCAGTTCTTTTGATACTGTTGGAACAATTGAATATCAGGTTTCACCGTTTAATTCAAGCACAGTAAAAGTCTTTAAAGTCGCATCACAAACCGATATTAAGATTGTTAATCCTATTTCATACTCAGGAGGAACGGTAAGATTTCAGGACAATGCAAACCTGATAACCAGCGTAAAAGATTTTTATGTGGCAGGAGATAACTCTTATAAGACTCCAGTTTCAATTACAGGTAAGGTTCCGAACCAGAATTTAAGAGGAATATCAGACGGCGCTGATTATATTATATACACAACGAGCGATTTTGTTTCTGCGGCAAACAGAATAAAGGCACAGAAAGAAGCTCCGGGCGAGGGTTCACCCAATTATTTAAAGACAATAGTTATTGACATAAATCAGGTATACAATGAATTTTCAGGCGGTCTTACTGACCCTGTTGCGATGAGAAATTTTTTAAAATACGCATACAACAACTGGGTAAGAAGACCGATGTATGTACTTTTCCTTGGTGACGGAAGTTTTGACTACAAGAACATATTTAATTTAAGCTCAAAGAATTTTGTTCCACCGATTGAGAGAACAGACCCGGGAATGAATGAAATTTCAAGTTATAACAGCGATGATTTTATCACTGACATTAACGAAGACTATCCTTCTCCTGAGGCAGTAAGAACTGATTTTTCATCAGGCAGGTTTTGTATAAATACTCTGCGTGATGCCAATGCAATAGTAGACAAGATTATACAGTATGAGTCGAGCCAGAATATTGGCATCTGGAAGAAGAAAATAATGTATTGTGCGGATGACGGCTGGACGACGGAGAACAACCAGGGCGAAGAAGGAGATTTGCATACACGTCAATGCGAAACTATAGCAGAGACGTATACAACAAAAGATTTTGAGAAAGAAAAGGTATACATTGTTTCGTATCCTGCAGTAATTACTCCGCAAGGGAGAAGAAAACCCGGAGCGAACATTGACATTATAAAGGGATGGAATGAAGGAAGGCTTTTAATAAACTGGACAGGGCATGGCAGTATAGACCTGTGGGCTCACGAACACGTATTTGTGAAAGACGAGTCGATTCCTTTAATGAAGAACAAGAACAGGTATCCGATAGTTACAATAGCAAGTTGTGACCTTGCAAGATGGGATGATCCATTCATAATAAGTGCGGCAGAACAACTGGTTTACATACCGGAAGCAGGGGCGGCAGCGGTCATTGCGGCGACAAGGCCTGTTTATGCTAACTACAACGAGATATTCAACAATACTCTGTGGAATAACATAATGTTTTACAAAGATACATTAAACTTACCTATCAGAATCGGGAAGGCAATGTACAATGTAAAGAATCAACTATCATCGATTGGTGAAAACGACATGAAATTCTGTCTGATTGGTGACCCTACTTTAAGAGTAAGTATCCCTCAGTATTTTACAAGGATTGACAGCATAAATTCGAAATCTATAGTGAATGATACTGCAATAGTAAAATCTTTACAGAGGATGAGAATCAGCGGCAGTATACTTAAGACTGACTCAACTTTCTGGAATAACTTTAACGGTGATATTGACCTCAAGGTACTTGACGTGGATAAGAATATTACTATATTAGATTTCGGAAGGACTTTCAATTACAGGTTAGACGGCGGAACGATATATAAAGGTACTGCAAAGGTTGTAAACGGATTATGGTCAATAGAGTTTATAGTTCCAAAAGATATTTCTTACAATAGCGGCAACGGTAAAATATTGGGATATTTTAACAATACAAGCTATGAAGGTTCGGGTTATACTGACAAATTTATTCTTAGCGGCTTAGATACTAATGCCGTAGCAGATACAATCGGACCGCAGATTTCGCTCTTTATGGACAGCAGAAATTTCAGAAGCGGAGATGTAGTAAATCAGAACGCTAAATTAATAGCTGACTTATTCGACGTAAGCGGTATTAACTTAACCGGGACAATCGGGCACAAGATAGAAGCAGTTCTGAACAATAATGACAATAACAAACTTGATTTGACACAGTATTACAATACTACAAATGGTTATCAGTACGGAAGTGTAGAATATAGTTTTGACGGACTTCCAGACGGCAGTTATAGTTTAAGGTTTAAAGCGTGGGATACTTACAATAACTTTAAGGAAACAAGTGTAAATTTTGAAGTAAAAAGCACCTCTTCGTTGGTGGTATCGAATCTGTTTAATTACCCTAATCCGATGAAGGACATGACAAATTTCACATTCCAGCACAACTTTGACATTCCGCTGAGTGCAGATATTTACATTTATTCGGTAGCAGGAAGAAAAATTCAAACGATTAAAAGAACTAATATCATTGGAAAGAGTGTTTCAATTGAGTGGGATGGTAAAGATGCAGACGGCGACTATATAGCGAACGGAACATATATTTATAAGGTAATAATAAAATCAGAAGACGGTTCGTTCTCAAACGTTCAGACCGGTAAATTAGCAAAATTAAAATAATAATAATTAATATTTAACGGAGGTAAAATGTTAAGTAACATGAAAGTAAGATCATTTGTAGGATTGGTATTGGCAGTATTAGTTATTTTGTCTGTAGACAATTCTTACGCACAGAACACAATTTCAACAGGTGTGCCTTTTCTTTTAATAGGTCCTAACTCCAGGTTTACTGGTATGGGAGAAACAGGTACAGCAATTTCAGATGATGCGACGGCAATGCACTGGAATCCATCAGGTCTTGCGTTTCAGACAACAGGTTCGGAAATAAACTTCACACACTCCCCCTGGTTACCCGGATTAGGTTTATCAGATCTTTTTTACGATTATTTAGCCGCAAAAAAGTATGTTAAATCAATCAATGGTACGGTTGGTGCGAGTTTAACTTATCTGAACATCGGTGAAGTAATAACAACTGACGAATTTGGTAATTTAACCGGAAAAGATTACAAAGCTTATGAATTTGCTTTTGCTCTCGGATACGCTACTAAAGTCAGTAAACCGGTTGGTGTGGGCGTTGTGGCAAGATTAATTTATTCCAGATTATCACCTGATAACGTAACAGTCGGTAATGAAAAAGGAACAGGAACTGCATTCACAACGAGTTTTGACTTATCCATGCTTTATAAAATGGATAGAGGTCCTAAATTCTTAAAAGATAAGTTCGCGTTTGGTGTTAATCTATCAAATATGGGTCCAAAGATTTCATACGTTGATGCATCACAGGCAGATCCGCTCCCGACACAGTTAAGGTTTGGTATAGCATACAATATATTAAGGAATGAAGGTAATGATTTAACCATTACAGCTGACTTTTCAAAATTAATGGTTAACAGAAATTCACCAACAGACGTAGATCCCTTCTACAAAGCATTTTACACATCCTGGAAAGGTGGTATAGAAGGTATTGCAAAATCATTTCAGACGTCTGTAGGTGCTGAATACTGGTACGGGAGTCCAAGACTTATTGCTTTAAGAGCAGGTTATTTCTATGAAGATCCTTCGAACGGAAACAGAAGGTTTGTGACTTTAGGTGCCGGTTTAAGGTATTCACTTTACGGGTTTGATTTTAGTTATATTACAGGAACAGAAGACAACCATCCATTAGCAAATACGCTTAGATTCGGATTGATTGTGAACTTTTAATTAGACTTAAATCCCTTTATAAAAGTTATTAAAAGGCATATATTTATTGATATATGCCTTTTTAAATTTATTAATAATTCCATTATAGTCAGATGAAAAAATTTTCAATAATAGTGTTAGTGTTTATTTTGACCTGTTCTGTTGTATATTCCCAGAGTAAAGTATTAAATCAGGGAATAAAGCTATCGCACCCGTTATCATCTTTAACAGAGAATAATCCGGGATTTCCGAAGTCCTTCATAAAAACAACAGATTCTTTGAAGATTGTTGCAATATTAGTACAGTTTCAGGAAGACACAGACCCTTTATCATCAGGTAACGGTAAATTTGACTTATCAAACAAATATTATAACTCATCGATTCAAAGAGATACAGTTATAGACTCCCCTCCTTACGACAGTGCCTATTTTGCTGACCATTTATTGTTTGTAAAAAATTATTTTAATAAGTCATCAAAAGGGAAATTAAATATTAATTATGAGATATTCGGAAAAGTTTTAACTTTACCTAAAAAGATGCAGGCATATGCCCCGCTTAAGAATGAAAATAATTTGAAACTCGGAGAACTGTTCAAAGATTCCTGGGCAATTGCAGACAGCAGTATAGATTTTTCACAGTACGACCCTAACAAGACTGCATTTGTTTTGTTTCACGCAGGAGTAGGAAGGGATATTGACCTTTCTTCAATTTTTGGATTTGACCCTACACCGTATGATATACCATCAGTTTATTTAGGACTAAAATCGTTGAAAGAGATTTACGGACAGAGTTATCAGGGATACCAGACACAGGAAGGATTTACTATAAATAATTCTTTAATAATACCATCCACAGAATTAAGAGAACTGGATTTATCGAACGGGAAGTATTTATTACAACTTGGTATGAATGGAATATTAACGGGTAGTTTAGGCAGTTATCTTGGCTTACCTGATTTATTCAACACAAGGACAGGTAAGACTGCTATCGGCAGGTTTGGATTGATGGACGGACAATCGTTATTCAGTTATAACGGTATATTCCCTCCAGAACCATCAGCCTGGGAGAAAGTGTTTCTGGGATGGGTAGACCCTATTACAATATCTTCGGGTGACAGTTATTACAACGTTAAAACATCATCCACACCTGAGCAAAAAGACTCAACGATGTTTAAAGTATTGATTAACAGCAAAGAATATTTCTTAATAGAAAACAGAAACAGGAATCCATTTAACACAGGTCAGAGGGTATATACACGAAACAGAGCATTCAGAGACTCTACTTTGTACACTAAAGATGTACCGGGGTTCATAAATTATGACATATATTCAGTTGACGGAAATTTAACAGATGTATCATATTTCGACTGGAGTTTACCGGGCGATATCTCTGATACATCAAATTTCCGAGGCGGAATATTAATCTGGCATATTGATGAGAACATTATCGATGCAAACCTACTGGCAAATACTGTTAATAACACGATTGAACACAAAGGGATAGACCTTGAAGAGGCAAAAGGTTCACAGGATATAGGTGTAACATTTAATACGCCATTCGGTGCAATAACAGGAGACGGAACATTCGTTGATTTCTGGTACAACGGCAAGCACTATGTACCAGCTACGATTTATAAGAATGAATTTACACCGTCTTCGATCCCAAACTCATTAAGTTATTCGCTGGCGAACAACAATATAAACATTACAGAATTTGACAGCATAATCTATGCTATGAAATTCAGGGTAAAGGTAGGAAGCAAGACAATTTCACCTATAACGGGTTATCCTAAGTTCATTGGCGGAGCTATAAATAATGAATTTTCACAGGTAGTGCCGATTGACATAAACAATAATGGTAAGGAATTATTATTTGTTAACAACGGTACAGACTTATATGCGTTTAAAAATGACGGTACAGGATTATCAGCTTCCAACGGATTATTATTAAACGGTTATGGAAGCATGCCCGTTACATCAGGGTTTTTCGGATACACAAACGACGTAAGATTAATATCGGTTAAGAATAACACAACAAATTCATCTCTCGGAATAATTAAAGTAAACGGTTCGGGTGTCACAGACACAACGTTTACAACGATGAACAATAAGGTAACAGCAGCTCCGCTGGTAATCGATTCATCTAAAGTGGTTTTAGGTTTCAGTAATGGATATGTATACGAAAAATTATTAAATGTGAATCAGTTCAATGCAGCAGATACAGTTACGAAACAGCAGATAAATAAATTCTCACGCGACAACGGAAACAATTACAGGTATATCACAAGTCCTTTACTCAACAATCTTTACGGTAACTTCACATCAGCTACAGCACTGGATTATTTATCTCAGGTATCGACCAGTGAATTAAGACTGAATAATACAAGAATAAACATTGCTTACAACACCACAATCAACAATGTTGTGAATGCTGACGTGAATAAAGACGGGAAACAGGAGATACTCTTTACGAGTGACAACATGCTTTATGCTGTAAACTCAAACGGAGTTCTGCTTGACAACTTCCCTGTTAAGTTAAGTTCTCCCATTCTTTCGGGAATATCAGTAGCCGATATAAACGATGACGGAATATTTGACGTACTCTTAACATCACAATCGGGCGACCTGAACTGCATCAGTATGACAGGAAAGAATATAGACGGCTTCCCTATTAAGATAGGAACAAATACATATTCAACTCCTGCACTTTATAATTACTCTGACACATTAGCAATATCAATAATATCGGGTGACGGTTATCTTTACAGTTTCAAGACTGACAAGGTTTACAAACCGCAGAATATACTCTGGAAGAATTATTTAAGGGATAAGAATTTCTCAAACAATAACTTCAGAGGTGTACAGTCATCAGTCTCATATTCAGAGAAACTGCCAAAGGACAAAGTTTATAACTGGCCGAACCCTGTTTACGATTCGAAGACATACATAAGATACTTCCTTAACGGAAACGCGAGTACGGTTAACATTAAGATACTCGACTTATCGGGTGAGCTCGTCACGAAACTTACAGGCACTGCATTTTCAAACAACGAGAATGAAGTTATCTGGGACGTTTCTAAAGTATCGAGCGGAGTATATTACGGAGTTGTAGAAGCGACTATAGACGGTTCAACAGAGACAAAGATTATTAAAATAGCGGTAGTAAAGTAACAGATTATGCTGATTGCGGTATTCACAATTATTGCAATTTACTTTACATTACACATAATATTTTATGCGGGTTTAAAGAAATCCGAATCAATCGTAAAGAATGATTCGGATTTTTTTCCTTCAGTATCAGTATTAGTCGCTGCCCGAAATGAAGAGCATAACATTGTTAACTGCATCAACTCATTAAAGAAATCAAACTACCTTAAGGGCAAACTTCAGATAATCCTTATTAATGATAACTCCGACGACAGAACAGAAGAGTTAATGCTGAAAGAAACTAAAGGATACAGTGAGTTTCTTGTACTCAATACAAGAGACTACACAGGTACAGGATTAAAGGGGAAAGTGAATGCATTATCTTATGGTATATCAAAAAGTACGGGTGAGTTGTACATGATGACCGATGCCGACTGTGAAGTACCGCCAGAATGGGTAAGCAACACTGTAAAGTATTACAGTGGGGACACAGGTTTGATATGCGGATTCACTATGATTGATTACAGCAGTACATTCTTTTCAAAATTACAGGCACTGGACTGGATATACCTGCAGTCATTTGCGGCTGCGAGTTCGGGGATAAATTCAGAGTTAAGCTGTATCGGGAACAACCTATCAGTCAGCGCAAAAGCGTACAGAGAAATCGGCGGTTATGAAAACCTCAAGTTTTCAGTAACTGAAGACCTTGCATTGATGAAGAGAATAAAAGAAGAGAAGGCGTTTAAGATAAAGTATCCCATTAACAAGAGCTGCTTAATTAAAACCAATGCATGTGCTGATATAAAGGAGTTATACAGGCAGAAGAAAAGATGGTTCAGAGGCGGAGCTGATATAAGTTTACTCGGTTATCTTCTTGGGTTTGAACTGTATGCAATGAACATAATGCTGCTGTTAGGATTGTTCTTCCTGGATGTGCCTGTTTATTTATTCGTAGTGCTGGTTAAGTTCATTTCAGAATTGCTAATAATGGTACCCGTTTACAGAAGATTCAGTTACAAAGGATTAATAGTTTACTTCCCGCTGTTTCAGTTATACTTTGCATTAATTGGATTACTGTTACCGTTTACATTCTTAACAGGAAGTAACATAGTCTGGAAAGAGAGAAAACATTAGAACTTAATTACAGGAAAATGGAATTGAGTTTTGATAGAAAGAGCTGAATATTCGCTGCCGAAGTTATAAGAAGTTATAATATCAAAAATATACAGAGTAAACCCTAAACCCGCACCAAACACCACTTTCGAGTCAGTTGCTTTTATTCCTTCAATTGGTGTGTCAGGAGATATAGTCCTTTTAACATTGTACGAACATACTTCACCTACTAAGAAGGGCATAGTGAAATTTGATTTAAGGTATTTGTTAAGCAGAATATATACACCCCCTCCGAATGAAGTAACCTTGGTTTCCATTGAATTGAGAAGGTTCGCAGTCCTGAATGCATCGCTTCCCGGATACTTCTGAAACTCTACTTTACCAAAAACAACTATAGGGTATATTGAAATGGAAGCATATTCAAGTTTGATACCATAAGACACTGAATACTTTGAATTATTTCGGAGTTCACTCATCGGGACATCAAACCCCAGCAACGGGGCAATAAATATTCCTGCAGGTTTTGGGTTTGAAGAAGTATAAACCTTTATTGTTGTATCTTTAGTAATCTCCTGCTTTGGTTCGTTATTTTCATCCTGCGAATAAGCAAAAGATGCGGCAAAAGATAAGAGCAGCAATATTGTTAATACTTTGAGACTATTCATTCTTTAATAATTCCGAAATCTTCTTAAAATTAATATCTTTGTTTTTAATACCTGCAACTTCCGTCAGGAGCATTGAAGTAGCTTTATAATATTGAACATATTTTGGATATTTTCCATGCAATAAGTTCAAGTGTGAATTTATTGTGTTTGTATCCCCTCTTGAGACAGGACCCGTCAGAGAGTCAGAAACGCCGATGCTGTGTATGTTCTTTGCTGTGTTGTAGAATAGCGGTTTAAGTATTTCAAGAAACTTACTCTCAGTTAACTTCAGAGACTTTGAGAACATCTTCAGCAGATAGAAATTGGCAATCAGGAAGTTTGAAGACACCACACAACTTAAATGGTATAATGCTTTTTTATTCTTTGGAATAATTACGTATCCTGATTTTAACTTCGCTGCTGCTTTCTTTATGAAGCAAATTGAATTCTTACCGCCTTCGATTCCGAAGTATATTCCAGTAAGAAGTTTATTGTTTGTGAGAGATAACTTCGAGAATGTCTGTGCGGGATGGAATGAACCGATGTTAACCCCAGCAACTTTCAGAGGTTTAAATATGTCAGAGGTCAAGAGACCGCTTGTATGAAGGATTATCTTGCCTTTAAAATTAAACTTACTTATTTCCGTAATGTACTTCTGAATGTTGTCATCCTTCAGGCAGATGATTATTACGTCTGACTTACCTATCACATCTTCTTTTAAGGAAGCACGTACGTCTTTACATCTGCACTTTGACTTTATCTTTCTGAGTCTTGGAAGGTTCTTATCAATCAATGTAACGATATTGAAACCTGCTGCACTAAGTTCGATTGCGAGTGCAGAGCCGACTTTACCTACGCCGATTATCGTTACGTTCTTCATTTGTCTAATATTATTGTTACCGGACCGTCGTTAATTAACTTCACCTGCATATCCGCGCCGAATATACCGTCCTTAACTTTATCCTCTGCATAGTTCTCTCTTGTGTGTTTAAGGAAATACTGATACATAGGGTCAGACTTTTCGGGCACTTCTGCGTTTATGTAACTTGGTCTGTTGCCGCTCTTGCCGTTATCGGCACAGAGTGTAAACTGAGATATAATAAGCAGTTCACCTTTAATATCTTTAACGTTTAGGTTCATCACGCCTTTATCATCGTCGAATATTCTTAAATCGAGTATCTTCTGAGATAGTTTATGTGTGTTGGATTCATCGTCACCCTTTTTAATACCGAGCAGAACAAGTAGTCCGTTTCCGATTTCGTTATGAATCTTTTCTTCAATCTCTACCGAAGCACTTTTGCATCTTTGGATTACTGCTATCATTTCTCCATTATTAAAATTCTGTAGTTATTGTTGTAATCCTTAATGAACCTGAACTTCTCTATATTGTATTCCTTCAGCATCTTTTCCAGTGCGGGCTTTGCATTGTATGCGATTTCAAGGTAATACTTTGCGCTTCCATCATTAAACATACTGATAAACTTTTTATAGAATGTAAGTCCGTCTGTATTATCAGTCAAAGCAAGTTTTGGTTCATAGTCTCTCACTTCAGTATCGAGTTCATCGTATTCGTTCAGAGGAATGTACGGAGGATTCGATACTACAAAATCATAATTCATTTCAGTAAGTCCCATAAAGTCACTCTTCTCAATATCTAGATCAATTACGCTGTTTAGTTCTGCATTCTTCCTGCATAAATCAATAGCAGTCTCTGAAATATCTATGCCTTTATACTTATACTTTACATTAAGTTTCTCAAGTTCTTTGCAAACTGCAATTGCTATACATCCTGAGCCGATTCCTACTTCAAGTATATATACTTCCTGCAATCCTGATTCCTTTATATCCTTAAGCAGATTCTCTACGAGTACTTCTGTATCGGGTCTTGGTATAAGCACAGATTTATCTACCATAATATCGTATCCGTAGAAGTTAGTCTTCCCTGTGATGTACTGCACGGGCTCATTGTTCAGACGTCTTCTCAGATGGTTTTTAAACATCTCTGTTTCGCTCTTCTGCAAGGGTTTATCGAACTCCAGGTACAGGTCCAGCCGTTTGCATTTAAGTGCATCTGCCATAAGCAGTTCAGCATTGAGTCTTGGTTCGCTGATATTCTTTTCCTTCAGCAGGTTAGCCGAGTAGTTAAGAATCTCAAGCAGAGTTGTAAGTTTTTCACTCATTAACTATTTACCGAAAACTATCTTTCCGTTTACAACTGTTCTTAATACTTTAATATCTTTAATCTTCTTTGCGTCAAATGTAAATATATCGTCAGAGAGCACTACAAAGTCTGCATATTTATCCTTTTCGAGTGTTCCCTTTGTGCCTTCCTGGAAACTTGAATAAGCTGCATAGACAGTAAATGCCTTTATAGCGTCGAGTACAGATAATTTCTGATTAAGATTTGGAATGTTACTTAAATTTGTGTCCAATGGCTGTCTGTTAACGAGCAAATGAATCAAAGTAAGCGGGCTTATATAATTGCTGTATGGGAAATTAGAACCTGCAGTAATATACTTTGTGCTCTGCAGCATTGCATTCCACATACCAACGTTGTTTGAATTGGTTTCAGGAATAAAGTCTTTGAGTATTTCGATATTAGACATTGTTTCCTCAGGACGCACGGAAGGAATAATCTTTAATGCGCCGAGTCTGTTTACATCATTCGGCGAAATAAACTCAATGTATTCAAGAACTGTTCTGTGGTCTTTAGGATTCTTTTCCTTTAAGACTTTTTCTATTACGTTCAGGTTATTCGTAACAGCTTTATCACCTACTGATTTAATATAGAATTGAAAACCTTTATCGAGTGCTTTCTTGTAAGCAGTTTCAATTTCTTCATCTGTTGCGTAAAGGAATGTATTCCTTGTATCAATTTTGTACTTATCATTCATAGAAGCTGCCTGAAGGTTCAATGCTCCGTCATAGTCTATAGAAACGGCTCTAACCGTCAGATAATCTTTATAGTTAACCTCTATACCCTTACTTAAATACTCTTCGAATGTTTCGTCACCGGCGCTTAAAATTCCGTACATCTTTACTGCCAGTTTATTACTGTCAATAATCTGCTTGAATAAGCTTATTGATTCCTTGTTTACTGTTCGATCGTGAACTTCCGTGATACCGTATTTTGCGAGTTCAAGAGTAGCAATCTGAAGCGAACCCGTTAAATCCTCTTTTGATATTTCAGGTGACTTTTCCTTAACTAAATTAACTGCTTTATCGAATAACAAACCCGTCAACTCACCCTTTTCGTTCTTCTCAATTTCGCCATCTTTTGGGTTTGGTGTAAGGTTTGTAATCTGGAGAGTCTGGAGTAATTTTGAGTTAGTCCACACCATATCGCCTGTAACATTTACTATATAAACATTATGGTTAGGAGCGGCTGCATCAAGTATACTTTTATCTATTTTAAGCAGTTCTTCTTCTTTGAAGTTTAACTCATTAAGCGCATACCCGACAACCCAGCTACCTTCTTTCTTTGCCTTGGCATTTTCTGAGATAATTTTCTGAGCTTCCTCAATGGACTTTACGTTTGAAAAGTTTATGAAATTAAGGTTTCTGGCAAATTCCACGAGTGAACCTTCCATATCAGTAAATCCCGGAATTACAGTCTTACCACTGAGGTCAACCACATCTTTCGTATCGAATTTCTCTTTAATCTTTGCAGTAGTTCCTATTTCAAGAATCTTACCGTCTCTCACAGCCATTGCCTCATAAACTGTATTATTCGCATCGAGGGAATAGATTTTACCGTTTACGAATAGAGTCACAGGTGATTTCGAGCACGAAGTAACGGCAACTACTAATAATATTATTAACAATGATTTAATATATCGCATAATGATTTAATTTATTTGTTTAATCTGAATATCAT
>JBMOHR010000065.1:0-15037 GCA_049317745.1 Ignavibacteria bacterium
ATACTATGCAATCTGAATACATCACAAACAGTCAAAAGAGGAATCCCTTCGCGGCTCATTCCCTCAAAACCAAACTCGTTAATCGGATTAGCCCGCCATCGGTTCTCCTCAATATCCTCTCTTGCATAGTATCCACTTACAAATCCCGTAGTTCCGTCAGCGCGTTCTTTGCGTCCCGATTCATCGGGAACGGAAACAACCTGCTCTGGATTCCCCTCCTCGGAGGGGTGGCTTCCCGTTCGCTCTTCAGAACGGGAAGACGGGGTGGGTTTGCTTTTATCTCTCCTTCCCAATCGCGAAGCGTTCGCTTTTGGACCTCTGCTTGGGAGTGGTTACTTTATGTTATCATCTTTTTTAATAAACAAATTTACAATTTCAAATTTCAAATTTTAAATAAATTATGGCAACACTATTAAACTCTACATTCGGTACACCGCGCGGTAAAGTCGGCGACTTTGTCTTCAGTCAAAGATACGGCAAAACTATCATCAGCAGAAAACCTCTCGCACGAAACAAAAACTCTTACAGCCCTTCCGAACTGGCTAAAATGAGAAAGTTCGCTATCAACTGCAAACTCTCTAAATGCATTAATCAATTAGATGTCTTTAAAGTATTCTGGAAGGATGTAACTGTCGGAAAAATGAATACCTTTAACGCAATCGCAAAAGCAAACTATCCCATCATCGGTGTTGAAAGTTTTCAAGGTATTCCCAAATTAACACCGAATTCATATCCCCTGGATTTCTCTGAATACGGATTTTGCTTCGACCACGGTATTATTTCAATTGAATTAAAACCCGATTTACTCGGCATCGTTCGCGATTACAAAATCGATAACCGTATTATGGCAGCCGGTGTTATCTGCCTTAGCGGTGCAATTGAACGTGGTCTGGATAATATCAAATTTGTTCCTGTTATCACTAATACCGAAAAAGTTAAACCTGATGATGAATATGTCTTGGATATCGAATTCTCTGAACAAGATCAATCTGTTCTCAATATGTACAAATCGTGTGAGCTCTTCTTCGGTTTCGTATCAATGGACAAAGATGGCAACATTATAAACGAAATCTCCACCTTCTCCATTGCAAGGCACGCAGATGAAACTTTATAATTTAATATTTGTAAATAAACATTTAAAATTTATAATTTAACATTTAAAAGAAAATGGCAATAATAAGAGATCCATTATTCGAAAAACTCTCCGGAAGACTCGGAGACTATGTATTTAAACAAATTAACGGCAAAACGTTTGTCTACTATAGACCCAAAGCACAAAAGAATTATGATTATTCTGATGATACCGAAGAAACACACAAAACTCCAATATCACTTTTAACTAAATTTCTCAAAAAGAATAATCGTAAACAGTAATCCTGTGTTTTGTTTTAATACAAAAAAAGGATGACCGTCCTTATCCTCGACTGTCATCCTTTTATTTAAATTCTTCAATACCTCATCTCTTCATCACATCATTACCGCTCTCAATTCGTGGTCACCAAAACATAATACGGATAGACCGAGTGATTTTCCCAGACCTGAGACTTAGCAGGATCATTCGGGAAAAGTTTGTAATAATCAGCATTCGGTACCATCGGGATGTTCAGTCCTGCTCTTTCGAAATCTGTTGTCTTTAAAAGTTCAGGCTCAACATAACCGGGCATTGCATTCAGTACTTTCGGATAGACGTTTTCGTGTATCATCTTTCCAAGTTCATCGCCTGCGTTGGGGACTAAGGCAAGAAACTTCTTTGCAGTTTCGTCAAACTTTGCACCAGGTTTGTAATTCACATCGGTAAAAAATCCTTTAAGATTAAGGAACGGACTTATCTTTGGGAAATCCTGTGCAGCCTGAAGTGTCACGCCAATGCTGGGTACCCAGTCGAGTACGTTATTGACAGACATTGCCCAGCCGCCCATTGTAATCTTTTCGTAATCGTATGCGTACTGCACATTTCCTGTTTTCGGTGCTGCTAAGTTGTACGTTTTAAGTCTGAAATCCGCAGGAAGTTTTCCATCTTTTTGCAGATAACGAATGTATGACGTAGCGAGGAATCCGATACCGCTTCCCTGACTGTGCCCGAGAATAATAAAGTCACGGATACCGTCGGCGTACTGCTTCTTTATCTGCTCGAGAAGTTCATCGGATATATGTCCTAATGCAAGGAGCATTCCGAGGTGAACTCCGGCTTCCTTGAGTTCGGCAACTTTATATTCAAACGTTTTGGTGTCAGACATTTTTATCTTTCCGATTGCCGGAACCATAGGAACGTAGAACGCAGCGGTGAAACTCAATGCAGCAGTATCGACAATTGAACCTCTGATTGCGAGTATAGCTTTTTTATCTTCCGTCAGCCAAACGTCAAACCTGTTCATAAGCGGTGAAACTTTCGAACGGAATACACGCTTAATGTTTTTCGGTTCAGGTGTTTTAAATCCGCCTATGTCGGAAGTGTCGTAAGTACGCTCCATTACCGGTAGAAGCATAGTAAGTTCAGCTTTATCATAACCGGGTTTTAACTCTGTGGTTTTTTTCTCACCGCAGCCAGTGAATGCAAATAGAAATGCTGTAAATACAATAATCAGTGTGAGTGGTTTCATAATTCTGATTTAGTTTAGTATCATAATTATATGGATTTTGATTAATAAACTCAACGTATAAATTAGTGTAAGTTAGTGGTTATTTTTATGTTATACAGTGGAACTATTCACGCGAAATTTCCATTTTATATAGTGAATTAATTAAAATATAATGAAAATGAGATATTTATTAGTGGTTTTGACTGTAATTTTGGGGCTTACGTCAAACCTGTTTTCACAGGAAAAAGGGGGAATTTCGGGTAAAATTGTTGATAAAATGAATCAACAGCCCGTTATAGGGGCGGTTATTGAGGTTATCGGCATTGGTCTGAAGGCCGGTTCTGATGATAATGGATTTTATTATCTGGAGTCAGTTCCTGCGGGCAGATATTCGCTGAGGTATTCTACAATTGGATATCAGATGTATGTAGTAGATAATGTGGTGGTAAATTCAGGAGTTATTACGGATGTCAGGGCGGAACTTGATATACTTGCTGTTGATGAGATTGTTGTTGAAGATGAGAGGTTCACGAAGCCGGGAGATATTTCGACTTCGTTCAAGAATTTAAGTTCACAGGAAATCCGCACGACACCAGGAGGTTTTGAAGATGTGGGTCGAGTTGTACAGACTTTGCCGGGTGTTTCATTTGTGAATGACGGCAGAAATGATTTGATTGTTCGCGGCGGTTCACCATCGGAAAACCTTTTCGTTGTTGATAACGCCTTTGTTCCTAATATAAATCACTTTGGTTCGCAGGGCGCTACCGGCGGACCTACGAGCATCATAGATTTGAGTTTTATACGCGAAGTGAATTTCATAACTGGCGGTTTTTCAGCAAAGTACGGCGATAAACTTTCATCAGTACTGGAAATCAAACAGCGCGAGGGAAGCAGGATAAAGTTTATGGGTGACCTGAACTTATCGGCAACAGGATTTGGTGCTGTTTTTGAAGGACCTTTGGGCTCAAAGAAGAAAGGTTCGTGGCTGGTTTCAGCAAGAAGAAGTTATCTGGATTTTATATTTAATGCGGCAGGGTTTGGTTTTGTACCTGAGTACTACTCACTTCAGGGAAAAGGTGTATATGATTTAAACAAGAATAATACACTTACATTAAACTTTATCAGTAATCTGGACAGGGTGAAGTTTAACAATACAGACGAAAAGAAGAAGCAGGATAATTCCGTTATACTTGATAACGACCAGACAGGGTATGTTGTTGGTGCAGAGTGGAAGTCATTATTATCAGGCAAGGCTTATTCGCTATTCAACATCACAAGGACTTACACGAATTATAATTACACTGGAACAGATGTTAACGGAAATGTTTACTTTACGAATAAATCGAAAGAAGGCGAGACGAGTTTAAAGGGTGAATACTATCTGCAGGCAATGAAGACGGGACAACTTACGGCAGGCTTTGAAGGAAAGCTTGTTAACTTTAAGAATGAGATTAAGAAAGATATTGATACGATAAACTACATAAACCCGGGAACGGGAAACAAGTATGTGCTTGGTGCAGTGGATTTAAACGACAATGAATATACATACAAGGCATCGGCATTTGCACAGTGGACACAGTTCTTTGCGAACAGGTTCAAGGTGAATGTCGGACTGAGATACGATTACTTCGATTTTATAAATAAGAAAGGATATCTCTCACCGCGTGCATCTGCACAGGTGACATTACTGCACGACTTTTATCTGAATTTAAGTTACGGAATATTTTATCAGACACCATCTTACATATGGCTGATTTCCAATCCTGTTAATAAGAACCTTGAGGATATACGTGCTGACCATTACATTGCAGGACTGGAATATATTTTTATGCCTGACCTGAAAGCCAGTGTTGAAGTTTATTACAAGAAGTATGATAAATATCCCGTGAGTACTGAGCGTACGTATTTTATACTTGCAAACAACGGCGGGAATTTTGAAAACGAGAATGATTTCGGGTTAGAGCCGCTTGTATCAGCGGGGACGGGCTATTCGAAGGGAGTGGAGTTTTTCGTACAGAAGACACTTTCGAACAATTATTACTTTAACATAAACCTTTCGCTGTTCAATGCTAAGTACAAATCGCTGGACGGAATAGAACGTGACAGTGATTTTGATAATAAGATACTTGCAACAGCATTCGGCGGGTATCAGTTTTCAAAGAACTGGACTCTTGCAGGAAAAGTCAGGTTTGCAGGCGGAAGACCATATACGCCTATAAACCCTGTTGACGGAACTCAGCTGGTATCGGAATACAACAGTGCAAGACTTCCTGATTATTATTCGATTGATGTGAGAGTTGAGAAGAAATGGAATTTTGCGAAATGGACTCTGAATACATATATTGATATTCAGAACATCACGGGCAAGAAGAATGTATCGGGATACAGATGGAATGAATTCACGAGGACAATTGACAAGAGGGAGAGTATTGGAGTGCTGCCGTCGATAGGGATAAATGCGATGTTTTAGGATTGGTATTACTATAGTAGGTTCACGGAGAGCACGGAGGCTTCACGGAGACCACAGAGAAAAGATTGATTCAGGCAAAAAGAAAGAGAACTTCACCACGAGAGCACACAGAGCTAAAAGATAAGTAAGATTATTTAGGTTAAGAGATAGAGAATAGAGATTTACAACAAAGAGATAAAGTTCAGAAGAATTTTCAAAATATAAGTTTTCTAAGTGTTCTTAGTGTCTTAGTGGTGAAAAAAGATTAAAACAGTACTTAAGGTATAAAGCTATAAAGGACTTTTAAAATCGGTCAAAAATGCGTACTTTGTTGGTTAAATTAATAGTAAATAGATGAAAAAGATATTTTTGGTTCTATTCGTATTACTGATATACAGTAATTCGTATTCGCAGATGTTCAATAAGTTCTCGATTGCGGCAGGACCTGTTTTCGGCTGGAATGTTCCATCAATGACGGACTTGAATAACGAGTTAATTAAGGTGGGTATTCCGGAATTATCAAAGAGCGGAGTATTTGCATCAGGCGGTTCTGTGTTTATAGATTTGCCTGTGGTTAAAGGACTAAGGATTGGTTACACCGGATACGGATACACAGAAAACAAGAGTGCAACGTTCACAACAAATTCAAAGATAGCTGAGTTTTCTTTTTCAACGAATGCACTTACAGTAGAATATACGCAGAAGCTCGGAAAGAAATTCGATTACACTATCGGCGGTATGGTTGGTGTTGGTTCTACAAACCTGAAGCTTGTGAACTATGCGAACTCGTTTAAGGAGTGGAACATAAATCACTATTTAAACGATACTAATTCAAGCGGTCACAATTCATTAACGTTTAAAAACACATCATATTCAATAGTTCCTCAGGCAGGGCTTGGGTTTCACGCAGCAAAGTTTTTGTACTTTAAACTCGATGCAGGATATCTTTTAACTATAAACTCCAAATGGAAGCTTGACGACTTAATTGAAGTAAATAACTTCCCATCTGGTATTAAAGCAGACGGCTTTATGGTTAAGTTCGGGGTTTTTGTAGGCTTATTTATTGATTAAAGAATTATTCAGGTATAAATGAAAAATATTTTAGTAACAGGAGGTGCCGGATTTATAGGAAGTAATTTTGTAAAGTATCTTTTGCAGAATTATGATTACAACGTAATCAATTTTGACAAACTTACGTATGCAGGAAACCTCGAAAACCTTACGGACATTGAGAAAGACCCGCGTTATACATTCTTCAAGGGGGATATATGCGAAGAGAAAGATGTTGAAAAGGCGATTACTGATAATAAGATTGATACGATTGTAAACTTTGCGGCTGAGTCGCACGTTGACAGGAGTATTCTCGGCCCGAAAGAATTTATAGTCACTAACGTAATAGGCACACAGGTTCTTCTTGAAGCAGCAAGGAAGCTGGGGATAGAAAAGTATCTGCAGGTTTCAACAGATGAAGTTTACGGTTCGCTTCCTGATGACAAACCAGAACTGCTGTTTACTGAAAAGACACCGATAACGACTAACAGTCCGTATTCAGCTTCGAAGGCATCGGCAGATTTACTCGTGAATGCATATTTCCATACTTTTAAAATGCCGGTTCTGACTACAAGGTGTTCGAATAATTACGGACCTTATCAGTTTCCCGAGAAATTAATTCCGCTTATGATTGCGAAGGCAGTTGACGGTCAGAAGCTTCCTGTTTACGGAGACGGTAAGAACGTTCGAGACTGGTTATACGTGGAAGACCACTGTTCTGCAATAACGGAAGTACTTCACAGAGGAAAGATTGGTGATGTGTATAATATCGGCGGCAACAATGAATGGTACAATATAGATATAGTAAAGATAATACTGAAACTGCTCGGCAAGGGAGAAGACCACATAACGTATGTAAAGGACAGACCCGGACACGACAGAAGGTATGCAATAGATTCGAGCAAGATAATGAGTGAACTTGGATGGGCACCGAAGTATCAGTTCGACGGCGGAATAGAGAAAACGATTAAGTGGTATATGGAAAATGAGAACTGGTGGAGAAGGATTATGAAGGGTGAATACCTGAATTACTTTGAAAAGAACTACTCAAACAAGATGTGATTTTGGTTTGAAAAATTTTAATAAGAAAATTAAATTTACGGTCAATAAAAATTAAATATGTCAATTAAAGTAGAAAATCTAAGTAAGTATTACGGCACGCAGCAAGCCGTAAAAAATATTTCGTTCGAGATTAAATCGGGTGAAGTTGTAGGATTTTTAGGACCAAACGGTGCCGGAAAATCAACAACGATGAAGATGATTACAACTTATTTAACACCTAATGAAGGTGTTATCAAAGTGAATGATATCGATACAACTGAAGCACCGATTGAAGTAAGGAAGAAGATAGGATATCTTCCTGAACAAAATCCGCTGTACAATGATATGAATGTCATTGACTATTTAAACTATGCCGCGGAATTACAGTCAGTACCAAAGGCAGAAATTCCTGAAGCAGTAAAGAAAATGGTTAAAGTATGCGGTCTGGATGATGTTAAGCATAAAGACATCGGAGAGCTTTCTAAAGGATACAAACAGAGGGTTGGACTTGCACAGGCAATGATACATAACCCAGATGTACTTTTACTCGATGAGCCTACTTCAGGTTTAGACCCTAACCAGATAATTGAAATCAGAAAACTGATTAAAGATTTCGGAAAGCATAAAACATTAATGCTTTCAACACACATTCTTCAGGAGGTACAGGCCACCTGCGACAGGGTTATCATCATTAACAATGGTGAAATAGTTGCTGACGGAACGACTGACTCACTGCAGAGAAGTTTTCAGGGACAGTTATCGATTAAACTTTATCTTAAGAAGGATGCACGTTTCGGAAGAGAAAAGATTATCGATGCACTACAGTCAATAAAGAGCATTGATAAAGTGAGGGTGACAGGCGATACGGATACATCGTGGATGCTTGACATCTCTGCAACAAAGGGAACTGACGTAAGGGAAGAAATATTCAGAAAGATAGTATCGATGGATATGGTTCTACTTGAACTTCATCAGGAAGAAACATCTCTTGAAGATATATTCAGAAAATTAACAACTTAAACATAATGAATAACAGTATAACAATATTTAAAAAGGAATTAAAATCGTATTTTACTTCACCCGTAGCATACATTATAATGGTTGTATTCCTTATAATAACGGGCTGGTTTTTTACGAGTAGTTTATTTATCTCCGGTGTAGTAACAATGAGAGGAGTTTTTGATATAGTGCCATTTATACTGCTCTTCTTCATACCTGCAATTTCAATGAGGACATTTTCAGAAGAGAAAAAATCGGGAACTATAGAACTGCTATTAACAAAACCTTTATCGGATTTTGATATAGTACTTGGTAAATTTTTATCAACACTTGCAATGACAGCGATAACACTTGCACCAACGCTGGTATATGTAATAAGTCTGAAATTCTTAGGACCTTTAGACCTTGGATCCGTGATCAGTGCTTACATAGGTCTTATTTTAATGTCAGGAATCTACATTGGAGTAGGGCTTTTAGCGTCGTCATTAACAGAAAATCAGGTTGTAGCATTTATAATAAGTTTTCTGATAATATTTATATTATTCATGCTTAACAAAATTTTAATGTTTGTACCGACTCCGTTAGTTTCGACTCTGGAATACATCAGCAGTGATTATCATTTTGGAAGTATTTCAAGAGGTGTTATAGATACAAAAGACATTATCTATTATTTCAGCGGTATAACAGTATTATTGTTATTAACAAAAACGTCATTAGAAAGCCGTAAATGGTAATTATAAAATTTTAAATTAGAAATGAACAGAAAAGATTTAAAAAAAGATACATTAATAAAGTTAGCGATAATAATAGGAATTATTATTGCGGTAAATATTATTGCGAGCAGGATATTTACCAGAGTTGATTTAACCAAAAATAAGTCTTATACCTTGTCACCGGTTAGTAAGGAAATAGTCGGAAATATACAGGACAAGATAGTTATCAAGGCATTCTTCAGTGATAATCTTCCAGCTCCGTACAATACTCTGAGAAGGAATGTTCAGGATATACTTAATGATTTCAGGTCTTATTCGAACGGCAATCTGAACTTTGAGATATTCAATCCAACCGGAGAAGAAGAGAACGGTGATATGCAGAAGGAAGCACAGAAGTACGGCATTCAGCCAGTACAGATACAGGTGATTGATAATGATAAGCTTGAAGTGAAGAAAACATATCTTGGTATGGCAATTCTTTACCAGGGGAAACAGGAAGTGCTGCCAGTAATACAGACTGCGTCGAATCTTGAGTATGATCTTACAAGTGCAATAAAGAAATTATCAACCGAAAAGAAGAAGAAGGTTGGGTACTTAGCAGGAAACGGCGAGTATGATTTATCAAAATTTGCAAACATTAACAATATATTGTCTGCGCAGTACGAAGTTGTAAAAGTTGATATTATGAACACAAGAGTCATTCCATCTGACCTGACAACATTAATTATACTGGGACCAAAATCTGAAATACCTGAATGGCAGAAGTTTTTGATAGACCAGTATATAATGCAGGGCGGCAATGTTGCTTTCATGCTTAATAAAGTTGTTCCAAACTTTCAGCAGCAGATTGTTATCGGTGATGTAGTTAAAAACAATCTCGATGATATGTTATTGAGTTATGGATTAGTTTTAAACGGTGATTTAGTAAGAGATGCGCAATGTTCACAGGTTCAGGTACAGTCACAGATAGGGATTCCGATTTCAATAAACTATCCTTACTTCCCGAACATTACGAATATAACTCAGGAAATAGCAGCATTAAAAAACATTAAGTCAGTGGTAACATCATTTGTCAGTTCCATAGATCTGAATGCGGCAAACGGTAAAGGATTAAAAGTTACACCATTATTAACTACATCTGAAAAATCTGGTAAGGCAGAAGGATTTTTTATCCTGAACGTAGAGCAGTTTCAAAACCTGAAGAAGAGTGGATTTGATTCGTTGTTTAGTTCTAAGCCAATGGTAGTTGGAGCATTGTATGAAGGTAACTTTAACAGCTTTTACGCAGGTAAACCTGTTCCAAAGGACACAGCCAAGGGAGTTAAGGAATTTCTTGGAACACAATTAAATGCATCACAGAAACCATCAAAGGTAGTATTGATCGGTGATGCTGACCTTGCCAATGAAGAACAAAGACCTCCAAAAGATAATATAACGTTCTTTGTAAACTTAGTCGATTATTTATCAGACGATGCAGGTCTGGCTCAGATCAGAAGCAAAGATACATCGGATGCACCGATAGAAGAAGTGTCTGATGCAACCAAGAAATTTATAAAGTATTTCAATTTAATATTCCCTCCTGTATCGGTTTTACTGGTAGGACTATTTATCTGGAACAGAAGAAAAGCGAAAAAGAAATTATTACAATCAAAGTAATCAGACATGAAGAATAAAAATAACATATATATATACGGGCTTATTTTAGTTGCTCTTGTAGCGATATCGTATTTTGTAATGCGTGACACATCAGGAGAAAAGAAAACATTAAAGCTTCCTGAGAAGTTGTTCACAGTAGATTCAGTTACAGTTGATAAACTTGAAATTGAAAGAAACGGCAAGAAGGTTACTATGGAGAAAAGAGGGAACTTGTGGAATGTAACTGCTCCTGTTCTTTATACAGCAAATCAGCAGTTTATTGCAAGTGCTGTGTCGAACCTGAAAAGTTATAAGATTTCAAGCATTGTATCAGACAATCCAAACAACAAGAGTTTTTTCGGATTCAACGATACAAATGTAACAAAATTAAGTGTATTTCAAAACGGAACTTTGTCGGGTATAATTATTATTGGAAATGCTTCAACAGGTGCATCACAAACATACATAAAGAAACCTGATGCGAACGAGATTTATCTTGCAGAAGAGTTACTTTATAACAATTTTGTAAAGTTTGATCTGAGTGAATGGAGAGACAAAGCGGTTTTATCAATTCCAAGGAATGCTATCAAGTCGATAGACTTTTATACTGACTCAGAGAAATACACTGTTACACAGGATACAACCGGAAAATCATACATAGGTAAGGATTCTGTCTCAAGTGCAGTATTTGAGGGAGTTCTTAATATGCTTCAAAACTTTAATACACAGAACTTCAGAGATACGACTTTATCAGCTGATGCAAAATCTTTGTACGGGGCTAAAGTAAACTGGGGAAAAGAAACCGAGTTCAGGTTTATAAGGTATGGTGATGAAGCATCGAAGAAGTTCTTAATGCAGGTATCCGGTGTGAATCAGGTGTTTGAAGTAGATGAAAATTTTGTGAAGAATTTTATTAAAATGCGAAAAGAGATGCTGGGTCAAAAATAGCCTTTTTTTAAATGAGGTAAAAAGTTGACTTGTAATTAGTTTCTGATTTTATTCTTTTATAAAAATAGAATTTATAATAATAAATGTTATATCTTGTACTACTTATAATATCGAGTTATCTGGTCGGAGCTATTCCTTTTGCTTTGATTGTTGGTCAGTTGTTTAAAGGAAAAGACATCCGCAAATACGGCAGTGGTAATCTGGGTTCAACTAATGCGTTCAGGACTCTGGGTATTCCTTACGGAATACTTGTACAGATTCTTGACATTGGTAAAGGTCTGTTTGTAGTATTGGTACTTGCAAACCTTATGTACGATAACCTTCCGTTCAGCAACATGACACCTTTTGATGACATAACGCTTGTTAAGATTATTGCGGGTGTTTCTGCTGTAATAGGGCATACGTTTTCTGTATTTGCAGGTTTTAAGGGCGGCAAGGGCATTAACACGGCTTTAGGGATGCTTATCTCGCTTTCTCCAGTTGAAACATCGGTAAGTGCAGGATTCTTTATATTAATACTGTTATCATCGGGATATGTGTCGCTGGGTTCTATTGCAGCCTCATTCGTATTCCCTGTAACAATGTTTTTAAGAGAGCATTTATTTAAAGTAGAAATTGACGGTTACAAGACTTTATTGTTTTTCAGTATGGCGGTTTCGATATTTCTGATATACAATCACAGGGCAAATATTAAGAGACTTTTGTACGGAGATGAAAACAGGTTTGAAAAACTCTGGAAGATAAGATTCTTTTACATAAAAGCACCTTTAGGAAAAAAATAACATAACATTGAAAATATCAGTTTTAGGCGCTGGCGGGTGGGGAACAACACTCGCCATTTTATTATCGAAGAATGGTCATAAAACAACTCTATGGGAGTATAATAAAGAGTATGCAGAGACATTGAAAGAGTACAGAGAGAACTTTTATTATCTTCCTAAAGTAAAGATTCCAAAGAACATTAAGATAACGAGCAATACTGAAGAGGCATTAAGCGAGAGCGAGATACTTCTATTTGTTGTACCGACTCAGTATATCAGACCGAGTTTTGGAGAGTTTAAAGGGTTTGATTTACGCGACAAGGTTATTATGAGTGCATCGAAGGGAATTGAAAACGGTACGTATTTACTTGTGTCTGATATACTTGGTGATGTGTTTAAGGTAAGAAAGAGCAAACTTGCCTGTATTTCAGGGCCTTCGCACGCCGAAGAAGTATCGAGGAAAATACCTACGACTGTAACGTGTGCTTCGACGGATATTAAATTAGCGAAACATTTATCAGGAGTATTTTCGAATAATTACTTCCGCGTTTATTCCAACAATGATTTAATCGGGACTGAATTAGCAGGCGCCTTAAAGAACGTTATAGCTATTGCTGCGGGTATATCAGACGGAGCGGGCTACGGAGACAATACAAAGGCAGCATTGATGACAAGGGGGATGAGAGAAATAATGCGTCTGGGCATATTGTTAGGAGCTAAGAGGGAAACTTTCTTCGGGCTAGCGGGAATAGGTGATTTAATAGTTACGTGTTCATCTAAGCATTCAAGGAACAGGTACGTTGGAGAGCGCATAGGCAAAGGCGAGAAGCTTAAGGCAATACTGAATGACATGAAGATGGTTGCAGAGGGTGTTGCGACAACGAAATCAGCGTTTGAATTATCAAGGAAGTTTAAGATAGAATTACCGATAACGCATAAGGTATACGATATGTTATTCAAGAATGTATCGGCAAATAAGGCAATGTCAGATTTAATGAAAAGAAAACTTAAGACAGAAATAGAGAATAAAGATTATATACTAATATAATCTCTGGTTACATAACTTCAAAATCCTGAAAAAAATGACTTTCCGTTCTTTAGACACGATAAATCCTTTAAATATAATAATTTACACTAAGTCATACATTACAATCCAATAGAATTAATCAGAGACTAATCATAGGCCAATCAGTGGCCAAGATAAGGGAACCTCAAAACTCACTTATAATTTACTTAGAATTAATAATAAAATAACATATTTATTATAGTTTCTAAAAATTGTATTACCGGATTTCAAGCATTATCAGCTACTCTTTTTAAGAAAATTCTTAACATTATTTTGGAATCTTTAACAGCAAAGAGATTGTTTAAACATACAGAGACAGGAAGTAATAATATCATAGTACTCTGTAAATCCTTTAAAACAGGGGATTCAGGGCACTCTGTTAATCTTGTATAAGCTAAAGGTGATTCTACTTATTAAGAATGTATTTAGTGTTAAGTAATACAGAGGGTTGAGTGATTAAAAAGTATTGAGAACTATATTGACATTTTAATAAAAAGACATTATATTTGTAAATCATTTAGAAATTCTTACATAATCTAATTAAAACCTAATTAATGTATTGACTTTTGAAAATAAAGTCTCTATCTTTGTAGATGTTCTTAAATGAATAATTTGTTCTTTAAAATAATCGAGCCCAAAGTTAATAACACAAAGAGTAAACAAAATGTGCGATTAGGATTAAACGGTAGTTAAATCATAAGTTTGATTTACTACGGAGAGTTTGATCCTGGCTCAGGACGAACGCTGGCGGCGTGCTTAATACATGCAAGTCAACGACTTTTGGAGTAGCAATATTCCAAGGGGAGTGGCGCACGGGTGAGTAACACGTAGGCAATCTACCTTTAGGACTGACACAACTCGTCGAAAGACGGGCTAATATCAGATAATGCAGCGGCTCCGCATGGAGACAGTTGTTAAAGTACAAGCGCCTGAAGATGAGCCTGCGGTCCATTAGCTAGTTGGTAGAGTAACGGCCTACCAAGGCAACGATGGATAGCTGGTCTGAGAGGATGATCAGCCACACTGGAACTGAGACACGGTCCAGACTCCTACGGGAGGCAGCAGTAAGGAATATTGCTCAATGGCCGAAAGGCTGAAGCAGCAACGCCGCGTGAAGGATGAATGGCCTTTGGCCTGTAAACTTCTGTAAAAGAGGAAAAATAGTTAGGTATATCCTAATGTGATTGTACTCTTGAAGTAAGCCCCGGCTAACTACGTGCCAGCAGCCGCGGTAATACGTAGGGGGCAAGCGTTGTCCGGATTTACTGGGTGTAAAGGGTGCTCAGGCGGATTCGTAAGTCAGTGGTGAAATCCCGGAGCTTAACTCCGGAACTGCCATTGATACTGCGAGTCTCGAGTTTGGAAGAGGTAGATGGAATATCTGGTGTAGCAGTGAAATGCGTAGATATCAGATAGAACACCAATGGCGAAGGCAGTCTACTGGTCCAATACTGACGCTAAAGCACGAAAGTGTGGGTAGCAAACAGGATTAGATACCCTGGTAGTCCACACCCTAAACGATGAATACTAGACGTTGGTCCTTTTAAGGATCAGTGTCTGAGCTAACGCATTAAGTATTCCACCTGGGAAGTACGATCGCAAGGTTGAAACTCAAAGGAATTGACGGGGGCCCGCACAAGCAGTGGAGCATGTGGTTTAATTCGATGCAACGCGAAGAACCTTACCTAGGCTTGAAACGCAAGTTAAAACCGATGAAAGTCGGTGTTCCGCAAGGAGAACTTGTACAGGTGCTGCATGGCTGTCGTCAGCTCGTGCCGTGAGGTGTTGGGTTAAGT